>NZ_CP069213.1:372500-672500 GCF_016834455.1 Shewanella litorisediminis
ATCGTGGATCAGAATGCCACGGTGAATACGTTCCCGGGCCTTGTACACACCGCCCGTCACACCATGGGAGTGGGCTGCACCAGAAGTAGATAGCTTAACCTTCGGGAGGGCGTTTACCACGGTGTGGTTCATGACTGGGGTGAAGTCGTAACAAGGTAGCCCTAGGGGAACCTGGGGCTGGATCACCTCCTTACCTAAGCGACACATTACCCTGCTGAGTGTTCACACAGATTGCTTGATAGACGAAAAGAGACAAATGCGATGGGTCTGTAGCTCAGGTGGTTAGAGCGTACGCCTGATAAGCGTAAGGTCGGTAGTTCGAGTCTACTCAGACCCACCAAATCTCATTGATGCGTCGTTGGAAACGTCGTCGTTTACGCGAGTAAACTTCCTTCGTTCCCGCCTTGCCTGAATGAGATTTTTAATCAACGCATTTGTGTCAGACTGCATATTGCAGAAACGGGGCTATAGCTCAGCTGGGAGAGCGCCTGCTTTGCACGCAGGAGGTCTGCGGTTCGATCCCGCATAGCTCCACCACTATCAATATGTGAGTCTCAGGACTTAGGTCCCAAGGATAGAGACGCCAAAGATAAGTGATGAATTTATCTTTGGCTTTTTTAAGCCCGCTCTTTAACAATTTGGAAAGCTGATAGTAGAAACTGGATCTTCGGATTCAGTTAATACAAAAATTGAGTTCTCAAACACTTCAATCAAGTGTTTTGGAAATTCTTCAAGGCGAGTTCAGTAAAATGAACTATCGAAAAACCAGCTGGTTGCAATACAGCCGGTGAGGAAACTCATCCGGGTTGTATGGTTAAGCGACTAAGCGTATACGGTGGATGCCTTGGCAGTCAGAGGCGATGAAGGACGTAGTAACTTGCGAAAAGCGTTGGTGAGGTAGTAACAACCGTTATAGCCAGCGATGTCCGAATGGGGAAACCCGGCAGCATAAGCTGTCATCACTACATGAATACATAGTGTAGTGAGGCGAACGAGGGGAACTGAAACATCTAAGTACCCTCAGGAAAAGAAATCAACCGAGATTCCCTCAGTAGCGGCGAGCGAACGGGGATTAGCCCTTAAGTCTTCGGGGTGTTAGTGGAATGGTCTGGAAAGTCCAACGGTACAGGGTGATAGTCCCGTACACGACAACTAACCAAAGATGAAATCGAGTAAGGCGGCACACGTGATATGTTGTCTGAATATGGGGGGACCATCCTCCAAGGCTAAATACTCCTGACTGACCGATAGTGAACCAGTACCGTGAGGGAAAGGCGAAAAGAACCCCTGTGAGGGGAGTGAAATAGAACCTGAAACCGTATACGTACAAGCAGTGGGAGCGGTTCTTGAGACCGTGACTGCGTACCTTTTGTATAATGGGTCAGCGACTTACGTTTTGTAGCGAGGTTAAGCGAATAGCGGAGCCGTAGGGAAACCGAGTGTTAACTGCGCGTTTAGTTGCAAGGCGTAGACCCGAAACCCGGTGATCTAGCCATGGGCAGGTTGAAGGTTGAGTAACATCAACTGGAGGACCGAACCGACTAATGTTGAAAAATTAGCGGATGACTTGTGGCTGGGGGTGAAAGGCCAATCAAACCGGGAGATATCTGGTTCTCCTCGAAAGCTATTTAGGTAGCGCCTCGGACGAACACCTTTGGGGGTAGAGCACTGTTAAGGCTAGGGGGTCATCCCGACTTACCAACCCTTTGCAAACTCCGAATACCAAAGAGTGCTATCCGGGAGACAGACGGCGGGTGCTAACGTCCGTCGTCAAAAGGGAAACAACCCAGACCGTCAGCTAAGGTCCCAAAGTAATTGCTAAGTGGGAAACGATGTGGGAAGGCTTAGACAGCTAGGATGTTGGCTTAGAAGCAGCCATCATTTAAAGAAAGCGTAATAGCTCACTAGTCGAGTCGGCCTGCGCGGAAGATGTAACGGGGCTAAGCAATTCACCGAAGCTACGGGTGTGCACGATAACGTGTACGCGGTAGAGGAGCGTTCTGTAAGCCGTTGAAGGTGAAGGGGTAACCCACACTGGAGGTATCAGAAGTGCGAATGCTGACATGAGTAACGATAAAGGGGGTGAAAAACCCCCTCGCCGAAAGACCAAGGGTTCCTGTCCAACGTTAATCGGGGCAGGGTGAGTCGACCCCTAAGGCGAGGCCGAAAGGCGTAGTCGATGGGAAACGGGTTAATATTCCCGTACTTCTGCTAACTGCGATGGAGAGACGGAGAAGGCTAGGCCAGCACGGCGTTGGTTGTCCGTGTTTAAGGTGGTAGGTAGTGTGCTTAGGCAAATCCGGGCACACATATACCGAGAGCTGATGACGAGGTGCTACGGCACTGAAGTGGTTGATGCCATGCTTCCAGGAAAATCTTCTAAGCTTCAGGTTAGCAGGAATCGTACCCCAAACCGACACAGGTGGTCGGGTAGAGAATACCAAGGCGCTTGAGAGAACTCGGCTGAAGGAACTAGGCAAAATGGTACCGTAACTTCGGGAGAAGGTACGCTGCTGTTGGTGACGGGACTTGCTCCCTGAGCTGACGGCAGTCGCAGATACCAGGTGGCTGCAACTGTTTATCAAAAACACAGCACTGTGCAAACTCGCAAGAGGAAGTATACGGTGTGACGCCTGCCCGGTGCCGGAAGGTTAATTGATTGGGTTATCGCAAGAGAAGCTCATGATCGAAGCCCCGGTAAACGGCGGCCGTAACTATAACGGTCCTAAGGTAGCGAAATTCCTTGTCGGGTAAGTTCCGACCTGCACGAATGGCGTAATGATGGCCACGCTGTCTCCAGCCGAGACTCAGTGAAGTTGAAATTGCGGTGAAGATGCCGTATACCCGCGGCTAGACGGAAAGACCCCGTGAACCTTTACTATAGCTTGGCACTGAACATTGACCCTACATGTGTAGGATAGGTGGGAGACTTTGAAGCGGGAACGCCAGTTCTCGTGGAGTCGACCTTGAAATACCACCCTTGTAGTGTTGATGTTCTAACCTCGGTCCGTGAATCCGGACTAGGGACAGTGCCTGGTGGGTAGTTTGACTGGGGCGGTCTCCTCCCAAAGAGTAACGGAGGAGCACGAAGGTTGGCTAAACACGGTCGGACATCGTGTGGTTAGTGTAATGGCACAAGCCAGCTTAACTGCGAGACAGACACGTCGAGCAGGTACGAAAGTAGGTCATAGTGATCCGGTGGTTCTGCATGGAAGGGCCATCGCTCAACGGATAAAAGGTACTCCGGGGATAACAGGCTGATACCGCCCAAGAGTTCATATCGACGGCGGTGTTTGGCACCTCGATGTCGGCTCATCACATCCTGGGGCTGAAGTCGGTCCCAAGGGTATGGCTGTTCGCCATTTAAAGTGGTACGCGAGCTGGGTTCAGAACGTCGTGAGACAGTTCGGTCCCTATCTGCCGTGGGCGTTGGAAGATTGAGGGGGGTTGCTCCTAGTACGAGAGGACCGGAGTGAACGAACCGCTGGTGTTCGGGTTGTCATGCCAATGGCATTGCCCGGTAGCTACGTTCGGAATCGATAACCGCTGAAAGCATCTAAGCGGGAAGCGAGCCCCAAGATGAGTCTTCCCTTGGACCTTGAGTCCACTGAAGAGCCGTCCGAGACCAGGACGTTGATAGGCAGGGTGTGTAAGCGTTGTGAGGCGTTGAGCTAACCTGTACTAATGACTCGTGCGGCTTAACCATACAACCCAGATGGGTTTTGACTGATGGTTGAAGTAGATAGTCTTGAAGAACCAGACTTGATTGAAGTGATAACTCAATAACACAGAATACCGGTCGCTTAGCTCAGCCGGGAGAGCACCTCCCTTACAAGGAGGGGGTCACTGGTTCGATCCCAGTAGCGACCACCATCTTTTTCTGCGAAATGCAGCTTTCCGAATTGCATGTTCTTGCTGAAAGGCGAGGGCATAACGCATTTGTCTGGTGACAATAGCGCTCTGGTCCCACCTGATCCCATTCCGAACTCAGTAGTGAAACGGAGCAGCGCCGATGGTAGTGTGGGGTCTCCCCATGTGAGAGTAGGTCATCGCCAGACGCCTAATTCTGATTTGCACTTTTAAAGTGAAATCAAAGAGTTTGCTGATATGGCTCAGTCGGTAGAGCGCATCCTTGGTAAGGATGAGGTCCCCAGTTCGATTCTGGGTATCAGCACCATTATTCGCCGCCAGGTACTAAATGGCAGCAACAAAATTTGCTTGGAAACCATAGCGCTGTGGTCCCACCTGATCCCATTCCGAACTCAGTAGTGAAACGCAGTAGCGCCGATGGTAGTGTGGGGTCTCCCCATGTGAGAGTAGGACATTTCCAGGCATCAAATACAAGAACCCCGACGGTAACGTCGGGGTTTTTCTTTATCTGCTATTCGATAACGTCGGCATCTGTTTACACAAACAGGTGTTTTACACCATTGCTGATGTAAAACACCTTAATTTGAGTATCAGGCGAAGTCTTTTATTACCTTGTCGAGAATAGGCTGATTGGCATCGGGGAATTGATACTGGCCAATCTCCTGCAGTGTTACCCATTCGATTTGCTGGCCTTCAGCGCCCACCGCATCGCCGCTGAAGTCTTCGACCAAATGAATATCAAGCAGCACCTGTTTATCTGGATAATCATGGCTGATTTCCATATAAGGTAGACTAGAGTGTATAGTCAGACCGACTTCTTCCCTCAGCTCGCGTTTAAGAGCGTCTGAAGTAGTTTCGCCGGCCTCTACCTTGCCGCCTGGGAACTCCCATTTTCCACCTTGGTGAAGGTGGCCATGGCGCTTTGCCAGCAAGATGCTGGCGCCTTTTTTGATAATGCCTACGGCAACGTGAACACGCTTGGTCATAACACGACTCTTAGATAGTAGATTTGGGATTGGGATTTCGATCAATCCGGTGCTTTGAAAAAGTCAGCTTCTTCGTAGCCGAGCTGATCCAGCAGCTCTTCACTGATGTCATCTTTTACTGGAATGGCATGCTTCTCGGACGCCCAATCTCCCAGGTCAATCAGTTTGCAGCGTTCACTGCAAAATGGCTTGAAGGCGGAGGAGGCGTCCCAGATAACAGGTTTTTGGCACTGGGGACACTTAACCGTCAATGTCATGAGAAAAACCTTATCGGATGGAATAACAAACCCAAAATTGGGATGGCTTTATGGTAAAGCCTTCAGGCGCAGGTCGCCAGCTTAAAGGCAATGGTCTTGTCGGAATGGCGTTGATCGGCGAATTGAACGAAGTGAATGGCGTAGCGGGTTTTGTGACCACTGATGGTGGGATAACAACCCTGTGCCGGATCAATCTTAACCCGGATGAGAGAAAGCGGTTGGGCATTGGTTCCCTGATAGAAACCGCCGGCTGCCGTTGCGTCTTGATACTCAGACGTACTACGAATTAGTGAGAGAAGTAAGCTCACGGGGGTAAGCAGGGGAGTAAAGTGCTCAACCCACTGCAGATATTCTCCCCTGCGTTCATCCCAGGGCTTGGCGAGCCAATAATGCAGTTGAGGCAGGTCGAAATTACAACAGGCGCCGGGCATGCCGAATCGTTGCCGCAATGCGCTTAAAAATCTATCTTGCTTTAGTGCACTGCCAATGCGAGAAGGGTTCTGAAGCTGTTCTCTGGCTTTAGACAATCCATCGACAAGATTTTGGACTTGAGGCGCGTCTACGTGGGGTAATAATTGCCACTTGGCGAGAATAAAAAGTTGTCTGTCTATTTCTTTAAGAAGATCGCCACGGTAATCGCAGCGTTCATTTAATTCGAGTAAAGAAAACAAAGGATAGAAACAGCGCTGCTGATGGTCATTTTCCAGATTATGTTGCACCTGCTGGGCGAGATATTCGAGCCGCAGGTAGCTGCGGATCTTTTCGTTCAGTGGTTGCTCATATATCAAGTCAGTCATGCGGTGCTTTTGATGCCGCCAGTGTTAAATAGTACTGGTGGAGCCGGTTAACCTGCTCCCTGAGGTCGGCTATCTCTCCTCTATTGTCGATAATGTCGTCAGCTTTTTGTAGCCGCTCTTCCCGGCTGATTTGGCTGGCGATGATGTTGGCGATTTGGGCTTCGCTCACGTTATCCCGTTTGACGGTACGTTGGATTTGTAATTCAGGTGAAATATCAACCACCAAAGTCCGATCAACTAAGCTATCCAACCCATTCTCAAATAGCAAGGGCACAACCAAAATAACATAATCTGAATCGGATTTTTTTGCTGCAGAAAGCATGGTTTGCCGAATCATGGGGTGGAGTAAATTGTTCAGCCAGAGCCGCTCAGATTCATTGGTAAAAATCCGCTCTCTGAGCTTGGCGCGATCGAGACTGCCATCGGCTTGGAGAATGCCACTACCGAAGTGGGTTTCAATCGCCTTGAGTCCGGTTGAGCCAGGCTCAACTACTTCCCTGGCGATAACATCGGCATCCACCAGCTCGATGCCTTGTTCGCCAAAGAGATTGGCGACGGTTGTTTTGCCACTGCCGATTCCGCCGGTGAGGCCCAGAATAAACTCGGCCATCAAAGAGAACCCAGATACCAGCTGACTATATCTTGTCCCCAAATAAGCGCTATCCAGCCGGCGGCTGCGATATAAGGGCCAAATGGGATGGGATTTTCACGATTATGGTTTTTCCAGACCATCATCAGGATGCCAACGATGGCACCTACCAAGCTTGATAGCAGGATGATAAGCGGCAGCATCTGCCAGCCGAGCCAAGCGCCAAAGAGCGCCATCAGTTTAAAGTCACCGTAACCCATGCCTTCTTTGCCGGTGGTGAGCTTAAACAGCCAATAGACAGACCAAAGCGACAGATAACCGGCAGCAGCACCTATCAACGCATCTTCCAGGTTAGTAAATAACCCCTGATAGTTAAGCAGCAATCCAAGCCACAGCAGTGGAAGCGTGAGGCTGTCTGGCAGCAACATTTCATCGAGGTCAATACCCGACATGGCAATTAAGCCGAAGGTCAGTAATGCAGTTGCCACAAATTGCCAAGTCGGGCCGAAGTGCCACGCCAGCGTTGCAACGGTCAGGCCGGTAAAGGCTTCAACTATGGGGTAGCGGCTTGAGATAGGGGCTTTGCAGGCGGCACATTTACCGCCAAGGATTAGCCAACCCATTACCGGCAGATTGTGCCAGGGTTTAATATGAGTACCACATTTAGGGCAGGATGAACCTGGAAAAATCAGGTTGTAACGCTCCGGATAACTATCAATGGGTTTTTCCAAATTTGTTTTACCAATCTTTTTGAAAAGTTCAGGTTGGTACTCTTCGAGATAAGCATTACATTCCTGCTGCCACTCTCTTTTTATCATTACGGGTAAACGATGAATTACCACGTTTAAGAAACTGCCAATGGTGGCGGCGAAGAGGAACGCGAGCAAAATAAAGAGCCAGGGGTACTGGCTCATCAGGGAGATAAATTCAGTCATCTAATTCTTAAGTTTTAAAATTATTCTACGTTTTAAAATAGCGCTTTTAGCCAACCACGTTACCCATCTGGAAGATAGGCAGATACATACCAACAATCAGGCCGCCCACAAGGGTGCCGATAACCACCATCATAATGGGTTCAATCAGGCTTGAAAGGCCATCCACAGCATCATCTACCTGCATCTCATAGATGTTGGCAATTTTATTGAGCATATTATCGAGCGAACCTGACTCTTCACCAATCATCACCATTTGAATCAACATATCTGGGAAGAGATTAACGGTGCGCATAGCTACGTTCATTTGCATACCTGCCATCACTTCGGTGCGAATTCTCAGAAGGGCTTTACGGTACACGGCATTGCCAGAAGCGCCTGCTGCAGACTCCAAACCGTCAATTAACGGCACACCGGCAGCGAAGGTGGTCGCCAGGGTGCGGGCAAATCGTGCCATGGCGGCCTTGTGTAAAATTTCACCAATTATAGGTATTTTAAGCACAAATTCGTCTTGCCTGTCTCTCACCGCCTGGGAGTTTCTGTGTGCCCTGACATAGAGCCAGATTGAGACAACGATGGCGGTCAGGAAGAAATACCAGGATGACTGCAAAAATCTGGAAATATTGATAATCATCTGCGTGAAAGCAGGAAGCTCTGCACCAAAGCTTGCGAAAATCTCTTCAAACTGGGGCACTACAAAGAGCAGCAGTAAGGTGGTAACAGCAATAGCCACCACCACAACCGCAGCTGGGTAGAACATGGCTTTTTTGATTTTTGACTTAAGGGCTTCTGCTTTTTCTCTATAGGTTGCGATGCGGTCAAATACAGTATCGAGAGAACCCGAGTGTTCACCGGCGGCAACCAGGTCGACATACAAGTCATCGAAGTAAATCCTGTGGGGACGCAGCGCATCAGAGAGCGGAATACCCGCTTGAATGTCATTGAGAATGGTACCCAGCAACTCCCTCATCTTGGGCTTTTCATGGCCTTTACCGAGGATTTCTATGGTAGTGACCAAGGGCACGCCTGCCATCAGCATGGTGGCGATTTGGCGGGTGATCATGGCGATATCCATCGCATTGATCTTTTTATTGCTGGCACCAAAGAGGCCATCAGACTTTTTACGGACGACCTTGGGGTTTATTCCTTGATTTTTAAGAATAGTTTTAATTTCGGCGACAGATGCGCCCCTGAGTTCGCCGCTGGATTTTTTTCCATCGCGGTTCAAGCCCTTCCATTCAAAGTTGTAGACCTTGGGGGCCAGCTTTTGTGTCTGCTTTTTGGATTTGTTTGCGACGGCCGTTGCCATGTCCGTTCCTTCCTTTTTTATCAGCTCGACTTGTCAAGTTGAATGCTGCCGCTCAATGTTCGAATCCATTAATAAGCGGCTGGGTGGGATTGTTCTTTTAGTTATAGTCTATCTGATAGTTATAGCCTGCCTGCTCATTAGTGCTTGGGGCCATAGCATCAGAAACTGGTGACGCGGTTTACCTCGGCAATACTGGTCACCCCTTGTATTACCTTAAGGAGCCCTGACAAACGTAGGTCTCTTACCCCCTGAGACTTGGCCATGCGAGCAATTTCCAAAGAGTTACCACCTTCCATGATAACCCTTGCAATCTCATCGCTCATGGGCATCACTTCGTAGATACCCACCCGGCCTTTATAACCACCGGAGCATAAATCGCAGCCACAGGGTTTGTAGGCAGTGAAGCCTTCAGCAATCTGTGCCTCATTAAAGCCCAAACGCTCCAGCTCGTGATTGGGTATGTCTTCCGGTTGTTTGCACTCGGGGCAAAGGCGCCGGGCGAGGCGCTGGGCAATAATCAAATTCACCGAACTTGCAATGTTGTAGCCGGGTACGCCCATGTTCAGGAGGCGTGTCAGGGTTTCGGCGGCAGAATTGGTGTGCAGGGTAGATAACACCAGGTGGCCGGTTTGCGCCGCTTTAATGGCTATCTCTGCGGTCTCCAAATCCCGGATTTCCCCCACCATCACAACGTCAGGGTCCTGTCGCAAAAATGAACGCAGCGCCGAGGCAAATGTAAGCCCCGCTTTGGTGTTGATGTGCACCTGGTTTACACCTTCGAGGTTAATTTCCACCGGGTCTTCCGCCGTGGAAATATTGCGCTCGGCTGTATTAAGGATGTTAAGGCCAGTGTAGAGAGATACGGTTTTACCCGAACCAGTGGGGCCTGTCACCAAAATCATCCCCTGGGGCTTGGCAAGGTTATCCAAATACAATTGTTTCTGGTCTGGCTCGTAACCCAGCTTCTCAATCCCCAACTGGGCTGAGGATGAGTCCAGAATACGCATTACAATTTTTTCGCCCCAGAGTGTCGGCAGGGTGCTTACCCGAAAGTCAATACTCTTGGTGCGGCTGAGCTTCATCTTGATGCGGCCGTCCTGGGGCAGGCGGCGCTCGGCAATATCGAGTTTGGACATTACCTTTAAGCGGGCGGCAATACGGCCTGAGAGATTAATTGGCGGCTCTGATACTTCGTGCAGAATGCCATCGATACGAAAACGAATGCGGTAGCGCTTTTCGTAAGGCTCGAAGTGTAAATCCGATGCGCCGCGGCGAATGGCATCGGTCAGAATTTTGTTGATGTAAATAACAATGGGCGCATCGTCGGCGCCTTCGTTATCATTTTCCGGTCGCTTATCGGTATCGGCGACCTCAATGCCTGCCAGCGATTCTTCGTCTATACCGCTCAGGTCCAGTGCGCTGATGTCTTCCTCAAGGATTTTCTCGAGTGCAACTATTAGCTTGTCATCTTCCACCAAAATGGCTTCGGCGTGCAGGCCAGCGGAAAACTGGAAATCTTCGAGGGCGGCGATGTTGGTAGGGTCTGAAGTGCCTATATAGAGGCGGTTGCCGCGTTTAAAGAGTGGCAGGCAGCGGTGTTTTTCAATGAGTTTTTTGTTGAGGAACTCTTCAGGGATGCTTTTTATGTCAAATTCGGCCAAGTCCAGCAGCGGCGTGCCGTATTCCTCGTAGCAGAGCTCGGCGATTTCCCGTGCCGATAAAAGCTTGCTGGCCACCAGGGTGGTGACCAGCGAAAACCGGTTTTTTCGAGATAAGGAGACGGCCTCCGACAACTGTTCTTCAGTGAGCAGCTTTTTACGGATGAAGAGCGTCGATAGTCCTAAGTTAAGGCCGGTCGTTGGCATTATTTAACCCGAAAAGATTGGGAGCAAAAGCCCCCAATTGAACTTAGTATGTTAACACAAGCCAGCTGCTTGACAGGTACCACTAGCAGACCAAGAAACAGATCCACCTGGAGTCGGAGTTCCAGTCAAGATGTATGTGTAAGGACCTCCATCAAATGTTGGTTCTCCGACTGATGTTACGGTCACAATCACAGGACCATTTGGATCAAGTACATCAGGAGTGAGTGGATCATTGTCGTCGTCAATGTATGTACCGTCGATTTCAACAGTCTCTACCTTGGGACCATCAGCCCATCCAGTCGAGTCTTCTTGTAAAGTGGCACATGAAGAACCAGTTTGAATACAGATATCGACAGCGGTTTTCGCTGGGGTAGCTGCTAGCACCACTTCACTGAACTTGGCGCGTTGAGTGTAAGTTTTGTACGCAGGCAGCGCGATGGCGGCCAGGATACCGATGATGGCGACTACGATCATCAGTTCAATCAGGGTGAAACCCTTGGCGTTCTTTTTAAAATTGATACCTTTCATTTCTCTCTCCGTTTATTGCTAAGTAGTGGCGGGTAGCTCAGTTTTGTAGCTCTCCAACCTCTGTGCAAATTAACTCAACTCAGTTTGTTTAGTCACCAAATGTTATGGCAGACCTTACATCCAGTTGTTTTATGACCAAATTGGTGCAAGCTTAATCGCGTTAGGATTTCTCTGCAGTCACTGCTGATGTTCATCGATGCTCGCTCTTGACTCCATTGAGAGTCAATCACGAATAAACCTATGAACACTTCATCAACACCTGATGCATTCAAATCTGCCTGCAATTTGGCTGTGCGCCAGTTCTCACCCTGTGTGGTTGGCCGCGGGATAACATTTACTGCTATTACAGCAGTGACAGTTATGCCGTCGAACTCACCACCTTGGTTTATTATTGCCCCATCGTACAGATTGTGTTCAGACTCAAAAGCTTAAGCTCAACACCATCCACCCGTTGAGGTAGAAACCGATTATGGCCCTTTCGGCTGTCTCGGTTGTGTGCGTTATACCGACAAAGCTTATGTCGCGTTTGGTCGCGCATCGGCTCAACCTTGGTTTAAACACCGCAGTTTGAGCTTTGCATTACCTTCAGCCATCACCATCCATATTTACTTTGTATTACTCAGACATGAAACGTCCAAGTTAATAAAATGTAATCATCGAGGTTAGGGCATAACGTACTTTATTCCGTAGGTGCAGTAAAGTGAGCTTGCTTGTTGTCAAGAATCTCGCCAAGAAGTGAATTTGAATTTGCCTTTGGGCCCTTTCTCTTTCACTACATTTGCTAAATTTTTGCTCCAACCATGCCGCTTTCTTGTACCAGCCGGAAAGGCCATAAAGCCTAGGCTAAAGTTAGTACAAAGTTTGCAAAAATGAAACAAGAAATTGCACGAAAGTCTGTGCTATTCGCTTAATTTTTCTAAGGTAGTTTGTTTTGCATGCGCTTTGTTCTAACAATTTTTTGACTATGATGCACACCCTGACGGTTTTGTGTTCTCAGTCAAAAAAATGTCGCGCAAAAAGTCATCAGATAGCCAGCTGGACTGAAGATGCTGAGTCACTGAAATACAACTTATGGTTGATGCTTGTGCAGAGGTTGTTCTGAAGAATACACCTTGCATCAGTCGATCCTGTGGTGTCGAACTTTGTCTATTATGTCGGTTATTTCAAACAGTTTGTCACTCTGCTATAGGTCTCAGCGGTTGGTTGGATGTTCTGCTTTTGGTTACTTTCTAAAACATTCATTTGTCTGTGCATTTATCTGTGTCTTCTCAGGCTTTCGGCACAAAGCACATCTGTTTACCCGCGTCGGCCGCAACCGAGGAGCGAACAAGGTGACTGAATCCGAAAGATAGAAAGCAGTGTGCAAAGCCGGCGCTCATAAGCACCGCTATAGGGTGCTTTTGGGTTTAAGTCGATTTGGACACCAGTAAAGCGTGGCGAATGACCATACGGCATAACATCTGGGCCAAAACGCCTGGCCCAGAATGTCTGGTCTAAAACGTCCAAGGCAGACGAAACGTGAGCGCAGGTTACAAACGGGCAGTTGCCGGGCAAGGTTCATGTCTCGTAAGCAACTGCCCAAACCTAAGCTTGTTAGTGTTTAAGCCTCAGGGAAAGATCCATGGCGCGGACGTGTTTGGTGAGTGCACCCACAGAAATGAAGTCGACACCGGTTTTGGCAAACTCACCCAAGGTGTCCAGGGTCACGTTACCCGATACTTCCAGCTTGGCACCGCCACCTTGCGCCTTGAATGCATCATTGATGGCAACGGCCTCAATCATCATGGTGACATCGAAGTTATCCAGCATGATGATGTCGCTGCCCGCTCGCAGCGCTTCTGTCAGCTCTGCCAGGGATTCAACCTCAACTTCAACCGGCTTGTCCGGGTGCAGGGTTCTTGCCTTGTCTATAGCGGCTTTAATGCCCCCACAGGCCATAATGTGATTTTCTTTAATCAGAAAAGCATCGTACAGGCCAATGCGGTGGTTTTTGCCGCCGCCACAACTTACTGCATACTTTTGTGCCGTCCGCAGTCCGGGGATGGTTTTGCGGGTATCAAGCAGGCGGCAATCGGTTCCTGCCAGTTTATCCACGTAAACCCGGGTCAGGCTGGCGACGCCGGACAGGGTCTGGATAAAGTTCATCGCGGTACGTTCACCGGTGAGGATAGCGCGTGCGGGGCCGGACAACTCACACAGAACCTGATTCGGTACCACCCAATCCCCATCGTCTACATGCCAGTGTATTGCCACTGTGCCACCAAGCTGATTGAACACTTGCTCAGCCCAAGCTTTGCCACAGAAGATCCCTTCTTCGCGGGTAATAAGTGTCGCCTCGGCAATTTTATCCTCGGGGATGAGCTGAGCCGTGATGTCGGCGCTGGCATCGCCGTGGCCAAGATCTTCATCCAATGCGGCTTTCACTGAGAGTCTGATGTCATTTTCCAGCATGACGACGTCCTTTGCTTTACTTATTCTTACTTGCTAACGGGTATGGTCGGTTCGAGGGCGCATTTTTAGAATCGCCTTTATGTCCAAAGGATACCATGAGCCGGCGCATTGGTGCAGCGATTGCTTAATTGAATGGTATGGTGACAGGCGCACTTAAAGCGCAGCTCTCGGCTATCGTGATAGTGATGCAGGGGAAAAATCGCTACAATCTCCGTCAGTTATACTTCAAACTACAGTGCTACAAACTCTAGTGACAGTAAACTTGGCTTTTTTAGTCGCCACTGCCGAGAGTTGTGCTTTGTAAGTCGTCTCATGTTGAATACGGAAACCATATGCCAGCTTTGCCTTTAACACAGTGGCATAAAGGGTGGATAACCTGCGCCCGGCACAGCCCTTCGCCTTTTTTTAATGAGCGACCCAAAAGGGAAGTGAGCCTGCTGGTTATCCATAATATCAGTCTGCCCGCAGGCCAGTTTGGCTTACCTTATATAGAAGCGCTGTTTCAGGGTTGCCTTGACTGTCACGCACATCCCAGCTTCGCCGATTTGCAGGGGTTTGAGGTTTCGGCTCACTTTCTTATCCGCCGAGATGGCGAGCTGGTGCAATTTGTATCCTGTGAAGACAGGGCCTGGCATGCCGGCGTGTCCAACTTCAATGGCCGTGACGGTTGTAACGATTTCGCGGTGGGGATTGAGCTGGAGGGGACGGACGACCTTCCCTTTACGAATATGCAATATAGGGCGTTAAAGGAACTCACCCTGGCATTGATGGCCGAGTATCCTGATATCACCCAGGACCGAATCGTTGGCCACAGCGATATTGCTCCGGGGAGAAAGACGGACCCCGGGCCCGAGTTTGACTGGTCAAGGTATTTTAGGGAATTATCCCAAGAGTTTAGTGAGTAACGCACTTGGATAAGTCCTCAGCGATGTAGCATGGAATGGGAGAAACAGGATGGCACTATTTTCATTGTTGATGGCGATATTAGCCGAACGCCTTAAGTTTTTACCCGAAACCTGGCAATTTGATACTCTGATATCGAGGCTGCATCGCCGGCTGTGGAAAGACGAATTTGTTAATGGGCAGGCATCTGAATTTCAGGTGTTATTTGCACTGCTGCTACCCGCGATTTTAGTGTATCTGGCCCTGATATTGGTCAGCGGCATAGCCTGGGGGCTGCTGACTCTGGCGGTGTGGGTGCTCACCGCCATGGTGTGTTTCAGTCATCAGGAACAACGCAAAGCCTTCAAGCGGTATATTCAGGCGGCGTGCCGCGGTGATACCCAAGCCTGTTATCGCCATGGTGCAGAACTCGATTGTTCCTCCTGTCTTGAAGCCGTGACTGCCGATGAGCTGGGGCTGAAGGTTGGGCAAAGTGTTGCCTGGATAAACTATCGATTTTATGGCGCAGTGGCATTGTATCTGATAGCCCTTGGTCCCGTTGCCGCGGTGCTCTACTGCAGCGTGCGTTACTACGAGCAAATGCAAAAACGTGGCAATCTGCAACTGCCTTACGTTGATGCTTTGCTTACCGTGCTGGATTGGCTGCCCAGTCGAATTTTTGCCTTTGGCTATGTGCTTGCCGGCCAGTTCAGCAGTGCGTTCAATCGCTGGCGAAAATTGGCCTTTGACCTGTCAACCCCTGCCAGACAACTTGTCACGGAAACCGCCACGGAGGCCGAGTCCATCCCCCAGCCCTCATCTGCGCCTGTGTGCCTGCAGCCAACCCTGGTTTTGCTTGGGTTAAGCAAGCGTAACTTTATCTTGCTATTGGCGGCCGTTTCACTGCTGACTATTTTTGGCGTCGTCAATTAAACTCCATCAGGTGGCGCAAGTATCTGAAATGCAATACTTGACTCAGGTTTGTTAATTGGTCTGACCCCATGACAATTTTTTTCAGCTATGCTCTCATGTCGTGGGTGATATGGATCACTGTATGGACTTTAAAACCGTGATTTGATAAAGTGCGCTCACTCGCATAAATTGGTAAGACCAATTTACAATGGAGCTGAGGGCCCACATGGCATATAGCAAAATCAACCAGCCGAAGATCTCGGATGTGATCATGCAGCAACTCGAGCGCATGATCCTCGAAGGCAGTCTCAAGCCCGGTCAAAAACTGCCCCCTGAGCGGGAGTTGGCCATTCAATTTGAAGTTTCCCGTCCTTCCCTGCGCGAAGCCATCCAAAAGCTCGAGGCCAAAGGCCTGCTGATGCGTCGCCAGGGCGGTGGTACCTACGTGAAAGAACAGCTGTGGCAAAGCATGGCGGATCCTATCGTAGAGCTCATGCAGAGCGACACCGAAAGCCAGTACGATCTGCTCGAATTCCGTCATGCCACCGAAGGCATGATGGCTTACTTTGCCGCCTTACGCGGTACCGATGCTGACATGCAGAACATCCAAAAAATGATTTTGGAAGTGGAAGAGGCCAAAGATATCGAAGCTCAGGCCGCTGCCATCGTGCGTTTTTATCGCGCCGTGGCTGAAGCCTCCCACAATGTGGCCATGTTGCATTTGGTTTTAAGTTTAACTCCAGTGCTGCACAAGAATGTGGCACAAAACCTGGAGCTTCTGAGCCGCCGCGAAGATGCCTCCAGAATGGCGAATGAACATCGTCGGGCCCTGCTCGCCGCCATTGTTCGCCGCGATCCCGAAGCGGCCCGCGAAGCCTCGAATGAGCATTTGAGCTACATCGAAGAGGTGATGTTGGCGGTGAGGGAAGAAGACAGCCGGTTGCAGCGTAGCCTGCGCCGATTAAAGAGTGGTGCCTGATAGTCGGGATGGCATTGTTGCCAGTACCTCAAAAGCCACTTTTCCCATAAATATGTATATATAAGGACAGTCTCATGTCTGAACCTATGCAAAAAAATTCAGTGCTGCAAGACTTAGACCCCATCGAAACTCAAGAGTGGCTTGCAGCCCTCGACTCCGTCGTTCGCGAAGAAGGCGTAGAACGCGCCCAGTACCTGCTGGAACAAGTTCTGGAGCAGGCGCGTCTGGATGGCGTGGACATGCCAACCGGCATCACTACCAACTATGTGAATACCATTCCGTTGACTCAGGAACCGGCTTACCCCGGTGACATCACCATTGAGCGCCGTATCCGTTCCATCATCCGTTGGAACGCCATCATGATAGTACTGCGCGCGTCCAAGAAGGATCTGGAGCTGGGTGGTCACATGGCCTCATTCCAGTCGGCGGCGGCCTTCTACGAAGTGTGTTTCAACCACTTCTTCCGTGCCCCCAACCACAAAGATGGCGGCGACCTGGTGTACTATCAGGGCCACATTGCCCCCGGTATCTACAGCCGTGCTTTCCTCGAAGGTCGTCTGACCGAAGAGCAGCTGGACAACTTCCGTCAGGAAGTGGACGGCAAGGGTATTTCTTCTTACCCGCACCCGAAACTCATGCCTGAATTCTGGCAATTCCCCACCGTATCCATGGGTCTGGGTCCTATCTCTGCCATTTATCAGGCGCGTTTCCTCAAGTACCTGAACGGCCGTGGCCTGAAAGACACCACCGAGCAGCGCGTATACGCCTTCCTCGGCGACGGTGAAATGGACGAGCCGGAAAGCCGCGGCGCCATCTCGTTTGCTGCCCGTGAGAAGCTGGACAACCTGTGCTTCCTCATCAACTGTAACCTGCAGCGTCTCGACGGCCCGGTAATGGGTAACGGTAAGATCATCCAGGAACTCGAAGGCCTGTTTAAAGGCGCGGGCTGGAACGTGATCAAGGTAGTGTGGGGCAGTGGCTGGGACAAGCTGCTGGCCAAAGACACCACCGGCAAGCTGCTGCAACTGATGAATGAAACCGTTGACGGTGACTATCAGACCTTCAAGGCGAAAGATGGCGCCTACGTGCGTGAGCACTTCTTCGGTAAGTACCCAGAGACAGCTGCTCTGGTTGCCGACATGACCGACGAAGAAATCTTCGCCCTCAAGCGTGGTGGTCATGAGCCTTCCAAGCTGTACGCGGCATTCAAGGCTGCCCAGGAGACCAAGGGGCGTCCAACCGTTATCCTGGCCAAGACTGTAAAAGGTTACGGCATGGGCGATGCGGCCGAAGGCAAGAACATCGCGCACCAGGTGAAGAAGATGGACATGTCCCACGTGGCCAAGCTGCGTGACCGTCTGGGTCTTGGCGATCTGGTTAGCGACGAAGCCTTGCTTAACCTGCCATACATCAAGCTCGAAGAAGGCAGTGCTGAGCACAAGTATCTGCACGAGCGTCGTGCCGCCCTGCACGGCTACACGCCAAAGCGTCTGCCCAACTTCACCGGCGAGTTTGTTGCCCCTGAACTGTCTGAGTTCCAGCCTCTGCTGGAAGAGCAGAAGCGTGATATCTCTACCACCATGGGCTTTGTTCGTACCCTGAACATCCTGCTCAAGGACAAGAATATCGGCAAAAACATTGTCCCTATCATCGCCGACGAAGCCCGTACCTTCGGTATGGAAGGTCTGTTCCGTCAGATTGGTATCTACAACCCCTACGGCCAGAACTACATTCCTGAAGACCGCGATATCGTGTCTTACTACAAGGAAGACACCTCAGGCCAGGTGCTGCAGGAAGGGATTAACGAGCTGGGCGCCATGTCTTCATGGGTTGCCGCTGCCACCTCGTACAGCACCAACAATCTGCCGATGATCCCGTTTTACATCTACTACTCCATGTTCGGCTTCCAGCGTGTGGGCGATATGGCGTGGATGGCGGGCGACCAGCAGGCGCGCGGCTTCCTTTTGGGTGCCACCGCCGGTCGTACTACCCTGAACGGTGAAGGTTTGCAGCACGAAGATGGTCACAGCCACATCCTGGCCGGTACTGTACCTAACTGTATTTCTTACGATCCGACCTTCGCATATGAAACAGCCGTGATCATTCAGGACGGTATCCGCCGCATGTATGGCGAGCAGGAGAATGTGTTCTACTACCTGACCCTGATGAATGAAAACTACGCCATGCCAGCCATGCCGGAAGGTGCCGAGGAAGGTATCCGCAAGGGTATCTACAAGCTCGAAAGCCACGCTGGCGGCAAGGGCAGTGCCTACAGCCCAGCGAAGCCATCAAAAGTTCAGCTGATGGGTTCAGGCACCATCATGAACGAAGTACGCAAAGCCGCGGTAATCCTGGCTGAAGAATACGGCGTAGGTTCTGACGTGTTCTCGGTAACCTCGTTCAACGAGCTGGCCCGCAACGGTCAGGACTGCGAGCGTTTTAACATGCTGCATCCGGAAGCTGAGGCCCGCGTACCTTACATCACCACTGTGATGGGCAACGAGCCTGCCATCGCCGCGACCGACTACATGAAGAACTACGCCGAACAGGTACGTGCCTTCATGCCAAGCGCGTCTTACAAGGTGCTGGGTACCGACGGTTTCGGTCGCTCCGACAGCCGCGCCAACCTGCGTCGTCACTTCGAAGTGAACGCCGGTTACGTGGTGGTTGCAGCCCTGAACGAACTGGCCAAGCGCGGTGACATCGAAAAGTCTGTGGTAGTTGCTGCCATCAAGAAGTTCGATATCGACACCGAAAAGATGAACCCACTTTACGCGTAAGAGACGAGACAATGGCAATCGAAATTCATGTACCCGATATCGGCACAGATGAAGTCGAAGTGACCGAGATCCTGGTCAAGGTGGGTGATTCCATCACTGCCGATCAGTCGCTGATCACCGTAGAAGGCGACAAGTCTTCCATGGAAGTACCGGCTCCCAAGGCTGGCGTGGTCAAGGAAATTAAAATTGCGGTGGGCGACAAGGTCGCCACCGGCTCACTCATCATGATGTTTGAAGGTGAGCAGGCTGGTGCCGCACCGGCTGCTGCCGCTCCTGCTCCTGCTGCCCAGGCCACCGCGCCAGCGCCGGTTGCTGCTGCCCCTGCGGTGGCCGCACTGAAAGATGTGTTTGTGCCCGACATCGGCGGTGACGAAGTTGAAGTCACTGAGATTCTGGTCAAAGTGGGCGACAGCATCACTGACGAGCAGCCACTGATCACCGTGGAAGGCGACAAGGCCTCCATGGAAGTGCCTGCGCCGTTCGCCGGTGTGCTGAAAGAAATCAAGGTCGCCACCGGTGACAAGGTTGCCACTGGCTCCCTGATCATGGTGTTCGAAACGGCTGGTGCTGCCCCTGTGGCCGCAGCTGCCGCGCCTGCACCGGTTGCAGCCGCGCCAGCCGCTGTTGCCGGCGGTGACAAAGACATTCACGTGCCGGACATCGGCGGTGATGAAGTGGAAGTGACCGAAGTGCTGGTGAAGGTAGGCGACACCGTTGCTGCCGACCAGTCACTGCTGACCGTGGAAGGCGACAAGGCCTCCATGGAGGTGCCGGCACCATTCGCCGGTACTGTGAAAGCCATCAAGGTGGCCGCGGGTGACAAGGTGTCTACCGGTTCACTGATCATGGTGTTTGAAGTGGCCGGCACTCCGGTAAAAGGTGCTGCTCCTGCTGCCGCGCCAGTTGCACCTGTAGCTCAGGCAGCTGCACCAGCGGCTGCTCCGGCGCCAGGCGCCAATGCCCAGGCTCAGTCTCAAAGTAAGACCGGCGAGTTCGTGGAAAACCACGAGTATGCCCATGCTTCACCGGTTATCCGTCGTCTGGCCCGTGAGTTTGGCGTTAACCTCGCCAAGGTGAAGGGTACAGGTCGCAAGGGCCGCGTGGTGCGTGAAGACGTGCAGTCTTACATCAAAGAAGCACTTAAGCGTCTCGAATCAGGCTCCGCCACCGCCGCTGCGGGTGCCGCTTCCGGCGCCGGTCTGAACCTGCTGCCATGGCCGAAGGTGGACTTCAGCAAGTTTGGTGAAGTTGAGACTCAGCCGCTGTCACGCATCAAGAAGATCAGTGGTGCCAACCTGCACCGCAACTGGGTGATGATCCCCCATGTGACTCAGTTTGATGAGGCCGATATCACCGAGCTTGAAGATTTCCGCAAGGCGCAAAACGCCGAGGAAGCCAAGAAAGATACCGGTATGAAGATCACCCCACTGGTGTTCATCATGAAGGCGGTGGCCAAGTCACTGGAAGCTTTCCCGTCGTTCAACGCGTCTCTGTCAGAAGATGGCGAGAGCCTCATTCTGAAGAAATACATCAACATCGGCATTGCGGTGGATACGCCCAATGGTCTGGTGGTGCCTGTGGTACGCGATGTGAACAAGAAAGGCATCTATGAGCTGTCCCGCGAGCTGGCTGAAATCTCCAAGAAGGCCCGCGCCGGTAAGCTTACTGCCTCTGACATGCAGGGCGGCTGCTTTACCATCTCCAGTCTGGGTGGCCTCGGTGGTACCTCGTTCACTCCAATCGTGAATGCCCCTGAAGTGGGTATTCTGGGTGTGTCCAAGTCTGAGCTGAAGCCCAAGTGGAACGGCAAGGAATTTGTGCCACGCCTGATGCTGCCACTGTCGCTGTCGTACGATCACCGGGTGATTGACGGCGCCGAAGGTGCCAAGTTCACCACGTATCTGAGCGGTGTACTGTCAGACATACGCAAACTCGTTCTGTAACCGTAAAGGCTGTCCTGAATAGGACGGCCTTTTTATTGTGATCCGTGTCGAACGCGGGTTAAAATGCGGCCACCTTACAAGCGGGCCGATAGTTGGTTTAAAAAGTCGCCTCCCTCAAATGCTTGAGCAACTTTTTAAACGACGGAATGAAGAAAAATTCAGAGGAAAACATGAGTAATCAAATCAAAACTCAGGTAGTAGTGTTGGGTGCGGGCCCTGCGGGTTATTCAGCCGCTTTCCGTGCTGCCGACCTTGGTCTGGAAACCGTAATCATCGAGCGCTTCAGCACCCTGGGTGGCGTGTGTCTGAACGTGGGTTGTATCCCATCAAAGGCCCTGCTGCACATTGCCAAAGTGATTGAAGAAGCCAAAACTGCTGCCGAGCACGGCGTAGTATTCGGCGAGCCAAGCATCGATATCGACAAGCTGCGCGGCTACAAAGAGAAAGTGATCGGCCAACTGACCGGTGGTCTGGGTGGCATGGCCAAGATGCGTAAAGTGCAGGTTGTAAACGGTCTGGGTAAATTCACCGGCCCCAACAGCATCGAAGTGACCGGTGCCGACGGCGCCGTGACCGTGGTGAACTTCGATAACGCCATCATCGCTGCCGGTTCACGTCCAATCCAGCTGCCATTCATTCCTCATGAAGACCCACGTATTTGGGACTCTACCGATGCACTGGAACTGAAAGAAGTTCCCAAGAAGCTGCTGGTGATGGGCGGCGGTATTATCGGTCTGGAAATGGGTACCGTGTACCATGCGCTGGGCAGTGACATCGACGTGGTTGAAATGTTCGACCAGGTTATCCCTGCTGCAGACAAAGACGTGGTGAAGGTTTACACCCGTAAGATCAGCAAGAAATTCAACCTGATGCTGGAAACCAAGGTGACCGCGGTTGAAGCCAAAGAAGACGGTATCTACGTTTCTATGGAAGGCAAGAAGGCCCCAACTGAGCCTGTGCGTTATGACGCCGTGCTGGTGGCCATCGGCCGTACTCCTAACGGCAAGCTGCTTGATGCAGAAAAAGCCGGCGTGAACGTAGATGAGCGCGGCTTTATCAAGGTAGACAAGCAACTGCGCACCAACGTGCCACACATCTTCGCCGTGGGCGACATCGTGGGTCAGCCAATGCTGGCGCACAAAGGTGTGCATGAAGGCCACGTGGCTGCCGAAGTGATCTCTGGTCTGAAGCACTTCTTCGATCCTAAGGTGATTCCATCTATCGCTTACACCGACCCTGAAGTGGCCTGGGTAGGTCTGACCGAGAAAGAAGCCAAAGAGAAAGGTATTGCGTTTGAGACCGCCACCTTCCCATGGGCTGCTTCCGGCCGCGCCATCGCCTCTGATGCCAGTGACGGTATGACCAAGCTGATTTTCGACAAAGAGACTCACCGCGTGATTGGTGGTGCCATCGTTGGTGTGAACGGCGGCGAACTCTTGGGCGAAATTGGCCTCGCCATCGAGATGGGTTGTGATGCCGAAGACATCGCGCTGACCATCCACGCTCACCCAACTCTGCACGAGTCTGTGGGCCTGGCGGCTGAGGTTTACGAAGGTTCTATCACTGACCTGCCAAACCCCAAGGCGAAAAAGAAAAAGTAATTTCTGAAAAGCCATAAAAAAGACGCCCTGGAGGCGTCTTTTTTTGTGGCTCTATTTGTGAATAGTGTAAAATTTGTGTAATCATCTCTTGGTCTTAGGCAGTTAATTTCTGCCTGTGCTTGGTTTTCGGGTCGTGCCGCGATAACAACTATGATAAAAAAAGTTGCTCAATCTCTGCTGCTGATGTTGGTACTTTTGCTGCCCTGGCTTAACGTCAGCTATGGCGGTGAGTTTGTGCAGCGGATCTTTGCCAGTCGCGATGGCCTGTCCAATGGCATGATCAACTCCATTACCTTCGACCGCTATGGGTTTGTCTGGGTTGCTACCGAAGATGGCCTGTTTCGGGTCAGTAAAACCATGGTGCGCAGGGTAGATTCCCATCAGGGGGAAAACCGCCTCAACGATTCTTACATCATGGACGTGGTTGCGCTGGGGCAGGAATATCTGCTGGTGAGCGTATCTGACACCCTTTATCGTTACCATATTCCTTCAGATACCTTCGAAGAAATCGGCAGTGCGGCCTTATTACCCGAATACGAAGGGGGCGGCATTATTGACCGCAGTGCCGTGGATCAGCACTCCTTGATGTTGCTGAACAGCAAGGGGCAAATCCTGAAGCTGGACCATCAGAACTGGCAGTTGGAGAAGGTAGTTCAATTGCAGAAGGACCCAGACGTACTCTGGGACAAGCTGCTCTATCTGCCCTCAGGGCAGCTCATCGTTGGCAAGCCCTATCATCTGGAAATTCGCTCCGCCAAGGGTGAAAAGCAGGTCGATTTACCCTGGGTGGAGGCATCGGGCCAGGCCAAACGTCTTTATCGGGATAGAGCGGGCCGTGTGTGGCTGACCTCGAGCGATGGTTTGTTTGAAGTGCTGCC
The DNA here is from genome assembly GCF_016834455.1 of Shewanella litorisediminis. NCBI lineage: Bacteria > Pseudomonadati > Pseudomonadota > Gammaproteobacteria > Alteromonadales > Shewanellaceae > Shewanella > Shewanella litorisediminis. The sequence continues at coordinate 396,060 of NZ_CP069213.1, forward strand.
CGACTCCCAGCAGATTCTGCCTGTGCCACAGGTGCCTTACTACATCACCGCCATCAATGAAGATGGCAAAGGCAACCTGTGGATGGCAAGTCGCGCCGGTGTGTTGAAGTGGTCACCGGACGACCAGGTTTTCGAAAAGTTCGACAACGATCTGCGCCAACTTGCCAATATTGATTATGTTCAGGATGTTGCCATCGACAGTCAGGATTTGATTTGGCTCGGTGGCGCCGGCGAGGGGCTGGTGCTGGCGGTGGATAAGCCCACATTCCTGAGGGAAACCTTCAACAATCAGCCCCCGTATTCACTGGGAAACCAGATGATCTGGTCTATTTTCACCGAGGGTGACCGCTATTGGTTTGGCACCGATGCGGGCATCGTCAGCGTAGAAGAGGGGAAAGTCGGCTCGGTGCTGAGTACACCAGAGGAGTTTGAACCCAATGACAGTGTGTATGCCATCACCTCTCTGAACAATGACTACCTGCTGCTGGCAACCACCAATGGACTGTTTTTGCAGGATAAAAACACCCATGCTACCAAGAGATTCCACGAGTGGAGTCATGGTATTGAGTCGTTGAAACGCAAATGGATATTCCAGGTTTATAAGGACCCCGGGATCCCGGGGCGGCTGTGGTTCTTAACCGGAACCGGTTTGTATTATTGGGAGCCCGGTCTGTTTGACCCCCAGGAATATGCCCTCATCAGTCGCAGCGGTGAACGTTACCAACCTGCTATCTACAGCATGCTCAGAGGCTCGGACGGTAAACTCTGGCTGGGTGGTCCGGATGAGTTTGGTTACCTGGATTCTGATGGCTACTTTATCGATAAGCGTGAACTTTTCAGTGGGATGAAGGGCGACTTGCAGGTAGGGCATATCCTCGAGGTTACACCTGGTAAGCTGTGGCTGGGGACATCCCTGTTTGGCGTGATGGAGTACCAGACCAACACGGATACCTTGGCGTCTTTGCAGGAAAGGTGGAAACTCAGCTGCTATACGGCCTTTGGCCTGTTGGAAACGCCGGATTACCGTGTGATCCTTTGTCCTCGCGCCTTGGTGCGTCAGCACAAAGAGACATCTGAAGTGCAGGTGTTTACCGTAGAAGATGGTGTCGTCAATACCGAGTTCAACGAAGGCGCCTATGCCTACCGTGAGGATAAGGGGCTGTTTTTGGGCAGCCCCAACGGGGTGCGTCTGATGGATGTCAATGGCCTGAGCAATCGCATCACCGACGAACGGGTATTTCTGGAGTCGGTGACGGTGTTTTATGATAGCCACACCGAAAAGTCCCTTGTGCCGAGCGATTTTACCACAGTAGCGCCGGGCGCTCGCATGATCAGTTTGCAGCTGACCAGTAACGATTTTCTCGATGATTCCCCCATCAGGCTTAAATATCGCCTGGGCAAACAGGGGCAGTTGGTTGAACCCAAATACCTGCTACTCGATGGCCAACCTCAGCTCAATCTCTCAGGGCTGGACGCAGGCAGGCTGGAACTTGAACTATTGAGCCGTCGCAATGAAATCTGGGACGATACCCCTTACGTCCATCGCCTGCATGTGCAGCAATACTGGTGGGAGACGGCGCTGTTCAAATGGTCACTGATAGTGTTCCTGATGCTGTTAACCCTGGCCATCATTCTTATCCGACATCGCCAGGTTGAGCGTTTTCGTAATATGAACACGGCGCTTTTGGAGAGCGAAGACCGGCTGCGTCAGTCCCTGCGTGGCAGTGACTCGGATCTTTGGGTTTGGACCCGCAAAGACAACTCTTTCTATCTGGATAATCGCAATGGGGTCCTGTCGGTGGCGCAGGAGGTCCTGAGGGTGAACTTTGAGGAGTTTCCCATCCATCCGGACGACAGAGACAGGGTGGTGTCTCACTGGTTGGCGGTGATCAACGGTGAGATTGAACGATTCGACGCTGAATATCGGTTCCAGCGCCGCACTGGAAGCTGGGGATGGCTCAGGGTGCGTGGGCGCCCAAGTCAATTTAACAAAGAGACCGGTGAGGTTGAAAAAATCAGTGGTATCTACAGCGATATCACCCAGCACAAGCAGTTGCAAAATGAGGTAGACCTGTTGGCACAGGCGTTTGAAAACACCTCTGAAGGGGTGCTTATCCTCGACGCCGACGAGCAAATCAAAGTTGCCAACCGAGCCGCCCAGTCAATTTTGGGCGCCGCCATGGCAGAGCTGGCCGGTCGCAAATTTATTTCGCTGCTTACCGAGCATGGCACCAATCGCAGTGAGATAGCGACCTTGCTCGCCAATGGCATGAGCTGGACCGGCGAGCGCGAGCTGCGTATCGCCGCCGGGCAGGTGTGCCCCGTTTGGCTGAACGTTTCTGTGATGCTGGGACTGCAGGGCAAGGTGCAGCACTACGTGGTCGTGTTCTCGGATATTACCGAGCGCAAACGCAGTGAAGCGGATTTACGGCGACTCGCCAACTACGATGTGCTCACAGGCCTGCCCAATCGTTCGCTGTTTGCTGCCAGACTGAATCAGGCCATACACAAGGCCACCCAGAATGATGAAAAGCTGGCATTGATGTTCCTTGACCTTGACCGCTTTAAGCACGTGAATGACTCCTTCGGCCATGGTATGGGCGACGCGCTTTTAGTGGAGGCGGCTGCGCGGCTGCAGTCTTGTATCGATCCTGAATATACCCTGTGCCGTTTTGGTGGCGATGAGTTTGTGGTGCTTATCCATGGTACCGAGGTGGATACCCTGAACCATCTGGCCAATACCATTCTCGGCCAAATCGAAACGCCGTTTAAACTCTTTGGCCGTGAGTTCTATATCTCTACCAGTATTGGCATTTCCATTTGGCCTGACGATGCACGTCAGCCCGAGGCCTTAATCAAAAACGCCGATTTGGCCATGTATCATGCCAAGGAAGAGGGGCGCGGCAACTTCCAATATTATTCTCAGGAACGTAATGCCGAGGCGCTTTATCATTTGCGTTTGGAGGCGGATTTACGCAAGGCGCTGGAGCGGCAAGAATTTATCCTCCATTACCAACCGCAAATTGATGTAAATGATGATAATCAGGTCATAGGGATGGAAGCCTTGTTGCGCTGGCAGCATCCCAAGGACGGCTTTATCCGTACTGACATTTTCATCAAGGTAGCCGAAGCCTGTGGGTTGGTCATAGACATAGACAAGTGGGTATTACGTCAGGCGTGCCTGGATGGGGCGCGCTGGAGCCGCAAACTTAAGCGTCCCTTTAAAATCTCGGTAAACATCTCGGCAGTGCATTTCCGTCAGCCCGATTTTATCGACCACCTGCGCCGTACTCTGGTAGAGACGTGTATTCCGGTAGAAAACCTGGCGCTTGAAATCACCGAAGGGGTGTTGATGAAAGAGCTGCACATCGCCCGCGATCACCTGCGTCTGCTCAGGGATATGGGGGTGCAGGTTGCCATTGATGACTTTGGTACCGGCTACTCGTCGCTGGCTTATCTGCGCCATTTCGACGTTAACCTGCTGAAGATTGATCGCTCTTTCCTGATAGATATTGCCGACAATCAGGCAGACCAAGCGATTGTGTCCAGTATTATTGAACTGGCCCGCAACCTGAAACTCAAGGTTGTGGCAGAGGGCATCGAAACCCGGGAACAGCTCAATCAGGTATTGGAACGGGGTTGTCATGTAATTCAGGGATACTACTTTGCCAAGCCCATGCCCCGTGACGACATGGATGCCTATCTGATGCTGGATGGCCCAGCTTCGGCCTCCCCCGAACAGGTCTGATGTGTTTGTTACTGTTCAGTAATTACTCATGTTTTTAACTTAAACGCGCCATGTCTGTTAGAATGGCGACCACTGCAACCCTTTCACTTTAGCTCTCGGGACTCATGAAGAAAATTTTGTCACTGCTGCTGTTCTTTTCTCTGTCTGTTGCCCAGGCGGCAGACCGCCCGAAGGTGGGTCTGGTTCTCAGTGGCGGTGGAGCAAAAGGCGCAGCGCACGTAGGTGTGCTCAAGGTGCTTGAAGAACAAAAAATCCCGGTGGATTATGTGGCCGGCACCAGCATAGGGGCCTACGTGGCGGGTATGTACGCGTTGGGTTACAGCGCCAGCGAAATCGAAGCCATCATGATGAACGTGGATTGGAACCGGGGTTATTCCGATACCATCCCCCGTGAATCACTGAGCTATCGGGACAAGCAGCTCAGAGACAAGTACAACATCCCTCTGCACATCGGTTATTCCGACGATGAGGTGAAAGCACCCAGCGGTTTGCTGCGCGGCCAGACCATGTCGATACTGCTGCGCGAATCCACCGATGTGGTGCGTGAATTTACCAGTTTCGATGAACTCGCCATTCCTTACCGTGCTGTTGCCACCGATCTGGCCACCAGTCAGCCGGTTATCTTGTCGAATGGAAGCGTCATCAAGGCGATGCAGTCCTCTGCCACAGTGCCCGGTGCATTGCAGCCCATGCTGATTGAAGGGCGTTTGCTGGTGGATGGCGGTATCGCCAACAACATGCCGGTGGATGTGGTCAAGGCTATGGGCGCCGATATCATCATCGCGGTCGACATTGGTTCGCCGCTGGTGGGCAATGATGAGCTGAAAAGCACCATAGCCGTGCTCAACCAGTTATCCACCATGCTGACCGCCGCCAGCACTGAAGCGCAAAAGAAACTGCTGACCGACAAAGATGTGCTTATCCGTCCGGCTATCGATGCCCTCAGTACTACGGATTTCAGCATTATGAGTACCGCTCTGTCCCTGGGCGAAACGGCGGCGAGAGAGCATCTGTCTAAGCTTCAAGGCCTCAGCATTGAGGCGCAGCAGTATGCAGATTATCAGCAGGGCAAGCGGGACAGATCCAGGATTTGGCTCGATGACATGCAGCGTCCTGTTATCGACATCGTGTATGACAATCGCTCCAGAGTCAGTGAAAGCTTGCTTGAGGATAGGTTGGGTATCAAGGCCGGGCAGGTGGTCAGCCGCGAAGACCTGGAAGCGGGCATCAATCAGCTTTATGCCCTGAATCGCTTTGAGCGGGTAGATGCCGAATTTACTGACACGCCAGAAGGGCGGGTGTTGACCGTTTCCACCAAGGACAAGTCATGGGGACCTAATTACTTCGATCTCGGATTTAACTGGGAAGATGACTTCACTGCCGATTCGGTTGTGACCCTGGATACCGCTTACACCATGACCAACCTCAATGAGAATGGGGGAGAGTGGCGCAACGAGGTTAAGCTGGGTTACGAAAAGCTCCTTGGCACCGAGTTTTATCAGCCGCTGGATCGTGACCAGGAGTTTTACGGCCGTGCCCGCTATCAGTATGAAATCACTGCATGGGAAATCTTTGATGCCAACAGCAAGGTGTTCGAGTTTGAAAGAGACGCCCATAGAATCGACTTGGGTTTAGGATTGAATTTTGCCCAGCACGGCCAGCTGGAGTTGGGCATTACCGGCGAGAAGGGGAAAATTTCCAACGAGGCTTTGTTGTTAAAGGATTTAAGATTTTCATCTTACGGCGGCTATTTCCAGATTGGTTATGACAGTCTCAACAGCATAAGCTTTCCCACATCCGGTAACAGGGTCACGCTGCGCGTCACACTGCGCAGTGGAGACTATCATCTGGGCGATTACGGGCATGAATTCAGTACCCAGGTTCAGGCCGATTGGAAAGGGGCGTTGGGTGTAGGTAACCATGCGTTTGTGGGCAAGTTATCGCTGGAATCGTCTGATAATGACGGTGAGTCTTTTATTCAGCTTGCTGAACTGGGTGGTTTCCTGAACCTATCTGGCTACCATAAAGACTCATTGGTTGGGGCCCATAAAGTCTTTGGCGCCTTTGTATATCAATATGACCTTGGGCGTGATGCTCTGGGGATGACAGACTATCCCCTGTATCTCGGTGCCAGTCTCGAAGCCGGTAATGTGTGGTGGGAAATGGATGATGTCTCACTGCAAGATCTCATTTACGCCAGCAGTCTCTACATCGGGACAGATACCGGGCTTGGCCCTGCGGCACTTGGTATCGGCCTCACTGACGATGGTCAGCGTTCCATTTACCTGTTTGTTGGCAAGAATTTTTAACAACTCACATAAATTTACAAAAACCCGCTTCGAAAGGCCTGACATCTCCTGTTAGGCTGTGCGGGACCTTTCTGCCCGCAGCTTGGGCACATAACAGAAACCACAATCACCTGTGCCGCTGGAGTCATTCAATGGCAGGCGGTTGTAATAAAAAAACCGGGGAATACTATGACCAAGTTATCTACTCTGGCGCTGGGCGTTGCCCTGGGGCTGGGTTTGGCTGGCTGTGCCGACAACAACAAAGCACCTGAAACCTCTGTCGCCAAGGCTGTGGCTGTATCTGGTATCGATAAGCAAAACTTTGATTCCAGCGTTCGCCACCAGGACGATTTTTACTACAGCGTGAACGGTACCTGGCTTAAAGAAACGCCCATCCCGGCTGACAAGTCCAACTATGGCGCCTTTTCAGTGCTGTACGATGAGAGCCAAAAAGCCCTCAAACAAATCGTGGAAGACGCGGCAGCCAAGCCCAATAAAGTGGCTGGCTCAAACGAGCAGAAAATTGGCGACTTCTATGCCAGCTATATGAACACCGACAAGCTGGAGCAACTGGGTGGCACCCCAATCAAGGCGAGTCTGGATGCCATTGCAGCGGCTGCTGACCATAAGGCGCTCGCCGGGCTTATGGGAACACTCCTTACCAACGGCAGCTCCATTCCCTTCGGCTTTTGGGTTAACAACGATGCCAAAAACTCTACTCAATATGCCGTATATATGAGTCAGGGCGGCCTGACCCTGCCAGACCGTGACTACTACCTGAAAGACGATGCCAAGTACATTGCCAACCGTGAAGCCCTGGCCAAGTATGTGACCGAGGTGCTGACAGCTGCCGGTTATGCCAATGCAGAGCGTGCAGCCAAGAGCGTGGCCGACATCGAACTCTTTATTGCGCAAAACCAGTGGAGCCGAGTTGAATCCCGTGATGCCAACAAGGCCTACAACAAGCTGAGCCGTCAGGAATTGGCCAGCCTTTTGGGCGGTTTCGACTTTGAAGCCTTCGCGGCCAACGCAGGCCTGGGTGACAAGGTAACCGACGTGATTGTGCGCCAGCCTTCTTATTTTGAAGCGCTGGGCAAGGGCTATAGCAGCTTCCCGGTAGAAGCCTGGCAGGATTACCTGGCTTTCCATCTCACCGATGGCGCCGCAGAGCTTCTGAGTGACAACTTTGTGCAGCTGCACTTTGGTTTCCACGCCAAGACCCTGGCCGGTGTCGAAGAGCAGGCGCCACGCTGGAAACGTGCAGTGGATGCGGCCGATCAGGTGATTGGTGAGCTGGTGGGCGCCGAGTATGTGAAAGCCCACTTCAAACCAGAAGCCAAGGCCCGCATGGAGCAGCTTATCCATAATCTGATCAAAGGCTTTGAAGTGAGCATTAACGATCTGGAATGGATGACCCCGGACACCAAGATTGCTGCCCAGGAAAAGCTGTCCAAGTTCACCTACAAGATTGGCTACCCCGATAAGTGGAAGGATTACAGCGGCCTGGATATCAAGGCAGACGACCTGGTGGGTAACTATGTACGCTATGCCAACTTCGAATATGCCGACATGCTGGGTAAGCTGGGGCAGCCAATCGATCGCAGCGAATGGCATATGACGCCGCAAACCGTGAATGCTTACTACAACCCCGTAATGAACGAGATTGTGTTCCCAGCAGCCATTCTGCAGCCTCCTTTCTTCAATATGGCGGCCGATGATGCGGTGAACTACGGTGGTATCGGTGCCGTGATTGGCCATGAAATCAGCCACGGCTTTGACGATCAGGGCTCCAAGTACGACGGCGATGGCAACCTGCGCAACTGGTGGTCTGACAAAGACCGCGAAGAGTTCCAAAAGCGTGGCAAGCAACTGTCTGAGCAGTACAGCAAGTACGAAGCACTGCCAGGTAAGTTTGTGAATGGCGACCTGACGCTGGGCGAGAACATCGGCGACCTCGGCGGCCTGACGGTGGCCCTGCGTGCCTACCAGATGAGCCTGAATGGTCAGCCAGCGCCTGTTATCGATGGCCTGACCGGCGAACAGCGCTTCTTTATGGGTTGGTCTCAGGTATGGCGCCGTAACTACCGCGATGAAGAGCTGGGCCGTCGTCTGTTGACCGACAACCACTCACCAAGCCACTTCCGCGCCATGGGCACGCCACGTAACATCCCAGGCTTTTACGAGGCCTTCGGCGTGACCGAAAACGACAAGATGTACCTGCAGGAACAGGAGCGTGTGAAGATCTGGTAACGGATTTTCCCCATTAAAAAGCCGGGCCACTGTTTTGGAACAGGGCCCGGCTTTTTATTGTCTTTTTACAGAGTGTTAGCCCTGATTTGCCAACAGTTGGGGCAGGGCGGTTAAATCATCTGCTTTCACATGGGCCACGGCCCAGCGGGCTTGCTCACGCTCATGGGCGGGTGGAATGGCCAGGGTCTGCATGGTGGCGGCGCGGGCGGCAATCAGGCCGTTGAAAGAGTCTTCCACCGCCAGACAGTGACGTGCGGGTACGCCGAGGGCGTCAGCACACTTGAGGTATACCTCGGGGTGGGGCTTGCCGTAATCGAGATGCTCGGCAGACTCCATGGCCTCGAAATAGTCACGGATATTCAGGGTATCCAGCACAGCATCGATAATGACCCAGCTTGAAGAGGTGGCAAGACCAATCTTCAGGCCCTGTGCGCGGCAGTAATCCAGCGCCTCAATCACGCCCTTCATGGGCACACCCTCGGCCAGGATATGGGCGACCACGCCGTCCACAATTTGTTTGGCCACGGCGCCGTTATCGTAGTTATCCCAGGGGAAGCGCCGATACCAATAGTCCACCACCATATCGATACGAAACCCCACAGTTTCATGAATGTCTTCGGGCTTGATGGGCAGGCCGAGTCCGGCCAGCACCTCGTACTCGGCCAGTTGCCACACGGGCTCTGAATCGATAAGTATGCCGTCCATATCAAAAATCACGGCATCGATGCGGTTGGTTAACATGCTGTCTCCTCGGCTGATTTGAGCCGATATTGTCGCTCGGGCAAAAAAAATTTTCAGCGCAATTTTGCCACAGCTGAAAAATGGCCTGTTGAATTTTAATGGATGGGTGATTGGTAACTTTTTGTATTGTATGAAATTTGCCCTTGTTTCAAACTATTGTCTAATTTCGTGCGTTTAATCACTGGGATAAGGTGCCGCTTGCCCACAGAATTTCCGCAGATTTCCCCCGCACAAGAGTGTGAGCTGATTCATACTTTTTCAAAGCTGTAGTATACTGCAGCCCGGAAATCCGGGTCGTCCTGTCGGACTGTAGCCTTCATCCACGAAGACGTGCAGTTTCGTTGAGAGCGCCATACAAAGAGGAATGTTGCCGTGCTAGAAGCATATCGTAAACACGTCGAAGAACGTGCTGCAGAGGGCGTTGTCCCTAAGCCACTCGATGCCCACCAGGTAGCCGAACTGGTTGAATTAGTAAAGAATCCTCCAGCTGGTGAAGAAGCCTTCATCCTGGACCTGCTTGAAAACCGTATTCCCCCCGGCGTTGACGAAGCCGCCTACGTAAAGGCTGGTTTCCTGGATGCCATCGCCAAGGGCGCTGCCACCTCTCCTATCCTGAGCGCCGAGCGTGCCGTTGAGCTGCTGGGCACCATGCAGGGTGGTTACAACATCGAGCCGCTGATCCATCAGCTGGACAACGACAAGCTGGCCCCGCTGGCCGTGAAAGCCCTGTCACACACCCTGCTGATGTTCGACTCTTTCCACGATGTGGTTGAGAAGATGAATGCCGGCAATGCTCACGCCAAGCAAGTGGTTGAATCCTGGGCCAATGCCGAGTGGTTCCTGAGCCGTCCCAAGCTGGCTGAGAAGATTTCCCTGACCGTATTCAAGGTGACCGGTGAAACCAACACCGACGACCTGTCTCCGGCCCCCGATGCCTGGTCCCGTCCAGACATCCCGCTGCACGCTCTGGCAATGCTGAAAAACGCCCGTGACGGCATCGTGCCCGATGAGCCAGGCGTAGTTGGCCCAATCAAGAAAATCGAAGAGCTGAAAACCCAGGGTTTCCCACTGGTATACGTGGGTGACGTGGTAGGTACCGGTTCTTCCCGTAAGTCTGCCACCAACTCAGTGCTGTGGTTCATGGGTGATGACATCCCATTCGTGCCAAACAAGCGCGCCGGTGGTTTCTGTCTGGGCGGCAAAATCGCCCCTATCTTCTTCAACACCATGGAAGATGCCGGCGCTCTGCCAATCGAGCTTGACGTCAGCAAGATGGAAATGGGCGATGTGATTGATATCTTCCCTTACGAGGGCAAGGTACGTCGCCATGGCAGCGATGAAGTGATTTCTGAGTTTGAACTCAAGACCGACGTGCTGCTGGATGAAGTACGCGCCGGTGGCCGTATTCCGCTGATCATCGGCCGTGGTCTGACCGACAAGGCCCGTGAAGTGCTGGGTCTGGGTGCCTCGAAAGAATTCGTCCGTCCTCAGGATGTGGCCGACACTGGCAAGGGTTACACCCTGGCCCAGAAGATGGTGGGTAAAGCCTGTGGCGTGGCCGGTGTTCGCCCCGGTCAGTACTGTGAGCCCAAGATGACCTCTGTAGGCTCTCAGGACACCACAGGTCCTATGACCCGTGACGAGCTGAAAGACCTCGCGTGTCTGGGCTTCAGCGCCGACCTGACCATGCAGTCATTCTGTCACACCGCCGCTTATCCAAAGCCAGTGGACGTGAACACCCACCACACCCTGCCTGACTTCATCATGAACCGCGGTGGTATTTCACTGCGTCCGGGTGACGGTGTTATCCACTCATGGCTGAACCGTATGCTGCTGCCCGATACCGTAGGTACCGGCGGTGACTCGCACACCCGTTTCCCAATCGGTATCTCCTTCCCGGCCGGTTCCGGTCTGGTAGCCTTCGCTGCTGCCACCGGCGTTATGCCACTGGATATGCCTGAGTCGGTACTGGTGCGCTTCAAGGGTCAGATGCAGCCTGGTATCACCCTGCGTGACCTGGTGCATGCCATCCCGCACAAGGCCATCGAAATGGGTCTGCTGACCGTTGAGAAGAAAGGCAAGAAGAACATCTTCTCTGGCCGAATCCTCGAAATCGAAGGTCTGGAGCACCTGAAAGTTGAGCAGGCGTTCGAACTGTCTGATGCGTCTGCTGAGCGCTCTGCCGCCGGTTGTACCATCAAGCTGGATAAAGACCCCATCATCGAGTATCTGAACTCCAACATCGTCATGCTCAAGTGGATGATCGCTGAAGGTTACGGTGACCGCCGTACCATCGAGCGCCGCATCAAGGGCATGGAAGAGTGGCTGAAAAACCCAGAGCTGATGGAAGCCGATAAAGATGCCGAGTACGCTGCGGTTATCGAAATCGACCTGAACGACATCAAAGAGCCAATCCTGTGTGCCCCTAACGATCCGGACGATGCTGTGCTGCTGTCCAGCGTTGCCAACACCAAGATTGACGAAGTGTTCGTGGGTTCCTGTATGACCAACATCGGTCACTTCCGTGCTACCGGTAAGGTACTGGACAAGTTCGCCAAGAGCCTGCCAACCCGTCTGTGGATTGCTCCGCCAACCAAGATGGACAAGGACCAGCTGACCGAAGAAGGTTACTACGGTATCTTCGGCCGCGTCGGTGCCCGTATCGAAATCCCCGGCTGTTCTCTGTGTATGGGTAACCAGGCTCGCGTAGCCGATGGCGCCACCGTGGTGTCTACCTCTACCCGTAACTTCCCGAACCGTCTGGGTACCGGTGCCAACGTGTACCTGGCCTCAGCGGAACTGGCCGCCGTAGCCGCCCTGCTGGGCCGTCTGCCATCGCCAGAGGAATATCAGGTATACGCCAAGGAAATCGACGCCACTGCCGCCGATACCTACCGTTACCTGAACTTCGATGAGATTGAGTCCTACACCAAGAAAGCCGGTGAAGTGATCTTCCAATCTGCGGTCTAAGTACTGTCGCTTAGTGAGTTGAAAAGCCGGCGCAAGCCGGCTTTTTTGTGCCTTTTTTCATTGGGTTAATGTTATCTTTGGAGGGAGAGATCGTAGGTTGTGAGGTAAGGTTATTACCGCACTATCTTTTGCTACCAAGCTGTTTTTTTGAAATGGAGTTTTTGAATGAGCGGGAGTGAAATTTTTTGGTATCGCTATGAGCCGGCGGACTGTAAAAGGGTTTGCTCTTTATCACAAGATAAACTCTTTATCTCAGACCCTGAAAAGTTTAATGACCCATTTGATATATCTGACGAAATGCTACAACGTCCTGATGGCAACGTGGAAAAGAGTTCTGATTGGAGGCGCTTAGAATCCACTTTTTTAAATGGGTCGCTTACGGAAGCATCGCTCTGGACCAGCCCGTTGTTCCCAAATAAATTTGAAGAATTAGTCTCTGATGTCCAAAGCGAGACGGAGCTTGGTGGATGGCCATCTTTGGCTGGGGCGATTAGAGAGAATTTGCAATCTTTTGGGGTTCAATGTTTTTCACGGGATTGGCGGATACCCCTTTGTTGGGCGCACTATAGCAGCGCATGCAAGGGTTTTGTTATTGAGTACGAAGCACAGGAACTTACCATTGCAGGAGGCAACTTAGGAAGTTGTCACTTCCATGATGTAGCTTATACAAGCGAGCCTTTGAGTATCGGATTGGCAGAGTGCCTTGCGGTTCCTAATGCAACTTTGCGAAGGCTGTTGGCAACCAAATCACCAGTTTGGGCTTATGAGAAAGAGGTGAGGTTAGTTCACTACAAAATCAAAGGTGATTTTGCTGCCATGCCTGCTGGTCTCTCCATTAAAAGCTTGATAGCGGGTTCACACGCAGACAAACCTATGTTGCAGATTTTAAGAGAGAAAGCAGAGTCACTTAAGGTAGAACTGTACCAAGTAAAGATGAAACATGATGGCAGTTTTACCAAAAAACTAGTGGATTAGTACCAATCTATTGATGACAAAGACAAAGAGTCAGGACTGCCATAACACTTCACTCGCAGATTGCACCAGCTTTTACCCCCATCGAAGCCGCTTTGGTGGTTGGGCTGAGTGAAACGGGCCAGCCGAGATAGGGATATCGAGGCAGAGACCGTCGAGTTTGGAGCGAGTCGATCTTGGTGACCGTTTTCAGCCCATAAGGCCAAAGTGCCCGGCTTCGTCTGGGGCGGCAGGGACTGTTATTTATAAATCGGCAAGAGGGGATTGCTGTAGATCCCCTCTTGGTCGGGTGTGGGTTGAAGACCCACGACCTTCCGTCGCTTGCAAAGCGACCGTCCTCACTCATTGATTCCACAGCTCAGGCAGTTGCTCGCGGCCTCACTTCCTCTGGCGCTATTTCCTCTGACATTAGCCCCGTGGCTTGCCTGATTCCTTGCCCTTTGGCGTCCCTGTTCTGGCGGTGCCCGTTCCACGCTGTGGGTTGGCAGGTTTTTTCCGTTGCGCCGATGCCCAAGGGCTTTTGGCAGCAGTGCCGCCTTCGCTTGCCCTTGGCTTTTCTGGGCGCGACTTTGATTGAGAGCTGCGCTGAGAGCTGGGCTGGGCTTTGTGCTGAGAGCTGCGCTGAGAGCTGGGCTTATAGTCGAGAATAGACACAGGGATAGGCTTTTTGGGCTCAAATCCCTCAATAACCCGCCGCTCAATCACATGCCCCAGACGGCTTTCAATCATACACAGATTCTTGAAATCATCTTTTGACAGCAAAGACACCGCTTCCCCTGTCATGCCCGCCCGACCGGTACGACCGATACGGTGAATGTATTCATCCGGCGGGAATGGCAGATCGTAGTTCACCACCCGTTCAAGCTTATCGACATCAATCCCCCGGGCGGCCACGCCCGTCGCTACCAGATACTGTAAACTGCCGTCTTTAAATTCACTCAACACCTGTTCACGCGACGCCTGGCTGCGGCCACTGTGAAAGGCTTCGGCGCGAATGCCGCGCTTTTCAAGCTGGCTGACCAACTTGGCGGCACCATGTTTGGTTTCAATGAATATCAGCGCCTGCTGCCATTGTTCAGTTTGGATAAGATGGCTCAGCAGTGCCGACTTGGCGTCCTTGTCGACCGTCACCAACCACTGTGAAATCTCCTTTTTGCTGGGCTTGGCGATGGCAATTTCAACCGGGTCCGGCACCGCCGTTTTGGCCAGCTCGCGGATCCGCGGCGACAAAGTCGCCGAAAACAGCAGATTCTGGCGGTTCTCGGGCATACGGCTGATAAGGTCGTAAATGACCTCAATAAAGCCCATATCCAGCATGCGGTCGGCTTCATCCAGCACCAGCACCTGGATTTCTTCAAAATACACAGCGCGCTGATGGTACATGTCTTTGAGTCGACCCGGCGTAGCCACCAGAATATCCACGCCCGCAATCAGCGCCTGCTTTTGGGCCTGCATATCCACACCGCCATACATGGCCAGCACGGTCAGCGGCAAATTCGCTGCGTAGGCGCCGAGATTGTCAGCCACCTGCACCACCAACTCCCGGGTTGGCGCCAGAATCACCGCCCGTACCCGTTTTTTCCGCTCGGTCTTACCCTGGCTTAAGCGCTCAATCAGCGGCAGTCCAAATGCCGCCGTTTTGCCCGTCCCGGTTTGAGCCGCGGCCAGCAGATTGCGGCCACTTAAGGCTACCGGGATTGCCTTTTGCTGGATCTCGGTAGGCTGTTGATAGTTCAGCGACTCTAGTGCCGAAGTAATGGCGGGAGCTAACCCCAGACGAGCAAATGACATAGAAAATCCAACTCAGTGTAGTGGGCGGTAGCCTCAGGATGGGCGCGCATTCTATCGCTATTCACCCGGGATTCAAAGCCAGCGGCGCTTAATGGGGCCTGCCGACATTGAACCAAGTCAAGCACAGAAAGCCAGGACAGAAAAGAGTCAGGACATATATGGACGCTTTCCACAGATGCAAGCCGTTTTTGGTTCTCGGATAGCCATCCGATGTGTGAAGCAAAAGTGAGGACAGCTATAACACTTCACTCGCAGATTGCACCAGCTTTTACCCCATCGAAGCCGCTTTGACGGTTGGGCTGAGTAAAACGGGCAAGCCGAGATAGGGATATCGAGGCAGAGACCGTCGAGCTTGGAGCGAGTCGGTCTTGGTGACCGTTTTCAGCCCATAAGGCCAAAGTGTCCGGCTTCGTCTGGGGTCGCTGGGGGATTGGACAAGGGGGCAAGTCGATACTGCCCCCTTTCCCCGGGTGTGGGTCGGCGACCCACGACTTCGAGCAAACTTCCGTTGTTTAGTCAAACGACACCCAAAACGAGCAGACATCCACTATTCGGCCATCCTGTCGAACATCATGAAACTGATACCGTTTGCATCTGAAGTAAACACCAATCCATCACTCTGCCGTACCGTGAACCCAATCCAGCACTGGGGTCAGCCACTCGGGTAGGGGCTGGTAAAAGGCGCCGTGCAGTTTGCCGGTGTCGATTTTAAGCTCTTTGAAGCTAGCCGGTTTTTCGGGATAGTCCATAAAGTGGCGGCAGCTTGCGCCCAGCGTATCGCTTGCTTCATAAATCGAAAATACCTTGCCGGATAATCTCAGGCTGGGTGGCACTGAGCCTTCGGGGCAGGATGCCAGCAGCACGTAGCGCAGCTCAGGGCGATGCAGGTAGCTGGATACCCGGGTAGTGATGCCGCCGCCCTTTGAAAAGCCGACCACCACTATGTTCCGCTCAGGCACACCGGCTTCAATCAATTGCTCGATTTGCGCCACTATGGCGCCGGCATAGGCATAGCCGTTGGTATTCGCCGGTCGCTGGGCCGAAATCACCACCGCGCCACGGGAAGCCAGTGCATCCAGCACCGCCGGGTAATCATATAAGCCAAAGCGTGGGTCGGTTGGCCTGGGGCCGCTGTTTTCAATAATGCGGCCGTGTAGATAAAAGAGATAGGTTGCCGACGGGCTCGGCTTGTCGGGCGGCGCAGTCACCACAGTGCCTGCGAGTGCCTGCTCTGAATTTGCCTGCCCCGCGATTACCTGTCCTGCGATTGCCTGTCCTGCGGTTGCCTGTATGGCTAAACTGCTTGCCAGCACCAATGTCGCCAATCCTGCTTTCATCACAACCTCATCAGTTTGTTCGTCCGGTCATTCAAGGTCACACAAATTGGCAGGCTTGAGAGCAGATAAGATGCCATTGGGGAATGGTATCTGCGTAAGCCTGCCTTTTTGTACCCTGATTTCAGCCGTAAAGTACTACCTTGATATAAGCGCTAACAGGCAGCCGGCACCCACGGCTACAGATTGTCTATTTGGCCGCGCGGGCCTGATAGTAAGCGCTAATGACCGGCTCGGCACCGATGCGCTCTGCATAGGCTTGCAGCGAGGGCGCGATACGCGCGACGCTGTCTGCCGGAATATGATCCAACTGGCCCGAACCCAGCCAGCGCAGCAACATAAACACTTTAAGATCCGCTATGGTCAGCTTGCCGTTGGCGAAGTAGTTACCCTGTGCGGCGAGCTTTTGTGACATCCAACCCAGATACAGGGGCAGGGGGCCAGCCACAAAGGCCTCGCGGGCACTCTTTAAGGCATCACCCTGCAGGCCGAAGCTGGCGACCAGTTTATTGGTGAGGTCTTCACAGCCATCCATGATTTCATCGCACAGCAGCGCCTGAAACGCGTCCTGGGGATAAAGGTCGGCCACCTTGCCAAAATAGCGCAGCAAGGCACTCGACTGGGTGTACTGCACTCCCTCTATATTGACAGTGGGCACCTGACCCAGTGGTGTGGTTTTGCGCACTTCGGCAAATTCACCATAGCCGAAACGGAAATCCTCAAACGGGATACCGGCGGCGTGGAGTACGATACGGATTGGCTCACCGCGGCCGCCATCGACATCGAAATAACTGACTTTAATCTGGGGCATTGTGCTCTCCTGAGATGTTCATTTTGCTGGATATGAGTTCTGGTCGTTTTTATACCTTGGGGGTTACGACTAAGAGGGGGCTGGTATCGTCTTGTGGCGTGGTATGCCTGTACAGCTTGTACCTGAAACCTGTCAGGAAACAACAAAGCCGGCGCTGGCCGGCTTTGTCAGACATCTTCAAGGTATTCAAGAGTGTTTGCTGTGCAGCACTTCGAGCAGCTGATCTTCCAGCTGGAAGCGGGTCTCCATGGCGTCGCCGAGATGGGAGAGATCTTCATCGAGCTGCATCAGCACATTGTCGTCATCCACGCCCGTGTACTTATCGTTGAAATCCAGTGCCGTGTCAGTGGTGTTATGAATTTTGGGAAGCAGGTTCTTGGCGATGTCCTGACTTGACTTGCCGTTGGTTTCGCAGGCGCTGACGACCTTGTTATAAATTTCGAAGTGGCCTTCGGAAACATAATCAACCAACAGATCGCAAAAGGCTTTGACATGGTCGAAGGAGGGGAGACGTGCGCGGTCTTCATAGGGGGGTAAACCCGCAATTTGGCAGTAATGCACTAACAGGTTTCTGCGGTTTTCCAGCCACTGATCAATGAGTTTATTGGCGCCGCCCCATCTTTGTTCGGCTTTTTCCAGCTGACTCAGCATTTCGGGCCTCTCTTCCTTAGATGTCGTTCTCTTACTGTAGGAGAGAAATCGGGTCCTGATCAACTGATTTTTGACGCATTCAGTCTCTGGTATGGAATGGACAAACCAGTTGTTTTGTATACAAAAAAGCAAAAATAAAAAGCCCGGCTACAGAAACCTGTG
Organism: Shewanella litorisediminis; assembly: GCF_016834455.1. Lineage (NCBI taxonomy): Bacteria > Pseudomonadati > Pseudomonadota > Gammaproteobacteria > Alteromonadales > Shewanellaceae > Shewanella > Shewanella litorisediminis. The sequence continues at coordinate 413,778 of NZ_CP069213.1, forward strand.
GCCGGGCGAGTCGGAATATATGCGGGCTCGATGTGACGAGCTTCTTGATTGTTCTTGCTAGCGCAGACTTTTTATACCAAAGGGGATCTGCCCACGCAACTTTTTTCTGCCTCACATTTCACATAAGCGTCATTTTCCCGTCATCCTTTTGATCCTGATCAGAAGATAGTCCGATATCTTTTACCCGGGCATTGAGGCGCCGAGCAGCTCACAGAAATGAATTTTGAAAGGTTACTTTATTCCCGTAAATGCTAAACTACCGCGCAGCTTTCAATAAGAACAGGAATCACGCCAAATGGCAGAATTGAAAAACGATCGTTACCTGCGCGCCCTGCTTAAACAACCCGTGGATGTCACGCCCGTGTGGATGATGCGTCAGGCGGGCCGTTATCTTCCTGAATACCGTGCAACCCGTGCCCAGGCCGGTGACTTTATGGCACTGTGCAAAAACGCCGAGCTGGCCTGCGAAGTGACCTTGCAGCCGCTGCGCCGTTACGAGCTGGACGCGGCTATCCTGTTCTCCGACATTCTGACCATTCCCGATGCCATGGGCCTGGGTCTGTACTTTGAAACCGGCGAAGGCCCACGTTTCGAGCGCAAGGCCGACACCCTGGAAGCCATCAAGGCGCTGCCAATCCCGGATCCGGAAGATGAGCTGGGCTACGTGATGCGTGCCGTGAGCACCATCCGCCGTGAGCTCAAGGGCGAAGTGCCGCTGATTGGTTTCTCCGGCTCGCCCTGGACCCTGGCCACTTACATGGTGGAAGGTGGCTCCAGCAAGGCGTTCGAAAAAATCAAACGTATGATGTACTCCGAGCCAATGGCACTGCATCTGCTGCTGGATAAGCTGGCCGACTCGGTCATCCTGTACCTGAACGCGCAAATCGCCAACGGTGCTCAGTCAGTGATGATTTTCGACTCCTGGGGCGGCGCGCTGTCGCACACGGCTTACAGTGAGTTTTCACTGCGCTACATGCAGAAGATTGTTGATGGTCTGACCCGCCACAACGAAGGCCGTCAGGTGCCTGTGACCCTGTTCACCAAGGGCGGCGGTCTGTGGCTTGAATCCATGGCCGAAACCGGCTGTGATGCCCTGGGTCTGGACTGGACCGTGGACATCGCCGATGCCCGTCGCCGTGTTGGCCACAAGGTAGCCCTGCAGGGCAACATGGACCCATCCATGCTGTACGCGCCAATCCCACGCATCGAAGAAGAAGTGGAGCAAATTCTGGCTGGCTTCGGTGAGGGTACCGGTCACGTGTTCAACCTCGGCCACGGTATTCACCAGCATGTGGATCCTGAGCACGCAGGCGCCTTTATCAAGGCAGTACACGAGAAATCCCGCAAGTACCACAAGTAAGCTTGTGATCCTGCAAAGGCCCGCGATAGCGGGCCTTTTTGTTTTCGCTATTCACTATTGCTGTGCAAGGAGACAAAACTAAGGCTCAACCATGGTGCTGGTACTGCGCTCAGGCGGCCAGCTAAGCTAAATATCCTCACCCCGGCCGGAATGGCTTAAGGGGTTCAGCGCCTGAGCAGACACATTATCACCAACCCTCTTACGTGCAGTTTGCCATCACGACGGAGTCGCTGATGTTTGGGGCAAAACGCTCCCGCGAGCTTGTCACACCCAACAGTAAGTTGCGGAAAATTTGCATCTTTTACATTAAGCGCCAATATCGACGAAGTATCACAAAAAAGTCACTGAGTGGCCGTCTTTGTGTTAAATGCTGCGCTATATCAAGGCATGCTGATGTGCTTTTGGGCAACCTGCAAAAGTTTTTGCCTTGGAAGGCTCAGGACTGGTTTCGGCGCGCCTGTAAATAGGGTATGTTTCGGCGCGTTTATGCAGTACCCGTGATCACCCTCGATTCACGGGATATACACAGCCGTGGTTTAAGATGCACATTGGCAAAAAGTTTTTGGTTTTTATCGCTGCTTTCTGTATACCGGCAATCTTGCTGGTGTATTGGGGTATGGGACTTTGGTTTGAACGCAAAGCCACCTCGCTGCTCGAGCAATCCATCGCTCAGGAGCTTGCCAGTATTGAAGAACAATATCAGCGCAGCATTCGACGCCAACTGCTGCTGAGCCACATTTATGCCGGTCCACTGAGCGGTCTTCCCCCGGAAGCTCAGGCGAGCATGGACTCGGCCTGGCATGAACACACACACGAACTGGGGCTGGATTTTTACCGCTATTCTGATGAGGGACTGGTCTCCTTCGGCCTCGGCAACGATTCACCATTATCTCCCGATATTGTCTCTGCACTGGAGAAAGGGTCTGACGATGTTGCCGTCGCCCTGCTGTCAGACTCAGGCCCCTTGCTGTTAACTGCCATTACCCAGGGCGACTCCCGTGTGCTTGTGTCCCGAAGCTTGCCAGAGGAAGAACTCACCAGGCTCGGACAATCGGGCCTGGTCGAACGTATTCGGCTGGTAGAGTCGAGGGCTGGGGGCAAGTATCAAATCCCGGTAGCCAGTCTTGGCGCTACCCGTTTGGTGCTCGATGTCAGTTTCGGTTTGGGCGATGTTCACACACTGGCCATTCAGCCCGACAGGGTAGTAGTGGGTATTTTGCTGTTGGGCATCTTGCTGTTGGCGCTCGGCTATGTGTGGATCCGCCGCAGTTTGGTGGTGCCGCTCAACCGGCTTATGTCTCAGCTTGGCAACATAGACCCCAGCGCCAGCCGATACCTTCCCCTCAGTGCCGATGGCTGTGCCGAAGTGCGGCATTTCTCCCGTGTCAGCAATAAGTTGCTGGCCGAAATCTTTGCCCAAAAAGAACAGGCCAGAGTCATCCTGGAAGGGATTACGGATGCGGTTATTCTCACGGATGCAAAGGGGGATGTGCTCTATCTTAACCCGCCGGCCTGCCGCTTGCTTGGAGGCGAAGCCACCGATTTCGCCACCAAATCCATCAGTGGCATTCTGGGTATCAAACCGGTACTGCTGGACGCGTTTTTGCGAGGCCAGGGCGAGGCATGCAAACAAATCTCCCTGCGGTTTGCGGGGCGTTTATTGCAATGCACCTTAAGCCCTATCGAGGATCACCAACACAGGCGCACCGGCGCTCTGTTGGCTTTGAGGGACGTTACGGCAGAAGAGCGGCTCAAGGCCGAACTCAGACGTCAGGCTGAAGAAGATGCGGTAACCGGATTGCCAAACAGAACCACCTTCGAGGCCAGAATGAAGCGCCTTGCCGCGGGTCACGAGTCGGTGGCACTGTGCTATCTCGACCTCGAGCAATTTAAAATCATCAACGACAGCTGTGGTCATCTGGAAGGAGATCGCATGTTGTGTATGGTGGCCAAAGCTTTTCAGTCCTGTTTGGCGCCCGGCGAGCTGCTTGGACGGGTCGGCGGAGATGAGTTTGGTATTTTGCTTTTGGGGCGCAGTGCCCATGAGGTCGCACAGCTGCTCAAAACGCTGCAGCAGCAACTCTTGATGCAGGTGCTGGAGTATCAGGGGCAGTGCTATCGGGTGGGGGTAAGCATTGGGGTGGCCTTTGCCAGGGCACCGCTGCCGTCTGTGGCTGAGCTTTTTAAAGACGCCGATATCGCCTGCGTGGCAGCCAAGCAGAAGGGCAGTAACCAGATACATTTCTACGACGATAAAGACAAAGAGCTTAATTATCAGCGCAATGCTCCCAAGTGGGCACTGCGGATTGCCAAAGCGATTCACAACAGGGAACTGGAACTTTACTTTCAGCCCATTCAATCCCTTCGTGGGGGGAACCCCCGTAAGCGGATGGAAATCCTGCTCAGGATCCGCGAAGGTAACGGCCGCATCTTGCCCCCTGCGCAATTTATTGCCTCGGCGGAGCGCTTTAAGCTAATGCCTGAGGTCGACAAGGCTGTGGTGGCCATGGCCATGGAGTGGCTGGCAGGGTATCCCGAGCTTTGGCGCGACCACTGTCTTTCCATTAACCTGTCGGGCAATAGCCTGGGCGTGGAAGGCATGGAGTCCTTCATTGTGGGGCAGCTTAAGCGAAACGCCATCCCGCCTGCCTGTATCTGTTTTGAAATCACTGAAACCTCGGCAATTCAAAATCGGCAAAGGGCACTGGATATGCTCAGGAGCCTTCGAAAACAAGGCTTTGCTTTTGCCATCGACGATTTTGGCAGCGGCTTTGCGTCCTATGGATATCTGCGGGAATTGCCGGTGGACTATGTGAAAATTGACGGCTGCTTTGTGCGTCAGCTGGCCAGCAATGCCAAGGATTTCGCCATTGTGAAGTCCATCCATGATGTGTGCAGCGTGATGGGGATAGAAACCGTGGCCGAGTTTGTGGAAAGCCAGGACATCATGGCGCGGCTTGAAGAAATCGGCATTAATTATGCGCAGGGCTATGCCGTGGGGCGCCCGAAACCCTTGAAAGACTACGTCCCGGTTCCGTTGAGACAACTGGCTTAAGATTGCAAGTCAGCAGGGATTGTGACAGTGTAACTCTCTGTAAAATTGGAAAATCTTAAATCGAGGGGATCTATGGATGGCCTGATGGACAAGGTGGTGTTGTTGACCGGTGCTTCGGAAGGCATTGGCCGGGCTTTGGCGAGGGAGCTTGCCAGGCTTGGCTGTCATCTGGTACTCACCGCCCGCAGCGAATCCCGGCTGCAGTCGCTGGTGCTGGAATTGGGGACTGAGGTCGATGTCCTTATTCACAGTGCAGATCTTACCCATCCGAATGAATGCCGCGAGCTAATTGATGCCTGTATCGCCCGCTTTGGACGCCTGGATATTCTTATCAACAATGCCGGCATGACCATGTGGTCACGTTTTGATGAGCTTGAAGATCTCAGTATTCTCGAGCGGATTATGGAAGTGAACTACCTGGCTCCGGCGCGCCTCACCCATATGGCCTTGCCGTATCTCAAACAAAGCCAGGGTCAGATGGTGGCCATTGCTTCGGTAGCGGGGCTGACCGGCGTGCCCACCCGCAGCGGCTATGCTGCCTCCAAACATGCCATGATGGGCTTTTTCGACTCCCTCAGAATTGAGCTCGCCGATGACAATGTGGCCGTCACCGTGATTTGCCCCGACTTTGTGGTATCGCAAATCCATAAGCGGGCGTTGGACGGCAAGGGTAATCCCCTCGGCGCCACCCCGATGAAGGAAGACAAGATAATGTCTGCCGAAGCCTGTGCGGCCGCCATGGCGCCTGCCATTGCCTGCCGCGAACGGATGCTGATCATGTCCCGCCGTGGTCGCCTCGGCCGTTGGGTGCGCCTGCTGTGGCCATCTTTGATTGATAGCATCGCCCGAAAAGCCATTGCCGGTGGCCATTGAGCCGTCTGGCTTACGTCGAAATCACGTTTAATCGGACATAAAAAAACGCCCCGAAGGGCGTTTTTTGTTTTATAAACTGCAACTTGCCGGTGAGCTGCCATCGCGCCACTGGGTGGTGGCGTCGGAGAGTGACAGCGGCAGGAAGCTCAGGCCTTCACTCATATTGGCAGGCGGCAGGTCTGTCTCCAGCACATACATGCCCATCGGCAGGCTGCCCTTGGTGGCATTGGCCTGGGCCTGGGTGGCCGCAAGACTTGAGTAGCGCAGCCCCAACATATCGAAGTGGCTCTGCCAGTTAATGCCAGTGAGCTTGCCTAACGACACCAGCATAAAGTCGTTGCCCGGTATATCCCGCACCTTCTTGCCCGCGTAAAGGCTGTGGCCTTCGAAGGGGAACAGGCCAAAACCCAGACGGTCTTTATTGGCATCCCAATCGGCTTGATTACCGCTTAAGGCGCCAAAGATGCGCTGGTGCTGGTAAAGCAGGGTGAAAATATTGAAACCATTGGCCAAACGGGTGCCATCGGCCAGCTGCATGCCGTGGCTGCGAAGCGCCATCTGGATGTAAAACGCCATCCGGTAGCCGTTGTGCACCGCATAGTTGTTGCTCTTCCACGGGGCTTCGTAGCGGTCGCTGCCCGCATCCAGCACCTTGCAGTTGGCGCCGAGCACCACCCGGTTGCCGCTGCTGTCTTTCACGCCAGCGGCATCCGACATAAACACATAAAACAAATCTTTATGGTTCATATGGCCATCGGTGATGGGGGTGGTGTTGCCGTCACGCAGATAATGGGCCTGCCATTTCACCACGTAAGGGAAGATGTTGTTGGAGTTCTCCCCGGCGCGACTGGCGTAACCTGCCCAGTTGTCTCCGTCGCCTGCGGCGGCATATTGCACATTGAGGCGGTTGGTTTGCAGGTTGTGGCCAAGCTCGTGGTTATCGCCCCAGCCGGTTGGGCTGATGTTCCAGGCCGCATCCCAGGGGTTGCCGCTGCAACCGGCGCCGCAGTGGGCGTTCTGGTCGTAGTTGGCGTGCTGGATGATGTTGCGGGTGTGCAGGGGTTCATCCAGACACTCGCTGCCAAGCAGATTCACGCAGGCGGCTTTTACATCGGCGGGCAGAGATTCAGCCAGGGTTTTGCCCTGAATTTTAAAGCCGGCCAGGGTGTACACCGCATTGATGTGATCTTCCGAGATGCTTTTCAGCAGCGCATTCACATCGGCCACGGCGCCGCCAATGGCATTGATGAAGCGGTCACGGCGCATATGTTGCTCAGCGCCATCGGTGCGCAGATCCACATGGGGCAGCTCGGTCTGGCTCAGACGCTCATTGAAGGCGGCGATTTGGCTGTCGTCGCTGAAATTCATGATGGCCGGATGTCGGGTTACGCCGCTGGCGCTGATGTCTGTGCTCAGGGCTTCACCGCTGCCACCCAGATGCAGGTAAAGTGGGCCACCGTAGGGGCTTGAAAAGCTGATGCTTTCGCCTTTTTCCAGACGCAGGCGCTGGGTGGCCAGCTCCAGTGGCGCCCGGTACACCTTTTGCTCAAAGGCGCGGTTGGTGTTACGTCTGTGGTAGTTGAGTTTGATTTCCACCCGCGCATCGCCGTTATCCAGTCGATTCAGGGTCACCGTTTGCCCCGGCAGCACATACCAGCCGGTGGTGGTCCACTGGTTGGGGTAGGGCACGCCTATGGTCTTGCGCTCGGTGACTGTGGCCGGATGGGCGTAACTGGCGTTGCTGCCCTTGGCGAGATTGTTCCTGTCGGTTACGTACTCACCGAGGTCGGGCTGAGCCGGGTTGTCCTTGCGGGCATAGTTTACCAGCCAGTCGGCGAACATGGCTTGCTGCCAGCTTTGCTGCTCTTCCCAGGCGATGGGGTAGTCGATGGCAGCACGGTATTTGTCGGCAAGTAAAACAGATGCATGCAGGGTGTCGGCGCCCTTCAGTGACAAGGCGTCCTGACCCATATTATCGAGGGTGATGGCAGCGCCTCGAAGCCAGTCGGCACCGGCTTTGAAGGCTTCCACAAACCCTGCCTCATTACAGGAGAGGAAGTTGCCGCCACAGTTGTCCAGCAGCGCCGTGTCGAAGTGACCGGCATCCAGGTTGGCCAGCAGGCGGTCGACAGCAGCCAGATTGGCATCGCTGGCGCGGATGTCGCTTACGGCCAGATTGTCGGCATTGAGTTTTGACCAATAGTTGCCATAGGTCACCAGCCCCATTTGCTGATACAGCGGGCTGAGCATGGGGCTGGCTTCACGCCAGTAGTTGGACAGCAAAAGCGGGATCCCCGCGGCCTTCGCCTTGGCCACGGCCGCGGCTATGCCCTCATGACCAAGGGATTGGCGGTCAATGTCCGACAGGATAATCAGGTCGGGCTTGAGGTTGTCTATACAAGTTGATAACGCATTGTAATCACAACTGTTGGCTTCGTTAATGCTGTGGGCATTGACATAGTTGCTGGTCAGCCAGGTGCGAATCCCTTCGTTATGGGGGAAATACCAGCTGTCGGCGCGGCTTGGCATTTGCGCCGTGACTATGCTGAGGCCATCGGTTTGGTCGGCGCACCTGGTGAGCCAGCCGATGAGGCGTTTAAGTAGCATATCGGTGTCGCTTGAGGTGCTGACCGAAAACAGGTTTGCTGCCATGGCAGCGCTGCGGTACTCACCGTCTTCTGACACCATCACCAGGCCACGATTGGCGCTGTTGCCACCGCCATCTTTATTGGCGGGCAGTAAGCTGTGGGTGCGCTCCGGCAGGAAGCTGGTGAAGGTAATGGAGTCGTGGCTCGGGTGCCAGCTGATTTGGGCAATGCCCTGATACAGGCTATCGACCAGCGCCTTACGGGAACCTTCGGCGGCAGCGACGGCGTCTCTTGCGTGGCTGATAAGTTCAGCATCAGTGGCCAGGCTGTGGTCGCGATGGCGAATGGCATTGGCGGCATTGGTGATAAAACTGGCGCTGACGGTGCAATCCGCGCCCATGGCGGCCGTGGTGTAGCTGCTGCCCGACAGGCTGCCACCACAACCCTCGATGGTATCCAGGATAAAGCCGCTGCTTGGGGTGACTGTGAAGCTACCTTTCTTGCCGGCTTCAATGCTGAGGCTGGCGGGAGACAGTTGGCCACCATTGCTGCTTTGGGCCTTGGCGGTGTACAGGGTAGCGGCGGGTGGCGTGGTGGTGCCACCATCACCATCGGAAGAACCGCCTCCACCGCAGCCATAAAGGGCCAGGCTCAGGGCGGTGAAAACCAGGGTATTTCGCATGGCCACTGTGTTTCTCATGGGGAGTCCTTGTGGGCTTTTTGTACTGTTATTGTGCGGGCATTATAACCTTTCCCTCTTGGCTTTAAAGAATTAAATGCAATAAATTCATTGATTTACATGATGGCATCTTTGACGATCGTCAAAATGCAGGCACAAAAAAGCCGGCGTATGCCGGCTTTCTCAAGGACGGGTATTTACTGCTTTTCGCGGGCAATGGCGCGATAGCCAATGTCGGTGCGGAAGTACACGTCATCCCAGTGGATTTCATCCACCAGAGCGTAAGCGGCTTTTTGCGCTTCGGTCACGCTGTTGCCCAGGGCAGTGGCGCACAGGACGCGGCCACCGTTGGTGACGACGCGGCCATCGACCATCTTGGTACCGGCGTGGAACACCTTGGCATCGTTGTTACCAAGGGACAGGCCTTCAATGACATCACCCTTGCGGTACTCATCCGGGTAACCACCGGCGGCCAGTACCACGCCTACGGCGGCGCGGCTGTCGTACTCGGCGGTCACCTTGTCCAGCTCGCCGCGGCAGGCAGCCAGACACAGCTCAACCAGATCAGACTTCAGACGCATCATGATGGGCTGGGTCTCTGGGTCGCCGAAACGGCAATTGTATTCCAGCACCTTGGCTTGGCCCTGTGGGTCAACCATCAGACCGGCATACAGGAAACCTGTGTAGACATTGCCCTCACTTGCCATGCCATCCACGGTTGGGCGAATGACATTGGCCATGACCCAGTCGTGTACGTCCTGAGTTACCACAGGGGCTGGGGAGTAGGCACCCATGCCACCGGTGTTGGGGCCGTGGTCGGCGTTATCGCGGGCCTTGTGGTCCTGGCTGGTGGCCATCGGCAGAATGTTCTTGCCGTCGACCATCACGATGAAGCTGGCTTCTTCGCCCTTGAGGAACTCTTCCACCACTACGCGTGAGCCGGCTTCGCCAAACTTGTTACCAGCCAGCATATCGTCGATGGCGGCATCGGCCTCGGCCTGATCCTGAGCGATAATCACGCCCTTACCGGCGGCCAGACCATCGGCCTTGATCACCACTGGGAAGCCGGTCCTGGCGGCCATCTCGGCCACAAAGGCTTTGGCAGGCTGGATGTCGGTGAAGTTTTGATAATCCGCAGTCGGGATCTGATGGCGGGCCAAAAAGTCCTTGGTGAAGGCCTTGGAGCCTTCCAGTTGCGCGGCGCCCTGAGTTGGGCCAAAGATGGTCAGGCCTTCGGCGCGAAACGCATCCACCACACCAATCACCAGCGGCGCTTCCGGGCCAACAATGGTCAGGGCGATATTACTTTGTTTGGCAAAGGCGAGCAGCGCAGGGATGTCGGTGGCATCAATCGCCACGTTTTCCACCTTGGGCTCGAGGCTGCTACCGGCGTTGCCGGGGGCTACAAATACGGTATTTACGTCGGCATTCTGGGCGGCTTTCCAGGCCAGAGCATGTTCACGGCCACCACTGCCAATCACGAGAATATTCATCTGCTTATTCCTTAAATCTTGAATGCGAAAGGCAGCCCTAAGGCTGCCTCAATCTTATCAGTGGCGGAAGTGGCGCATGTTGGTGAACACCATGGCCATGCCGTGCTCGTCGGCGGCGGCAATCACTTCCTCATCGCGGATAGAACCGCCGGGCTGAATGATGCAGCTGATACCGGCAGCCGCAGCGGCGTCGATACCGTCGCGGAATGGGAAGAAGGCATCGGAAGCCATTACTGAGCCTTCAACCACCAGGCCTTCATCGGCGGCCTTGATGCCGGCAATCTTGGCACTGTATACGCGGCTCATCTGGCCTGCGCCCACGCCGATGGTCATGCCTTCTTTGGCATACACGATGGCGTTGGATTTCACGAACTTAGCCACTTTCCAGCAGAACATCAGATCTTTCAGTTCGGCTTCGGTGGGTACGCGCTTGGTCACGACTTTAAGCTCGGCCTCGGTCACCATGCCCTGATCGCGGTCCTGAATGAGCAGGCCACCGTTTACGCGCTTGTAGTCCAGACCCTTGGTCTGCCCGGTCCACTGACCGCACTCCAGAAGACGTACGTTGGTTTTCTTGGCAACCACGTCGCGGGCGGCCTGGCTCACCACGGGGGCGATGATCACTTCCACGAACTGACGCTCAACGATGGCGGCGGCGGTTTCGCCGTCCAGCTCGCGGTTAAAGGCGATGATGCCACCGAAGGCAGACGTTGGGTCGGTCTTGTAGGCGCGGTTGTAGGCGTCCAGCAGGTTATCACCCAGGGCTACACCACAGGGGTTGGCGTGCTTGACGATAACGCAGGCAGGGGCGGCGAATTCTTTTACGCACTCAAGGGCGGCGTCGGTGTCGGCGATGTTGTTGTAAGACAGGGCCTTACCCTGAAGCTGAGTGGCGGTGGCCACTGAGGCCTCGTCGCTGTTCAAATCCACGTAGAAGGCGGCGCTCTGGTGGCTGTTTTCGCCGTAGCGCAGGTCCTGCTTCTTCACCAGCTGGGTGTTGAAGGTGCGTGGGAATTTGGAATCGTCGTGGCACTCGTCGCTGCTGTGAGCCGGTACCATGGTACCGAAGTAGTTGGCAATCATGCCATCGTAAGCAGCAGTGTGCTCAAAGGCGGCAATGGCCAGATCGAAGCGGGTAGCGTGGGTAGTCGAACCGCCGCTCACGCTCATTTCGGCCAGCACGCGGTCGTAGTCTTTGGCGTTAACCACAATCACCACGTCTTTGTGGTTCTTGGCAGCAGCGCGCACCATGGTAGGACCGCCGATATCGATGTTCTCGATGGCGTCTTCCAGGGTACAGCCAGGCTTGGCAACGGTAGCAGCAAAGGGATACAGGTTAACGGCAACCAGATCGATAGGGCCAATGTTGTTGGCAGCCATTACATCTTCGTCCTGGCCGCGACGCGCCAGAATGCCACCATGCACCTTGGGATGCAGGGTCTTGACCCGACCGTCCATGATCTCAGGGTGACCTGTGTAGTCAGAAACTTCGATCACAGGTACGCCGTTATCGGCCAGCAGCTTGGCAGTGCCACCGGTGGACAGGAGTTCTACGCCCTGTGCATGCAGTGCCTGGGCAAACTCGAGGATACCTGTTTTATCGGACACGCTCAGCAGCGCGCGGCGAATGGGTCTGGCATTATTCATTTTGGGTACAGTTTTCCGCTGTTAAGGGTTCAAGGATCTTTCGGAAAACAAAACAACATCAATGTTTTATTTTCCAAAAGCCCCTCGCGTTCCCCTCACGCGATGTTATTGGTCTGCCAAGACACCTTTTTATGGGCGCGTATTCTACCGTAAAACGCTACCCGGCGCTGTTTTTTCTGCGTGATTTCACAATATCGTTCTGCGAACGACACACAGGGTAACACAGACCCTTGACCTTGGATTAAACTCCAAGGTTTATACTTGCGCCACTGTCACGAATTTGGAATAGACACATGTATCGCATTGGTGAGTTGGCCAGCCTCTGTGAGGTGAAAGCCGATACTCTGAGGTTTTACGAAAAGCACGGCTTGCTCTCGCCCTCCATGCGCAGTGATTCGGGCTACCGTCTCTACAGCCCCGATGATGCCGCCCGGCTCAAGTTTATTTTGCGGGCCAAGGCGGTGGGTTTTTCCCTGAATGAAATCACTGAGCTTTTATCCATCGAGCTGAATAAGGCCGACTGGGCCTGCGCCGATGTGAAGGGCATGGTGGACGACAAACTCGAGCAGGTGAGTACCAAAATCGCTGAGCTGACGGTGTTTCGCGATTCTTTACAGCGTTTGTCGGATGCCTGCTGCGGCGGCCCCGAGAGCGCCGAACACTGCTCCATTTTGGAAGCCCTGGAAACCAATCGTCAGGTGCGCCCGGAACATCATGGGAACGCACAGCATAAGGGTGATGATTCATGCTGCTGAATAACTTTCTTCATTTGTTTTTGGAATCCGCCCCCTGGTTACTGCTGGGCTTGTTTTTGGCCGGTATGCTGAAAATGTTTGTGCCCATGGAGTGGATGCAAAAGCAGCTCGGTGGTCACGGCTTTAAGGCCACGGTGAAGGCGGCGTTACTTGGCGCGCCCTTGCCACTGTGCTCCTGTGGGGTTATTCCGGCGGCGGTGGGCCTTCGGCGCAGCGGCGCTTCCAAGGCGGCCACCACCTCGTTTTTGGTGTCGACTCCTGAGACCGGCGTCGACTCTGTGACTGTCTCCTATGTTTTGCTTGGCCCCTTTATGGCCATAGTACGCCCCATCGCCGCCGTGACCAGCGCCATAGTGGCAGGCCTGCTGGTGGGCCGTGATGAAGATGAGCCGGAGAGCAGATCTCAATCAGCGGAAAAGCCGCCAGAGAAGCTGTCTGAGAAACCTTCTGATAAGCCAATGGCCCAGGCCGCCAAGCCTGCCATGAGCTTCAAACCGGTTGCGGCAAACAGCCCACTGATGACGCCAACCGGCGCCAAGCTGTCTGGCGCGCCGGCGGTGAGCTTCAAACCAGCTACCGAAAAAACGGCGGCAAAGACTGGCGGAAGTTGCTGCTCCGGCAAAGTCGAAGCTGAGCCCAAGCCCGAACCCAAGCAAGAATCCTGCTGCGCGCCTAAGGCGGTTGCGGCTTCCTGTTGCGACACCGAGGCGCCTGCTATGGAAACGGCTTCTTGCTGCAACACCAAGGCACCAGCGGTTGAGACGAAGACATCAAGCTGCTGCGCTTCTTCATCCACATCCTCATCCAGGGCACAATCAGCGGATGCCGCCTGCTGCGGCAGCACTCAACAGCATGGCAAGCAAAACGATAAGCCTGTCTCTGTGATTGAGCGGATCTGGGACGGCCTGGTGTATGCCTCAAACGATTTGGTGCGTGATACCGCCATCTGGCTGCTGATTGGTCTTTTCTTTGCCGCCTTGGTGCAAACCTATGTGCCGGCAGACTTTTTGGCTCAGTGGGGCAATGGCATTCTCGCCATGTTGGTGATGGTGGTGGTGTCTATCCCCATGTATATCTGCGCCACGGCATCGACCCCGATTGCGGCGGGATTGCTGCTGGCCGGTGTGTCACCCGGCGCCGTGCTGGTGTTTATGATGGCAGGCCCTGCCACCAATATCGCGACCCTGGGGGTGGTGACCAAGGAGCTGGGTAAGCGGGCGCTGTTTGGCTACCTCGGCGGTGTGCTGGGTGTGGCTTTGGTGTTTGGTGTGCTGGTGAACTATCTGGTCGCCACCTTCGGCTTTGAAGTGGCGCCGCAGATTGGTGAAGAGCACTCGATGCTGCCAGACTGGCTGGTGGCCTCATCCGGGTTGCTGCTTGCCTTTCTCATGGGGCGGGTGCTGTGGCAAAAGCTGCCCCGCAAACAAAAAACCGGCAGTTGCTGCAGCTAAGGTTCACCGCACAGCATCACAAGGCCCCGCGTCAGCGGGGTTTTTTTGTTTCTGCTTGTGCCATTAAGGCGATGTGAACTTGCCGTTGGTTATTGTATTTGTTTACAAAATAGACTTGTTTTCCCTGCATTGGCGTTGAATGATGTGGGGGCTCCTGCGGTAACGGACTGACCTTATTACAAAGAGGGATACACATGAAAAAGACCCTACTGGCACTCAGCATGGCCACGTTGGCGGTGGCTGGTTGCCAATCGACCCAATCCAATCAGGGGGCGGATACAGCGGCTGTTGCCAATTCAGCCAATAGCCAGGATGCCGCCACAGCCAAGCAGCCCTACGCCAAACCCTTGCTGCTGGCACACCCCAGGTACGATGCCAAAACCTTTTTTGATACCACGTCTTACACGGGCTCAAGCATTTCTGCCGATGGCAGCGCCGTGCTGGTGGGGTCGGATGAGTCGGGTATCTACAACCTGTATCGCCTTAGTTTGCTCGATGGCAGCAAAACCCAGCTGACCAACTTTGAAGACAGTACTTTCCCTGTGCGCTGGTTCCCTGAAGATGACAGGGTCTTGCTCAGTAAGGACAAGGGTGGCAATGAGCTTAACCACCTGTATGTGCTCGAGCTGGATGGCAGCGTGAAAGACCTCACTCCGGGGGATAATACCCGGGCAAGCTTTGCCGGATTCAGTGGCGACGGCAAGGTGTTTTATGTGCAGACCAACGAGCGCAATCCCAAGTTTATGGATTTGTATCGTTACGATGCCAGGACCTATGAGCGCACCCTGGTCTTTCAAAACGATGAAGGCTATTCATTGGGGGATATAGACCGCAGTGGCCGCTTTGTGGCGCTGAATAAGTCGGTCAGCAATAAAGATATCGACATCTATCTGCTTGACCTTCGCAGCCGTAGCCTGAAACCCGTGCTGGTAAGTGAACCGGGGCTTGAGGCCGCCGAGGCGGTATTCAGCTTTTCCCACGATGGCCGAACCCTCTATTACGGCAGCGATGCCAAATCCGAATTTAACGAGGTGTGGGCATACGATATCGCCTCCGGCACCCGTAAACCTGTTGCCAGTCATGATTGGGATGTCAGCTATTACGGTTTTTCGGACAGTGGTCGCTATCAGGCTATGGCGGTGAATGCCGATGCCAGCACCAAGGTCACCATTACCGATACCCAAACCGGCAAGGCACTGGCGTTGCCGCCTTTGCCACCGGGGGATTTCCGTGGCGTAAGTTTTTCCAAAGACGATAAAACCATGGTGTTTTACCTGAATTCGGATATTTCACCGTCTGAGCTGTATGTCTGGCAGATAGGCGAGCCTTCGGTAAAACGTCTCACCAAGGCCCTCAGTCCTGCCATGGACAGCGCCAATCTGGTGCCTTCTGAGGTGGTCAGGTTCAAGAGTTTTGATGGCCTCGAGATCCCTGGTCTCCTGTATCGTCCCAAGCTGGCACACGCCGCCAGTCCGTCACCCGCGGTTATCTACGTTCACGGCGGTCCGGGTGGTCAGAGCCGCAGCGGCTACAATCCGACAATCCAACATCTGGTCAATCACGGTTACGTGGTCTTTGCCATCAACAACCGTGGCAGCTCGGGCTATGGCAAAACCTTCTTCCATCTGGACGACAAAAACCACGGCGATGGCGACCTGAAAGACATGGTGTGGGGTAAGCAATACCTCCAGAGCCTGGATTGGGTGGATAAGGATCGTATCGGCATCATGGGTGGCAGCTACGGTGGCTACATGGTGGCCGCAGCGCTCGCCTTTACCCCGGAAGAGTTCAAGGTGGGGATAGATATTTTCGGTGTCACCAACTGGGTACGAACCCTGAACTCCATCCCGCCCTGGTGGGAGAGTTTCCGTAAATCGCTGTACGACGAGATGGGCGACCCAGCCACAGATGCCGAGCGTCACAAGGCCATTTCACCCCTGTTCCATGCAGAAAAAATTGTGCGGCCTCTGATGGTCATTCAGGGCGCCAATGACCCCCGCGTGTTGCAGGTGGAAAGCGATGAGCTGGTGGAAAAGGTACGTGCCAACGGTGTGCCGGTTGAGTATGTGCTGTTCGATGACGAAGGCCATGGCTTTACCAAAAAAGCCAATCGGATCACGGCATCTGAGGCGTATCTCAAGTTTTTGGATACCTACCTCAAACCCTGAAGCTAAACCCATCAAAAAAGGCACTCATTGAGTGCCTTTTTTATGGGATAAGGCCAACGCCTTACTTGCTTTTTTTACCCAGGTTTTCAACCTTTCCGCTGCTGACCACTTGCTTTTTGGCCTGTTTGGCGGCGCGCTTTTCCTTCATGGATTTTTGGGGCTGCTTTTTCTGATCTCTGCTCATGGTGGCTTCCTGCGTTGATGTGAACTTTTGCCAGGACGTTTTTTGTTCGGCAAGAACCAGAATAGAGAATTGAGCTGGGAGCAGATAGATTATTTTAAGCTAAGCCAACGTTGCTTATATCAAGAAACACTAGTCTGTCGGACTGGTCTAATCGGGATACAAAAAAGCCCCTGAAACAGGGGCTTTGGGCGCTGATTATCAGCTGGCGGGAGTAAAGTCACCGGGGAAATGGCGAGTTGTGGTTTCGCCTTTGGTCACTGTTACATCCTGCTCATCGGCATGGATGAAGAACGGCATTTCCACGTCGGTTGGCGAGTTGTCGGCTTCAGGATCGTCGTTCTGGGCAACACAGGTGTAACCCAGCGCGTAATCGCCTGTGACTACGAAACCAAATTCGTAGTCATGACCGGTAACAACCTCTTCGGCATTGGTGATTTCGTTTACGCGGGCAACGGCCAGCGGAGCCACCATGGGTTCGGTAACCGCTGGGCGGATGTCACTCATGTTGTCCAGTAGAGTTGCGGCGGGGTAGAGGTACACGGCGGGGGCAAACTCGCTGCCACCGGCGGCAGTTTCACAGGCCGCCATCAGCTCGTCACTGACCTGGCCGCTGATGTTGCCAACTTCGGCGCGGTTTACCAGTTGCACTGAGGTAGGCTTCAGGGTCCAGTAGTCTTTGTTGCCATGGGGCGCCTGGATGCCACGGGCGAGATCAAACTCGGCCACGTAATCGTTGGCACCGGCTGCAATGGTGAAGGCCTTGTTGAAGAACAAGCGTCCAACTGATTTGTCCTTGTCTATATCTGCGTCTCCGCAACTTTCTCCTACACTATTGGTTACCAGTCCTTTATCAATTCCGTCTTTAGTTTTAACAAAGGAACTGGCGGTATCTACGGTTTCGCTATTTTCCATGTAGATACACATCTGGTATTCGCCAACCGGTACCTGAACGCCTTCCACCAGCGTTTCGGCTGAGCTGCCTTGAAACGCCAGCAAATCCACCTGCTGGGTGACAATAAACGGAAAAGAC
Organism: Shewanella litorisediminis; assembly: GCF_016834455.1. Taxonomy (NCBI): domain Bacteria; kingdom Pseudomonadati; phylum Pseudomonadota; class Gammaproteobacteria; order Alteromonadales; family Shewanellaceae; genus Shewanella; species Shewanella litorisediminis. The sequence goes on from NZ_CP069213.1 coordinate 431,061, forward strand.
TCTCCGCTATTTTTGTTTTTCAGGACAACCTGTTTGAAGGCGATATTCACCTGGGTTGCATCGGCTGGGTTGTCAGAAACGCCCAGACTGAAGCTGCCCATCTGAGGTTGTGGATTTGAGTCATTGTCACTGCCACCACAGGCTGCGAGTAGCGAGGTCAGGGTGACGGCGATAAGCGTTTTGGTTAGTTTCATGTTGCACCTTTTTGTTATTCAGAGTTCCATTTTCCCTGTTATTGAGGTTGCCTTCTTCCATGTTCCCCCAGGCCCCGAGTTTCAGGGCATGCCTAACAGGATAAGCTTTTGTACGGTAAACGCAATTAATAGCCACGCTAACTGTATGGGAATAGGGCTGGGCGAAGTCAGGTGGTTCAAACAGCTGAATGTCAAATTGGGCTACTAAATGCTGATAAATACCCGGTAGCCAGCGATAAAGAGGGGCTTTTAGGGTAGGGAGGTGGATTCTCGCCTGGTGCATGGGGGCGCATTTCAACACAGGAATCGGCTTGCCGGTGGCTATGCCAACCCCCCGGAATGAAATCCTCCCATACCGCGCCTCAACCTGGAACGCAGGATTGGCGCTTACCTCCATCGCGGGGCTGCACGGTGTCGGCGGTGGTGATAGACTGGCTGCGTTCAATCACCCGGAGACCCCAATGATCCGCTGGCAAACACAGGCTTTTGCCGACCTCGATACCCTGACTCTGTACCGTTTATTGAAACTCAGAGTTGATATTTTTGTGGTAGAGCAGCATTGCCCCTATCCCGAACTCGACGAAAAGGACTTGCATCCGCAGGCGATGCACCTGCTGGGTTGGCAGCAAGAAAAGCTGGTGGCCTACGCACGCATACTGCCGCCGGGACTCAGTTACCCGCAAGCCAGTATTGGCCGGGTGGCGGTGGAGGAATCGGAGCGGGGTGCTGGTGTGGCCAGAGCGTTAATGAACCAAGCCATATCGCTTGCCCTCGAAGCCTGGCCCGATGCGGGCATTCAAATTGGAGCTCAGGAATACCTGCAGGCCTTTTATACCTCACTTGGCTTTACGCCTGTCTCCGCCGTTTACCTTGAAGATGGGATCCCCCATCTGGATATGCGCTTTCATCAAAGGACATGAATAGATGACAAACTATGTGATAAATCGTCGCCAACTGGTGTGTGTGGCAAGCTTTTTAGCGTTTCCAGGTAAAGAAGAAGCCCTGATTGAGGCCCTGGGGGCGCTTATCCCCGATACCCGTCGTGAAGTGGGTTGTATCAGATACGAGTTGAATCAAAGCCGCGACGAGCCAAGACGCATCACCTTTATTGAAAAGTTCGTGGATGTGGAGGCTTTTGACAGCCACTGCGCCAAGGATGCCATTCAGCACTACTTTCATCAGCAGATGCCCGAGCTGGTGGAGTCTTTTAAGGTGGAAACCTACCACGAGATCATCGTCTGAGTCGGTTGAGATTCGGCCACAGGCCGCAGTCGTAGAGCAGATGCAAAAAAGCCCCGGGTGAGGGGCTTTTTTAATGCTGAAAAGCGGCGGTAGTTGTCATTTATTGGCCGCGCAGCACTATCTGCGGATTGGTATCCAGCTCGCCATCGGCAGTGAGGGCAGCCAGCTCCTGATCCTGAGCTATCACCGCCAGTGGGCCCCGCGGCATGTTGCGCACAAACAACAACCGGAATCCCCAGGCCTGTAAGCGGTAAAAACTCATTTTTTGTTCAGCCGTCATTATGTTCCAATGCTGCTGAAAAGTCGGTGCGCTCCCTCGCCTGTCTTGCTCCACCAATGCGGTTTGATTCATCATGACTCGCCTTTTAAAGGTGAAAACTGGCATAGCTGGCGCGCATTTTAACAGCAGACGTGTGGTTAAAATTTGCGCTGGCGCATATTTGTAAGTATTTCTTATGACTAAATAGTCAGAGGTTCCTGTTCATGCTCAATTACATAGCTCCGGTATTTCGTCCTCCCTCAGAATGGCAATCGCTGATCCTGCAGGTGACAAACGGCTGCAGCTATAACCGTTGCCGCTTTTGCGACATGTACACTGCCGAGCAAAAGCGTTTCCGTGCCTTTAAAGAAGACAAAATAGAAGCTGACTTGAAACGGGCCGCCGCGTCAGGCGTGCCCATCAGAAGGGTGTTTCTGGCCGATGGTGACGCCATGACATTGCCATTTTCCCGCCTCGAAGCCATTTTGCTGCTTATCCACAGATACTTGCCCGATGTGAGCCGGATAAGCAGCTACTGCCTGCCAAGAAACCTCAGTAACAAGTCGGTAGAGCAGCTTGTTCGCCTCAGAGAGTTGGGGCTAAGCCTGATGTATGTGGGCTGTGAGAGTGGTGATGACGAAGTGCTGGCCCGTGTCGATAAGGGCGAGACCTTTGCTTCTTCGCTGGCGGCGCTGGAGAAAATCCGCGCTGCAGGAATGAAGTCGTCTGTGATGATCTTAAATGGCTTGGGCGGTGAGGAGTTGTCTCATCAACATGCCATCAATTCCGCCCGACTCATGAATGCCGCCCAGCCAGATTATTTGAGCACCCTGGTGGTCACGCTGCCCCTGGGCAAGGCACGCATGGACGAAGGCTTTGATAAGGACTTTCGCTTGCCCCAGCAGCGCGGTCTGCTCAACGAAATGCATACCCTGCTGACGCACCTTGAGTTGACGCAGACAGTCTTTCGCTCGGATCATGCCTCTAACTATTTGGTACTCAAGGGCGTTCTGGGGCGGGACAAAGACAAGTTGTTGTCGCAGGTGCGTCTGGCGCTGGACGAGCCGGGAGCTGTGCCGCTCAGGCAGGAATGGCAGCGTGGGCTGTAAGGCGCCCAGAAGGCGCCTCTGGCCAGCTTATTCACCGATAAGGTGCGCTTCCCGGCTAAGGGATGGGATCCTGATAGCAGCGGCTTTCAGCGCCCCGTGAATCGCCTGATGGGTGATGTATTTGTCCTGAAAGTAGCTCTGGGTAGGCAGCCAGTATCTGAGGCCAATTTCAATCCCCAGATTGTTAAACCCGTTAATCCCCACTTGGGGAGGCTGCTCGGCATGAAGCTTTCCGCTGGCGAGTAATGCATTATTGACCAAGGCGATAACGGCCTCGGCATCCTGGTCATAGCAGATGTTGAATTGGCTTTCTACCAGCTTGTATTCAAAGGAGTTATGCAGGATTTCTCCCACGATGTGCTTGTTGGGAATGCTGATCTGCTCGCCTTCCTCATTGGTGAGAATTGTCATGCCAAGCATGATGTCTTTCACCACCCCGGTCACACCGCGCACGCTGATGGTGTTACCCACGGCAAAAGGGCGGGTCACAATGATGGTGATCCCGGCGGCATAGTTTGACAGCATCCCCTGAATGGCCAGACCGGCTCCCAGCGAGGCGGCGCCTATGGCTGCCACCATGGGGGTGACGCTAATCCCCAGCTTACCCAGGGCGACTATGGCCACCATGATGATAATCAGAATGCGTACCAGATGGGTCACAAAGCTGGCGAGGGTGATGTCGACCCGATACTTTTCCAACTGCTTGTTGACCATGCCGGCGACCCTGGCTGCAAGCCAGAGGCCGAGCAGAAAAATAATCAGGGCGCCAACCAACTGAAAACTGTACTGCACCAAAAACTCGGTGATGAGGTCATAGACGTTTTGCAGCTGGGCCAATTCCTGTTGCAGTCCCTGCTCCAGACCTGTGTTATTCATATTTCCTCCGCGGCTTCCTTAACTTGCCGATGAATTCACCCTGAGGTATCAACATCTGCTTCAAATATCCTGACATTTTGCCTGTTGGGGATGGGAAATAGAATGCCTGTGTGGCGTCTGCAGAAAGAGGCCGAGTTCGTATCAACCCAGTTTCAGGCTCAGCATACTGATGGCGCCCATGGTCAACTGGTTGTTGAACAGGGCTCTGGGTTCATCCGGGTAACCTGTGCCCAACACGTAAAAGAGTGGCCTTAAGTGTTCATCTGTGGGGTGGCAGAGTCTGGCGGTATCGCCATCAACCAGATTGGTGTAATTCAACACGGCGTCATCAGCCTTATCCAGCAGCTTTTGGCCGATAGCCCCATTAAACGCGGATGCCCATGGATAAGCACCATCGCCCGCAACCAGTGCCCGCAGGTTATGCACCGTATTACCTGAGCCGATAATCAGCACGCCTTGCTCCCTTAGCGTCCGTAATGCCCGTCCTGTGCCATACTCTTGTTCTGGCTTAAGTTGCATGTCCAGGCTCAGCTGCAATATCGGAACATCTGCCTCAGGGTACAGATGGACCAGGAGTGACCAGGCGCCGTGGTCCAAACCACGCGTTTTATCCAGACTGCAGTTGGGCAACAGCGTCGCGATTTGCGCAGCAAGCTCAGGCGCACCCGGCGCCGGGTACTGCATGGCATAGAGCGTATCGGGAAAACCGCCAAAGTCATGAATGGTTTCGGGCTTTGGGGCGGCAGTTACCAGGGTGCCCCGGGTATTCCAGTGGGCGGAAATCATGAGGATGGCCCTGGGTTTGGGCAGCGTTTGCCCCAGTTCGCGCCAGCTTTGGCTGATTGGGGTATGTTCAAGGGCATTCATGGGGCTGCCGTGGCCGAGAAAAAGCGCGGGCATAGGTAAGCGGGACATCAGGACTCCATCGGTGGGTTTGTTGGGTCAGCATAATCCGGCAAACCCATGAGGAAAATTGCAAAATTTTCGTCAAAACTGCTCAGAAAATCGAACAGTAAAAGAGGTGTCCAAACTTCGACTTAACCATTTGATTAAATTGGTAAAAAAATGCATTTTTTGGAGTGGAAAAAGAGTGGAATAAAAATTTGCTTTTATGGCATAAAAATTCGTTGCATCTTCAGCGAAAATAGCGTCTACTTCGCACGTTTTTTACCATCACATTGACGCCACCCACTCGGGCGAAGCACAGGAGAACCAAGGTCAATGAGCCAGTTTCAATCTATTGACGTTGCTGATTTTTATGATAATGAAACCTTTGCGCGAATTCAGGAATTCGCCAAAGACAAGGCAACCCCTTTTGTGGTGATTGATACCAATATCATCGCGAAGCAATACGATGACATGGTGACTAACTTCCCCTTTGCCAACGTTTATTATGCAGTGAAGGCCAATCCCGCCAAGGAAATCCTGACACTGCTGAAAGACAAGGGCTCCAACTTTGATATCGCCTCCATCTATGAGTTGGATATGGTGATGGCAGTCGGTGTGACGGCTGACCGCGTCAGCTTTGGCAATACCATCAAAAAACGCAAAGATGTCCGCGCCTTCTATGAGCGTGGTGTGCGTTTGTTTGCATCTGACTCAGAAGCTGACTTGCGCATGATTGCCGAAGAAGCGCCGGGTTCTAAGGTTTATGTACGTATCCTGACGGAAGGCTCGCAAACCGCAGACTGGCCGTTGTCACGCAAGTTCGGCTGCCAGAACGAAATGGCTTACGAGCTGCTGGCACTGGCGAAAGAGCTGGGTCTGGATCCCTACGGCATTTCCTTCCACGTGGGTTCTCAGCAGCGCGATATCGGCGCCTGGGATGCGGCTATTGGTAAGGTGAAGGTACTGTTCGATCGTCTGCGCGAGGATCACGGTATTGTGCTGAAGATGATTAACATGGGGGGCGGTTTTCCGGCCAACTACATCGACAAGACCAATCAACTCGGTGTATACGCCCAGCAAATCAAACACTTCCTTAAGGAAGACTTTGGTGATGAGCTGCCTGAAATCATTCTGGAGCCCGGTCGCTCACTGATTTCCAATGCCGGCGTGCTGATTTCTGAAGTGGTACTTATCAGCCGTAAATCTCACACCGCGCTGGAGCGTTGGGTATACACAGATGTGGGTAAATTCTCAGGTCTGATTGAGACCATGGATGAAGCTATCAAATACCCCATCTTCACCGAAAAGAAGGGTGAGCTGGACAAGTGTGTGATAGCCGGACCAACCTGTGACAGTGCCGACATCATGTATGAGCACTATGCCTATGGTTTGCCGTCGGATCTCGCCATCGGTGACCGCCTGTACTGGCTGACAGCCGGTGCTTACACCACCACTTACTCGGCGGTGTGTTTCAACGGTTTCCCTCCACTTAAGGATTACTACCTGTAATCATTGGTTCAGGCGAAACGGTAACGCAAAAAGAAGGGTGCCATTCAGGCACCCTTTATTTTTGAAGCCAGCTGGCAGTGTGACATCAGTTGTCGTATGACTTGAGGATCTGTTGCAGTTCCTCTTTCAAATGCAGCTTCTTTTGCTTCAAAACTTTTAATTCTGGGGTGGCATCACTGGAAAGATGTTTTTCCAACTCCTTTACTTCTTTATCCAGCTCGTTGTGCTCGTTGAATATTTTTAAAAAATGCGCATCTTCGGATTTTAATCTGGTAATCAAGTCCCGGTATTCTGGAAACATCTACTCTTCCTTCTGCTGTGCGTTTTTCATGGGTCTGAATTAACCCTACGCCCAGTTACAGGGGATAAAAGTGATCTGGATCACTAAGTCGCCATTTTGGTTATATATTATTGAATTTAAATTAATTTATTAATGATTTTCTTGCTGGCATTACCTTCGCTTTGGGCTTCTCTTAATCCATCATTTGGGCAATGGCGTATCACCCCATGGCTGCTATCTTAATAGTCAGAACAGGTGCGTCAGGCACTGCAAAGTGGCCCTTCGCACACCAGCACGTCACAGAGACGGGTTTGTAACCTTATTGGTAATTGGATTACGGTATTTTCGATAAGGCTTGGCGGAAATTTCGTGATCCAGTTAACCTTATCCGCTTCGATACTAGGTTAAAGTCGAAGTTATTAGAATTTTATTATCAAAAATGAAAGGGGTTTTCACCATGGCTGATGTATTTCACCTGGGTTTAACAAAAGACATGTTGGATGGTGCCACGCTGGCGATTGTGCCCGGCGACCCAGAGCGTGTGAAACGTATTGCCGAGTTGATGGATAAGCCAACCTTCCTGGCCAGCCATCGCGAATTTACCAGTTACCTGGCTTACCTGGATGGCAAACCTGTTGTGGTTTGTTCAACCGGTATCGGTGGACCTTCCACCTCCATTGCCGTGGAAGAGCTGGCACAGCTGGGCATCAATACCTTCCTGCGTGTGGGTACCACAGGCGCAATTCAGCCCCATGTAAACGTGGGTGACCTGATTGTTACCCAGGCTTCGGTGCGCCTGGACGGTGCCAGCCTGCACTTTGCCCCCATGGAGTTTCCTGCCGTGGCCAACTTTGAATGTACCACTGCCATGGTGGCGGCTTGCCGTGATGCCGGTGTTGAGCCCCATGTTGGTGTGACTGCCTCCAGCGATACCTTCTACCCAGGTCAGGAGCGTTACGACACGGTATCAGGCCGTGTGGCCCGACGTTTCGAAGGTTCCATGAAAGAGTGGCAGGATATGGGCGTGCTGAACTATGAAATGGAGTCAGCAACCCTGTTCACCATGTGTGCCTCTCAGGGTTGGCGTGCGGCCTGCGTGGCGGGTGTGATTGTGAACCGTACCCAGCAGGAAATCCCTGATGAGTCGACCATGAAAAACACCGAGGTCAGCGCTGTGTCTGTGGTGGTTGCTGCCGCCCGCAAGCTGCTTGCCTGATTGGTATTCAGTAAAAAGGCGCCTGAAGGCGCCTTTTTTTACCCTTTGCTCAGGTTATCAGAAATGGTACTGGGCAATAATGGAATAGGTGCTCTGGTCGACACCATCCACACCGTACTTGTTTTTCCAGTAATCGTACTCAATACCCACCAATAACTGATCTTTCCTGGCATCGCCAAAGAGGGTTGCACCGAGATCGTATTTGATTTGCGGATTGAAGTGGAAGTTCTCCTCATAGCCTTTCTTATCGGCGATAAACACCCAATCGATAAAGCCGTCGAGGACTATCTTGCTGCGGCCAGCCGGAATATCAATCCGAAATACCGGGGTCAACTGCCAACCGTCACTGCGGTTGGCACTGTTTAGTGCATCACGGCGATAGGTATTGAGCTGGAAATAGGTGAAGAAAGGCAGTTTGAAATCCATGCCTACACCATAGAGCAGGGTCTCCACCGGACCTTCGCCTTCCTCCAGCGTCAGTGCCAGCGACATATCGGTTACCGGGCCAAAGCCTACAGGTTTGTCGAGGATTTTACCGGCACTGAAGCGAGTGGAGATTTCACCGTAGGTGGTGTTGCTCTTGCCGCCGTTGTGGCCGTTAAAGTTGATAAAGTCCTGAAACGCAAACCAATCACCGTACTTCCAGCCACCGGCGGTTTCCAACGTGATGGTGGTTTGCTCATCTGAAGGGGCTAAATCGTAGTTGGTACCATAGAGTGCGGTGACGCTGGCGTCCCACCAATGAACCAGTTCGTTGCTGTAAGCCTGGGGCGACAACAGCAGGGCAAGACACAGACAGGTTTTTTTCATTGTTCATTTCCCTTGGGTAGAGGCAGATGCAGATGATTTCGCCCGGCATACATGAGTGCCCAAAGGCCCCCGGCATTTTTGTGTCCGGTCCGGGTCGAAAAGCCAAGGCAATATAGGGAAAAAGTCCTTGGGGCTCAAACCCTTTTTTAACGGGTTTAGCTGGCAGTGCTTTACCTATTTTATTTAACAAAATTATTACGTTAGCTATGTTTTGCTGTTGATTTTTTGCTCTGGGCTTTCAGTGAGCCGAAGGATAATGTCTTGATTTTGTGAACTTGCTCCCTCTGGTGTCCCATTTTATCCACCGACAAAATTGTTTGATTGACATAATATGTCGCATTGCTGCAAAACTGCTGTTATAGTCGGCAAAGGATGCTCTGCATTGGAGGGGGAGATGGAGTTTTCTAATCCGGTACTGATATGGGCGGGGATTGGCGTAGTGCTGATGCTGGCCGAAGTCATAGTGCCAGGTGGCATAGTGATACTGCTTGGGGCCTCGTGCCTGCTGGTTTCAGGGGCCTTGGCACTGGGGCTGGTTGACGGTTTCGTCCAGAGTATGACGTTGTGGTTTATCGCGTCCATGGTATTGCTGCTTGGTTTTCGTCATATTACCCAGCGTGTGGTGGGAGGGGACTCCCACGTGGACAACACGGATGAGGCGCTGGACATCTATAACCAGACTGCGCTGGTCAAGGCCGATATAGGGCCGGGAGAAAAGGCTGGCAGGGTCGAATTTCAGGGGGCCGATTGGCCTGCGCTGGGCGATGGCAGTCTTATTCCGAGTGGCACCCAGGTACGGGTTATCTGCCGGGAAAATATATCTTTGATTGTTGAGGCGCTTCCTGCGCAGCACAACGTCTGATTCTGCAAGGAGGGAACCATGTTGCTGTTAACCATAGCTTTTCTTTTTATTCTTTTCATTTTGTACAAGTTGATGCTGATAGTTCAAATGCGGGAAGTCGCGGTCATTGAGCGTCTCGGTAAATTTCGCACTGTGCTGGAGCCCGGGTTTCACTTTTTGATCCCCTTTGTCGATCGGGTCGCATACCGTCATGACACCCGTGAGCAAGTGCTGGATGTGCCGGCCCAAAGCTGTATCTCCAAGGACAACACCCAATTGGAGGTGGATGGCTTGGTGTACCTCAAGGTGATGGACGGCAAGTTGGCCAGTTACGGCATCGAAGACTATCGTCTTGCTGCGGTAAACCTGGCCCAAACCACCATGAGATCGGAAATTGGTAAGCTCACCCTGAGCGAAACCTTTTCTGAGCGTGACCGCCTGAACGAGTCCATAGTGCGTGAGATCGATAAGGCCTCCGAGCCCTGGGGCATCAAGGTACTGCGTTACGAGATTAAAAACATCACCCCCTCAAGGCATGTTATCCACACCCTCGAGAAACAAATGGAAGCCGAGCGCCGCAAGCGCGCCGAAATCACCCTGGCCAACGCAGAAAAGGCGGCGATGATCAATCTTTCCGAAGGGGAGCGTCAGGAAGCCATCAACCTGTCGGAAGGGGAGAAACAAAAACGCATCAATGAGGCCAAGGGAACTGCGGCGGAAATCGCCATTATTGCCCGTGCCAAGGCTGAAGGTATGGGCATGGTATCCAGTGCGCTGGCTGTGCAGGGCGGTACTGAAGCCATGAACATGCAGCTTAAAGAGCAGTTCATCAAACAGATAGGCGAAGTGATGAAGAACGCTGAAGTCTCTGTTGTGCCGGCGGAGCTGGCCAAAATGGAAGGCTTTTTCGAAGGCATGGACAAAGTCAGCCACGCGCTGAATGCCAAGGCATAAGGAGACCCACAGATGCAGCTAGCAGTGAACGAAGACCTGATCGTGATGGCGATTTGGGGACTTATCTTCTTTATCTTTATTATCAAACTGTTCCAGTCTATTCGTCTGGTGCCAACCAAATCGGCTTATATCGTCGAGCGGCTGGGCAAATACCATTCAACCCTGGATGCGGGTTTTCATGCCTTGATCCCCTTTGTGGATAAAGTGGCCTATATCCATGACCTGAAAGAAGAAACCATCGACGTGCCGCCACAGGAATGTTTCTCCAGCGACGAGGTTAAGGTTGAGGTCGATGGCGTTATCTATATCTCGGTGGTCGACCCTGTGAAAGCAAGCTATGGCGTGACCGACTATCGCTACGCGGCTATTCAGCTGGCCCAGACCACTACCCGCTCTGTGATAGGTACCCTGGAGTTGGACCGTACCTTCGAAGAGCGCGACGTCATCAGCGCCAAGGTGGTGGAAGTGCTGGATCAGGCCGGTGCCCTCTGGGGCATTCGTGTGCATCGTTATGAGATCAAAAACATTCAGCCACCCGAAACCGTAAAAAACGCCATGGAAATGCAGGTGAATGCCGAGCGTGAGCGCCGTGCCTTGCTGGCCAAGAGTGAAGGGGACAAACAGGCCAAGATTAACCGCTCCGAGGGTATCAAGGCTGAAACCATCAACCGCTCAGAGGGCGAGATGCAAAAACGCATCAACGAAGCCGAAGGTAAGGCAGAGGAAATCCTTGCTATTGCCAGAGCAACCGCCGAGTCCATTGAACGGCTGGCAGCAGTGATTGCCGCGCCCGGTGGCCAGAATGCGCTCCGATTACAATTGGGTGAGCAGTATTTGAGCCAGCTCAAGGGGCTGGGGCAGCAGGGCAGCCGCGTGGTAGTGCCTGCCAACATGGTCAATTTCGACCAATGGATGGATGCCATGGGGCTCAAAGAACAGGGCTGAAAAATACAGCGCTCAGTGGTAAAGGATCCAGAGGTCCTCCCAATGCAGGGAGGACCTTTTTTTATGATTAACTGTGCTCATCCGAGTCATTTGGTTGCGGTGCCAGACAAGGCTGCTTGGCTTACCAGAGTGAAAGGGCTTCGTGCCAATGCGTCTGCGTTAAGCCATGCCGAGCTCAACGAAGCGACGACCCTGGACGATGGCGAACCCCGTCGTTTGGGGCAGGAGTATGCGAGCTTGATGACAACCAAACTGAAGGGACTGAATGTATTGGGTGGCTGTTGTGGCACGGACCATCGCCATCTGGAGCAAATTGCACTGGCCTCGATGCGCACGTGAACGCCGAATGAAACGCGGGTAGGGCCGCTGCATTCAGCGATTTATCGATTGAGATGAACCAAGAGATAGAGACTGGTGGCGACAAGTATGATTAACAGCAATGCCAGCAACATATGCACGCATCTCCCAATGTCAGGGATTATGGTTGGTGGCGCCCTGGTCATCCATGACCATGGTTGAAGACTGGCTCGACTCCATATCTTCTTCCACTGCGGGCGCCATCTTTAAGGGATCTCCCAATCCCCTTTCCGCCATGACAACGCCTGCAAGAGGCGCCGACTTCGGACATCAAGGTTATAGCATCCGTTGTCGCAGAAAAGGGTTTGAAAGTTTGTGAATCTTTTTGAATATCTATTAAATCAATTATTTGAATCAGCTTGTGTGAGCGGGCTGCTCTGTTCGCCTTGGCGCGGCCCGGTAGATTTTATGCCCCAGTTGACAGTTTCAAGCAGTGCAAACAGGGCGGCTTCATCCACTGCGACCCCTTGGGCACCGTGCTCCAACACCAGTTGTCGCTGAGCATCGGAAGGTAAGATGGTGTACAGAAAAAACGGGGTCAGGTCGCCGCTTTGCCTGAGGCTTTCCACCAGTTTGAGTCCCGCCAGAGAATCGTCCCCGCGTCCCATATCAGAAATCACGGCATCGTAGCGGTACATGGACAGCAGCATGAGGGCTTCTTCAGTGTTTTGGGTGGTATAGACAGCAATATTGGCGTCCCTGAGCGTGTCGATTTCGGCGGTATTGTTTTCGGGGTGGTCATCAACCCAAAGGATGCGGCCTTTGACATCGGCAGGCTCTCCTATCAACAGCCCCTGGGGAGACTGCCCCACAAACTGCACCATGGCAGCCACGAGCAGGGTTACACCCAGGGCAGCCCAGGCCAGGGGACGTGTTTTTGGGGGGAGAACAACGCCAGCGTTGGCGTCGGCAACTTTGCTCTGGAGTTTTGCAGCCAGCTCGGGCTCCAGCCGATAACCCCGGCCGTGGAGTGTCTGAATGACTGACTCCTGCATACCTGCGTCTTTGAGCATTTTACGGGCATCGGAAATAAGCCGGGTGACAGACCAGCTGCTGACGACGGTATTGGGCCAAAGTTTTTCCAGCAAGAGTGTGGCTTCCAACGGCTCCGGGTAGGACTCAATCAGCAGCTGGAACAGCATCAGCGTACGTTCATCGCACTGAAGCTTGCGTCCGTTGTAGGTTAGGCTGCGTCCCTGCATATCCAGCGTGAGTGGATCGAGTGTATAGATCATCTTGGCGAAAGGTTCATCTCAGTGATTGGCATTTTCAGCTCTATCATAGCCACAGTTTTGGGCATTTGCCCAGCTCAACCCATGGGGGCATTTCACCCCTTTGCCGCAGGCTTCTGATATAATGCCGCCTCGACTTTTGGGAGGCATGAATGGACGTTTCTTTTTTGCTGGATGGCCTGAACGATAAGCAGCGCGAAGCCGTGGCTGCACCCCAGTCCAGCATGCTGGTGTTGGCTGGTGCCGGCAGTGGCAAGACCCGGGTGTTGACCCACCGTATCGCCTGGTTGTTGCAGGTGGAAAACCAAAGTCCCTATTCGATACTGGCGGTAACCTTTACCAATAAGGCCGCGGCCGAAATGCGTGAGCGGGTCGAGAAAATTGTCGGTCACAATACCGGCCGCATGTGGATAGGTACCTTCCACGGTCTGGCCCACCGCCTGCTGCGTACCCACTGGCAGGATGCAGGCCTGCCACAAAGCTTCCAGATCATGGACTCGGACGACCAGCAACGTTTGCTGAAACGCATTCTCAAGAGCATGAATCTGGACGAAAAACAGTATCCGCCCCGCTTGGTGGCTGGGTACATCAACGGCAAAAAAGATCAGGGTTTGCGCCCGGGCCACATAGACGCCGGTCCTTTCCCCATGGAGCAAAAACTGCTTGAGCTGTACCGCATCTATCAGGATAGCTGTGACCGGGCTGGGTTGGTGGATTTTGCCGAAATACTGCTGCGCGCCCATGAGCTGTGGCTCAATAAGCCCCATCTGCTGGCCCATTATCAGGACAGATTCCGCCATATTCTGGTGGACGAGTTTCAGGATACCAACGCCATTCAGTACGCCTGGATCCGGGTGCTGGCAGGCAACACGGGTCATGTGATGATTGTAGGGGACGACGACCAGTCCATTTACGGCTGGCGTGGTGCCCAGGTCGAGAACCTGCATCGCTTTTTGCAGGACTTTCCCGGCGCCAACACCATTCGACTGGAGCAGAATTACCGTTCCACCGGCAATATCCTCAAGGCTTCCAACGAACTGATCGCCAACAACCCCGACCGTATGGGCAAGGAGTTGTGGACCGAAGACAAGGACGGTGAGCCCATTTCCCTCTACTGCGCCTTCAACGAGATGGACGAGGCCCGTTTTATTGTTGGCCGCATCAGCGATTGGCAGGACAAGGGTGGCATGCTCGGTGAGTGCGCCATACTGTACCGCTCCAACGCCCAGTCGCGGGTGTTGGAGGAAGCCTTGTTGCACAAGGGCATGCCTTATCGTATTTATGGTGGACTGCGCTTCTTCGAGCGCCAGGAAATCAAGGATGCCATGGGCTACTTGCGTCTTATCTCCAACCGCGACGACGACGCCGCCTTCGAACGGGTAGTCAATACCCCGGCCCGGGGCATAGGTGAACGCACCCTGGATATTTTGCGCAGCACTGCCCGCAAAGAGCAGCTTACCCTGTGGCAGACCTCGCTGCGCCTGCTCGAGGAAAAGGTGCTGTCGGGCCGTGCCGCCAACGCGGTGAAAGGCTTTTTGGATTTGATTGTGCAGCTTCGAGCTGACACCGACGAGTTGCCGCTGTACCGCATGGCTGATCATGTGATTCAGCATTCCGGGCTCAAAGGCATGTATGAGGCCGAAAAGGGTGAAAACGCCCAGGCCCGGGTGGAAAACCTTGAAGAACTTGTCACGGCCGCCCGCAGTTTTGAAATGCCGGAAGAGCTGGAGGACATGGGCGAGCTCAATGCCTTTTTGTCCCATGCGGCACTGGAAGCGGGTGAAGGTCAGGCCGATGCCCACACGGACGCGGTGCAGCTGATGACGCTGCACTCGGCCAAGGGGCTGGAATTTCCCATGGTGTTTATGGCCGGGGTGGAAGAGGGCATATTCCCCAGCAAACTGGCACTGGAGGAGGGCGATCGCCTCGAAGAGGAGCGCCGCCTGTGCTATGTGGGCATGACCCGGGCGATGCAAAAGCTCTATATCACCTATGCCGAGTCACGGCGCATCTATGGCCGTGAGGACTATGCCAGACCCTCACGCTTTATCCGCGAAATTCCCCCCGAGTATGTGGAGGAAATTCGCCTTAAGGCTCAGGTGTCTGCGCCCCTGGTGGCCAATCGTTTTGCTCACGCCCAGCAAACCTTTAATGATTCCGGCTTAAAGATTAGCGGCCGTGTACGGCATTTTAAGTTTGGTGAAGGCACGGTCACCAACTACGAGGGCAGTGGCCCACAGGCGAGGGTTCAGGTGCAGTTTGACGATTTCGGCAGCAAGTGGCTGGTGGTGAGCTATGCCAAGCTGGAGTCCCTGGGAGCCCGAGGATAAAGGCGCCAGAGCAAAACACATAAGATAACAACCGCGCGATGACCCCAAACGGGGACAAGGAAAGAAAATGACCAAAATGGCGCAAAAATGGGATGCCTATTACCGGTTGATGCGACTCGACAGGCCCATAGGCACCATGCTGCTGCTGTGGCCCTGCCTGATGGCGCTGCTGCTGGCCGCTGACGGAATGCCCGACTTACCGGTGCTTATCATCTTTATCATTGGGGTGGTGGTGATGCGCGCCTGTGGCTGCATCATCAACGACTACGCCGACCGTAAGCTCGACTCCCATGTGGCCCGCACCAGAACCCGGCCTCTGGCCAGCGGTGAGGTCACTGTTGCCGAGGCCCTGACGCTGTTTGTGGTGTTGGGGCTGTTTGCCTTCTCGCTGGTGTTGCTGCTCAATCCGCTGGTGGTAAAACTCTCGGTGGTGGGCATCATACTGACCATCATTTACCCCTTCACCAAACGCTGGACCAATATGCCACAGATGTTTTTGGGGGTGGTGTGGAGCTGGTCCATTCCCATGGCGTACGCGGCGCAAACCGGCGAGGTGCCGGCCTCAGCCTGGTGGCTGTTTGCCGCCAACTGGTGCTGGACCGTGGCCTACGACACCATGTATGCCATGGTCGACCGGGATGATGACCTCAAGATAGGGATTAAGTCGACCGCGATTTTATTTGGCCGATTTGACCGTGAAATTATCGGTGCCTTTCAGCTTGCGGCCCTGGGGTGCTTTATCGCCGCGGGCTGGAGTGGCGACCGCGGCCTGCTGTATGGTCTGGGTATTCTGACCTTTGTTGGCTTTTCTGCCTATCAGCAACGGCTCATTCATGGCCGTGAGCGGGGCGATTGTTTCAAGGCTTTTTTGAACAACAACTGGGCCGGGCTCAGTCTGTTTTTGGCTCTTGGAGCTGATTACGCCGTTGCAGCGCTGTAGCGCCGCCGATGGGGGAGAGGTCCTGATGGATCATCCACTGATGTTCCGGCGGCAGCGTCAGGCTTAAATCTGCCTCAGCCAGATTCTCACTGGTCAGGACCTGAATAACCGGGCTGACCAGTCGGGGTGCACTGCCCTGCTCCAGCCACTGCACCGTCAGATCCACAGCCACCCTGGCCTGCAGCACCGGCGAGTCGGTGACCGTGGCCTGCAGCCTGCCATCCCGGACCAGTTCTATCGTCTGGGGATTGGAATAAAAAGAAATAACCTTGGTGTTACCGCGTTTGCCGTCGATAAAGTATTTACTGGCAATACTGGCGGCCACCGCATTGGCGATGATGTAGTCCGGATGACGTTCTGCCACCATATTGCGCACCAGATTAGCTTGAACAAAAGTTTCGGTAACCCCGTAGCCCCCATGGTGAAGCTGTATCGCTTGGTCGACGATAGTTTTTTTTAAACCGATTTCTGCATCCATTACCCACGCGGCACCTTCCGGCCCCGGGAACCAACCAAGCTCGATTTGGCGCGTCTTTGCGGCCGTCTGTGACAGCATAAATTCCACAGCTGCCCGGACCATATCCGAGAACTGCACCAGAGAGCGGCTGCTCACCTTGTCGGTGCTCATGCCGTTTACCAGATCGATAACCGGAATCCCATCGGCCATCAACAGCGCCGCCTGTTCGTTAAGACCATCGGCCGAAATGGCCGCAATAATATAGGCATCGGCCTTGAGTTTATGGCAGTCGCGCAGTTGCTGCTGTTGCACTTCCAGTTTGTCGTAACCTCCGGCATTGTAGATGCCAATCTCCACACCCAGTCGCTCCGCTTCCTGCGACAACCCCCAGGCAACGCCCCACCAGTAATGGTCCTTGCCATGGGGCAGTAGCGCACAGATGCGCCATGGGCGGGTAGCTTTATCGGGTGCTTGGTAAATCCCGTTCTTGCCGTCGATATGCATCTCCAGCGCAGGGCTATCTGCTAAAACGGGAAAGACGATGAGGCTGAGTAGTAGAAGAAAGATATTCATGATCCTATGGGTGACAGACGTCCTTTTGATTAAGCCTAGTCGCGGGTTATTGAATTGACAGCAGCTGAAACAGAAATTCTGTACCGGCCATTAAAAAGGTGTATCAACCAGCGACCAGTGCGCTTAAGTTGGCGGGGCGGTAGTACACAGATTTCAGCACCTTGCCCTGACGCACGGTTTTTCCTTCAAGCTCCACGTCCTTGGCGCACTTGGCAATGAGGAAGTCGCCCTGACGACTCCCCACAATGTCCACGCCCTGTGTTGCGTAGTGGGCAATGGTGTCGGCCAGCTCTTGCTCGGTGCGGCATACCTTGCTCATGTTGCTGGAGTGCACTTCATCCCAGCAGATTTCGAAATTGATGCCACGGTTGGCGGCAACATGCAGCAGTACATCGATAAAGTAGCTGATCTCCAGCTTGGCATCGGCGGTTTTGGCGCCCAGATGAACGGCGCGGCCCATAAGCACATAAACGCTGTCCACTATGGCATCGGCCTGCTCGACCTTGCAATTGGCTTCGGCAAGCTCGGTCAGTTCTTCAATGATCAATGAAGAGTGCAGGGTATCGGCTTTGGCATCCAGGCTGGCAGTGTCTTCCACTGGTAAATCAAAGGTGGTGCGAAATTCGTGGATATCCCGGTACAGCTTTTCGTAGAGTGCCGGAGTCAGCATGGTCAGTTTCATGGCTCGCCTTTTTGCGGAAATTACGTGAGACTCGGGATGATAAAGAATTGCCTCGCCCGAGGCAAAGAAAGCTGCCACGCAAGGATGGAGAAAAGATGAACCCTGACAAGGTCGACAGAAACCGTTTACATGAGCTCACCGATTTGCCCAATGTGGGGCCAGCTACGGCCAAGGATCTGCAGCTTTTGGGAATTCACACAGTGGATGGTCTTAAGGGACAGGAGCCCATGGCACTGTACCTGAAATTATGCGAGCTGACTGCCCAGCGCCAGGATCCCTGTGTGCTGGATGTATTTATGTCTCTGGTGGCTTTCAGCGAAGGGGAAGAACCCAAGCCCTGGTGGCATTACACCGATGATCGCAAACGCCTGTGGCCTGATCTTTAATCGGCGTGTTTTATCAGTGCAGGTATTTCTGGGTAATGGTGGCCCAGCTGCTGCTTTCGTCTGCCATGGGCGTCTTGAGCGAATCCAGTGCATGCTGTAGTTGCATTCGTAACGCTTCGGGCACATCGCGGCTGAAGGCGTAGTAGAGCTCGGCTTCTCTGAGCAGATACACCACCTCAAAGTCATCAAAACTCATGCCCGCCTCTTTGATAAGCCATTTGGCCACGGTCTCTTCGTAGGCCCATAGGTCGATACGGCCACGGGCCATCATCTTCAGCAGCAAGTCGGCGCTGGCATTGGATTGAAGTTGGTCCGCCAGGCCAAGCTGTGTCAGCACTTCTTCGCCTATGTCGTTGGTGACCACCCCAATGCGCTTGTGTTGCAGGTCTGCCAGCGACTCAATGCGGATGTGCTGCTGTTTTGGTGCGATGAGTACTATCCGCATCGGGGCTATGGGGCCTACCCAATGAAACAGGGATTCCCGCTGTGGGGTGCGGGTGGTGGAAAACAGCACCATATGATGGCCCCGCAGCGCCATGGCGTAGGCCCGGGTCCAGGGGTAGACCCGGATAGCGTCGCGGCTGATAGCTTGTCCCTCAAGCGCGGCGGCGCTCAGCAGTAAATCCACGGCAATTCCCTGCACCTTGCCATCGCGGGTAAAATTGAAAGGCGGGTATTCTTCGGTCAGAAACGACAATGAGCCCAATCTGTCCTGTGCCATGGGTGTTGTCATACCAGCCAACACAAGCAGGAGCAGCACTGAAAACCGGATGGCGTGATGCATGGACAAGCCCTCATTGCCCGGATTCTTTGAGTGTAGTTCTCCCGGGCGTGGGCGTAAAAAATCCCGGGCATTGCCGGGATTTTAAATTCGCGTTTGCTGTCAGGTTACTTGATAAAGGCGAAGGCATCGCCGTAGAGATGGGCTTCATCAACTCCCATTTCCCGGAACAGTTCCCGCGCTGCGCCGACCATGTTGAAGCGGCCTGCAATGTAGATATCGTAACTGACGAGGCTGATGAAATCGGCCTTGATTTGCGCCAGCAGGTTGTTGGTTTTGCCTTCCCAGCCCTCGGGAGCTTCTTCCACCACGGGCACAAAGTGCAGCCAGGGGTGAGCCTGGTGCCACTGGCGGGCGATGGATTCGTAATACATGGCATCCTGGGTGCGGCAGCCCCAGTAGAGGGTGGTTTCTACCTTCTGCCCCAAGGCTATCTGCTGCTCGACAATACTCTTGATGTAAGAGAAACCGGTTCCGCCGGCGATGAGCAGTCGTGGTCGGTGGCTGTCTTCCCGCAGGAAGGCGTCGCCGCCCGGCGCTTCGATGTGGATATGGGTCTCGGTTTTCAGGCGTTCAATCACCTGCATGGGGTAACTTTCACTGACGGCAGCACCTATGTGCAGCTCCACTGTGTCATTGCCGGGGGCCGAGGCGATGGAGAAAGGGCGTTTGTCCTTCTCACCCATCACCACGCACAGGTATTGGCCCGCCTTGAACTCCAGTGGCGATTCCGGAGCCAGGCTAACCTGATACACGGCGTCGTTGAACGGCGTGATACTGAGGACTTTACAACGAATGCTGTTCATCTGTGTTCTTTGAAACCTCTTGGTATGCTTTCCCTTTCTGTGAAGGGTTTCTCTTTACTGTGTCTTTAGTATAGGTGCCGCTGTGCGGCACCCTTATTTTGGCATTACATGCTGTTGGGGGATTATAGCGTCGGGGATTGGTCGATACCGAGTTCGTCCCAAATATCGTCCACTCTGCGTTTCACCGCCTCGTCCATCACGATTGGGGTACCCCATTCACGATTGGTTTCGCCTTCCCATTTGTTGGTGGCATCCAGGCCCATTTTGGAGCCGAGGCCCGCTACCGGCGAGGCAAAGTCGAGATAATCGATGGGGGTGTTATCTATCATCACGGTATCGCGGGTGGGATCCATACGGGTGGTAATGGCCCAAATGACGTCCTGCCAGTCGCGGCAGTCCACATCTTCATCCACCACCACAATAAACTTGGTGTACATGAACTGGCGCAGGAACGACCAGGCGCCCATCATCACCCGCTTGGCATGACCCGGGTATTGCTTACGGATGGAGATCACCGCCATTCGATAGGAACAGCCTTCGGGTGGCAGGTAAAAATCAACAATTTCAGGATATTGCTTTCGCAAAATCGGCACGAACACTTCGTTCAGTGCCACCCCCAGCATGGCCGGTTCATCGGGTGGACGGCCGGTGTAGGTGCTGTGGTAGATGGCATCTTTCCTGTGGGTAATGTGGGTCACGGTAAACACAGGGAAGCTGTCGGTTTCGTTGTAATAGCCGGTATGGTCGCCGTAGGGACCTTCCTCGGCCATCTCGCCGGGGGCTATGTAACCTTCGAGGATGATTTCGCTGGTGGCCGGTACTTCGAGGTCACAGGACAGCGCCTTCACCACTTCGGTGCGCTCGCCGCGTAAGAGGCCCGCAAAGGCATATTCGCTCATGGAGTCCGGCACTGGGGTCACAGCGCCCAAAATAGTCACGGGATCTGAGCCCAGCGCCACCACCACGGGGTAGTTTTCACCCGGGTGTTTTTCCTGAAAGTCCCGGAAATCCAAGGCGCCGCCACGGTGGGACAACCAGCGCATGATGAGCTTGTTTTTGCCCAAAAGCTGCTGACGGTAAATGCCGAGGTTCTGACGCTTCTGGCGTGGGCCCTTGGTGATGGTCAGACCCCAGGTTACCAGCGGTGCCACGTCACCGGGCCAGCAGTGCTGAATGGGCAGCTTGGTCAGGTCAACATCGTCACCAGACAACACCACTTCCTGACAGGGCGCGCGGCTCACTGTCTTGGGCGGCATGTTCAGCGCTTGCTTAAACATGGGGATTTTGGCGATGGCATCTTTAAAACCCCGTGGTGGCTCAGGCTCTTTGAGGAAGGCCAGCAGCTCACCCACATCGCGCAGCGCCAACGGGTCTTCTTTACCCAGCGCCATGGCGACACGCTTGGGCGTGCCAAAGAGGTTTGCCAGTACCGGCATACTGTGGCCTTTGGGCTGCTCGAACAAGAGCGCCGGGCCGCCGGCACGCAACACGCGGTCGGCGATTTCAGTCATTTCAAGATAAGGATCAACCGGATAGCTGACGCGCTTAAGCTCGCCGCACTCTTCGAGGTGGCTGATAAAGCTACGTAAATCCTTAAAACTCATATGGAAATGCCTCTGTTTGCAAAACCCTTTTGTGGCGCGCACTATACCATTAAAGCCCCGTTGGCGGAATCAAAAGCGCCCCGGGCAGGGGGGGGAGTATGACAAAGTCCTGGTGTTCTGTGGCCGTGGTGGCGGTACTGGCCCTGTCCGCCGCGCCCTTGCCTGCATTGGCTGATCTAAGCACCTCGGTGTGGATAGGCAATCACAATGGTCTTGGCCTGAGTTATTCCAGCGGCGGTTATGGCCACTGGCGCTATCCGGGACCCTATTGGCGCACCGGCATCGGCTGGGGTTGGCGCGACCCCTTCTATCGCGATCCCGTTTGGCGCTACAACGACAGCTGGTATTGGCAGCAGCGGGCTTGGGCGGAAAGTGCTTGGGCGGAAAGAGAAAGGGAGCATGAGCGTCAGGCTGAGCGCGAACGCCAGCGGCTGATGACCCAGCCACGGCCGGTGCCGCCGGCCATGATCACCCGTTCCCGGGAACAGGTTGAAGGCTTGGCCTCTTTGCCGCAAAACGCCAGAGTGATCATGGTGGACGGCAAACCTCAGTATGAATGGCAGGGGCAGAGATACCATTTTGACTGGCAGACCGAGCGTTATATGCCGTTGCCGTAAGTGACCTCAAGCGTGAGTAAATAATAAAAAACGCCGTCCACTGGACGGCGTTTTCAGTTTAAACCGGTTTGCTTATCAGAAGCTTACGGTTTCAATGTCGGAGCAACCACCATCGGAGTTGCACACCTGGAAGGTGACGCTGCTGCCGGCAGTGGCAGTGAAGCGGTCAACATAGCTGTTGGCGCTGGTACTGCCTACGGCTTCACCGTTACGCAGCACAGTGTAAGAGGCGCTGTTGCCGGTCCATTCCAGACCGATACGGGCGCTGCCACGGCGTGACACATTCACCTTGGTGATGCTCAGGTCCATCTCGGCGGCAGGCACTTCCACGTTGAACACTTCAGAGGTGCTGGCGGTGGCACCGTCATCGTCGGTCACGGTCAGGGTCACTGTGTAGCTGCCACTTACCAGATACTGATGGCTTGCAGCAGAACCGGTCGCGGTTTCACCGTCACCGAAGTCCCAGCTCCAGGCCACAACGCTGCCGTCAGAGTCGGTAGCAGTGCTGGTGAAGTTATACAGGGCGCCGGTGTAGTCAGCGGTGAAGCTGGCAACAGGAGCTTCGTTTGGCTCAGTGCTGCCGCCATCGAAACTGCCTACCAGGGTAGTGCCGCTGTACGAGCTGTAGCCATTCAGCATCACCCAGTAAGTACCTTGCTGTACATTGCTGATGGCACAGTTTTCGTTGTTGCCTGCTGCATAAGGGCGGCAATCGTAGTCAGTGCTGGTTGGGTGAGCACCAAACTTCACATAGAGGTCGGCATCACCTGAGCCGCCGGACAGATTGAACACCAGATTGCTGGCACCGGCTGGGACGTCCAGGGTCCAATACTGCTTGCTGCCAGAAGCGCCGCTGATGTCAGTCACGGCGACGCCGTTTTGCATCACGTCGGCTTCTGGTGGTGGCGGTGGTGGTGGCACTTCACAGGGCGTAACACCCACGGCGGCAAAGGCAGCATCTACGTCGGCAGTGCTGTAGCCCTTATCGGAGGCCGCATTGCGAACACCACAGGCACCTTCATACATCAGGCTGTTGGGGGTCCAGTAAATCTGGTTGGCAATCAAGAACACTTCAAAGGCTTTACGGGTATCCCAGCCTTCCGTGGTCGCCAGGGTGTAGAAGGCCTTGTTGAATACACCTGAGCTGTAGTGCACATCCAGGCCATCATAGTAGTCGTCGATATGACCGATAGACTTGCCGTCCAGGGTTGGGTCAGCCATGTAGCGCAGGGCACCGTCGCCTTTGAAGATATCAGCGCCAACCAGCCAGTCGTTGCTGCCTTTCATAAAGAATTCAGCCGCTTCACCCGCCATATCCGAGAAGGCTTCGTTCATACCGCCAGACTGGTTGGCATACACCAGACCAGAGTTCTGTTCGGTAAAGCCGTGGCTCACTTCGTGTGCCGACACGTCCAGAGACACCAGTGGGTAGAAGTAGCTTTGGCCATCACCGAAGGTCATGGCGCTGCCGTCCCAGAAGGCGTTCTCGTAGTTGTTGCCATAGTGCACGCGCATGGTCAGCTGGAAGGACAGGGGCGCAGTGCCATACCACTGATCGTACATGTCATACACAACGCCACCGAAGTAGTGGGCATCGTTCAGCGGTGAGTAGGCACCGTTGATCTCTTTAACGGTATTGCGTGGGCAGGTGTAGCTGAATGCCGTGTTACCGCTGGTGCCGTGGTTCAGGTTGACGGTTTTCACGTTGGCGTTGTTCATGGTGCAGGTGTCACCATTCACTTCCACGTCCAGATTGCCGAAGTCGGTACCGTATTCATACTGGCCGGTCTTGATGTTACCGCCGGGACCTGTACCTGTGCCGGCATGGTTCAGGCCTTCCCAACGCTCCAGTACTTCACCCGTGTGGGCATCGACCATGGTGAATGGGCGGCTTGGAGTGTCGCCGTCAACCACGTAAGAGGTGATATACACCAGACGTGGCTCCTGTGTTTTGCCGAACAGGATAATCCAGGGTTGGGCACTGTCGTTACGGGTCTTGCCGGCCTTGAGACCCTGGCCACCCTTGGCGGCTTTGGCGATTTCCAGGGCTTTGTCTTTGCTCAGGCTGGGCTTGGCAAAAGCAGCATCTTTATCTATGTTGGCCAGCATCTGGCCTTTGAGGTTGCTGTAAAAGCCCATTTCAGAGCGATCAGCGGCCACGGAGAAACCATAAACAGGCACGCCGTGGAAATATTGCTGCAGACGCTCTTTCTTCAGGCCTTTGCCCAGATCCAGTTGCTTGGCGGTGCGGAACTCGTGGCCGGGGGCCAGTTGCAGCACACTGCCGATGTCACCGGCGGCTGCATGGCGCATCTTGGCCACGTCTACCACGTTGGCGGCATAGGCTGAGGTACCCAGGGTTGCCGAAATGGCGATAAACAAGAGTGAGAGTTGTTGCTTGCGCATAAGTGACTTGTCCTTGTTGTGTTGCGGCTAAGCTGCCGCGAAGCACTTCCTTAGTGCCATCTGCCGGAGGTCCGGCGAATGGCCATGGCTCAACAGGTTTATGCGGGATAGTGAGGCCCGCTGTTACAGGTTGTTAACCTCAACAAAGCCTCATGTTATTGAGCTGTAAATGGATGGGCAATTGCACAAACGCACTATACTGGCGGCTTTTACTCCGCGCGGGATGCTACTTTCGACTAGGTGGCCGGAAGATTGTTCCGGCCCCTGAAACGCTAGCGATAACTGATATTCATGGGGATCATTGGCTCTCTGGAGCCTTTTTCCGCACGCAGACGGGCGAGATACTGTTCCCACAAATTTAATTGGTTGGTAGCCAGTTGGTGCAATACCTGCCATGAATAAAGTCCGGTATCATGGCCATCATCAAACACTAATTTAACCGCGTAGTTACCTACGGGTTCGATGGCGGTGATGTTGACGTCCTTTTTATGGGTAACCAGTACCGGGTTGCCGTGGCCGTGGACCTCCGCCGACGGGGAATACACCCTCAGGAATTCGCAGCTCAGCTGATACTGGCTGCCATCATCAAATCCCACTTCCAGCAGACGTGATTTTCGTTTCAGCTTAAGGGATACAACCTGGGGATGGCTCATGGGGGCTCCTGACCGTGGATTAACCCGGATATGGTCGCTCGCTTTGCGATGATTGTGAACCCCGCAACACAGAAAAAGGTGTGGCTTTCCAGCCAAGGTCACAGAGGGCCTCAAAGGGATGACAGAGACAATTTTCTTCTTCGGCGATTGGCAGGTGTCGCCCCAAAGCAACCGCATCAGTCGCGGCAGTCTCAGCCGCCAGCTGGAGCCCAAGGCCATGGAGGTACTCTTGTATCTGTGTCAGCGCCAGGGCGAGGTGGTCAGCAGTGACGAGCTGCTGGATGCCTGCTGGGCCGGGCTTGAGACAGGCGATAATCCGCTGCACAAAACCATCGCCGTGCTGCGCCGTGCCCTGGATGACAGTGCTACCAATCCCCAATTTATCGAAACCCTGCGCCGCCGTGGCTACCGCACCCTGGCGGCTGTTTCTTTTCCATCTGGTCATGAACAGGGTGCCGCAGAAGGCGTGTGGCAGGCGGGGTCACCTTTTCCTGGGCTGCGCCCCTTTGGCAGCCAGGATGCCGACGTGTTTTTCGGCCGCCGGGAGCAAATCAACACCCTGCTTGAGAATATCCATCGTCAGGTGCGCAGTGGCCGGGGCCTGTGTTTGCTGCTTGGCCCCAGTGGCAGCGGTAAGACGTCGCTGATCCACGCAGGTATTCTGCCCAACCTCAGTACCTCCCAGGGAGTAAATGGCATAGGTCTGGTGTCCAGCGCCGGGCTGGATATGGCCGATGTGGCCCCGGGTGCGCTGATGCTGGAGCTGGCATCGGCCATGCTCGACTGGGAGGTGGATGATAAGCCGGTATTTGAGGGGGAAAGCGCCGACACTCTCGCCCTTATGCTTGGCGAGAGCAGCGAGTCTGTCACTGGCCGTTTGCTGGCGGCCTTGCCATCCGGACGCTGGGAAAAACCGCGTTTTGCACTGGTGGTAGACAGGCTTGAAGTCCTGCTCTCTTCGCCTGCGTTTGATGAAACAGACAGAAGCGCGTTTTTGGCGTTGCTCGATACCCTGTCCCGCAGTGGCGCCGTGCTGGTGCTCTGTGCCTGTCGTAACGACTTTTACCCGTTGGTGGTGAGCCACAGTGTGCTGATGGCGGGCAAGGGCAATGGCGCACACTTTGACCTTGAGCCACCCAGTCGCCAATCCTTGCTGCAGATGATCCGCCTGCCTGCGGCGGCAGCGGGGCTCAGTTGGGAGCATGATAAAGACAGCGCGCTGGGGCTGGATGAGCTTCTCTGCCGCGAGGCGGCCGAGAGTCCGGATGCCTTGCCCATGCTGCAGTACCTGTTGCAGGCGCTGTATCTGGCGCGGGATGAATCCAATCAGCTAAAGCTCGATGTCTACCACAGACTGGGCGGCATCGAAGGCGCCATCGGCCGCGCCGCCGATGAGGCTTTGGCTGACCAGAGCGCCGCCACCCGCGCCGCTCTGCCCGGGGTGTTGGCGCGGCTCGTTACCCTTAAGGAAGACGAGCTGTCGGTAACCAGTCGCAGCGCCCGTTACAGTGAGCTTTGCACCGAGGACGAGCGCCGACTGGTACAGGCACTGGTGGACAGCAGATTGTTTGTATCCCATCTTGAGGGCGCCCAGCCCAGCTTCAGTGTGGCCCATGAAGCCTTGCTGCGGCGCTGGCGCAGGGCGTCGCGCTGGATTGAAGAACATCGGCAGTTGCTGGCGCTCAAGTCGCGCCTGTTTCATCAGGCCAGCCGCTGGCAGAGTGCCGGGCGTGATCGTGACTACCTGCTCGGGCCGGGCAAGCCCATGCTGGAAGCAAGGCAGCTTCTTGAAGAGGGACAGTTGGCGCTCGATGAGCAGAGCCGTGAATTTATTCATGCCTCCCTCGCCCGGGATGTGCGCCGCAGTTGGGTAAAACGCGGCACAGTAGCCCTGCTTGGCATGCTGACCCTGATTTCCGTGGTGATGGGTGTCAGGAGTATGCAGGCCGAGCGTCTTGCCACCGAGCGGCGTCTCGCGGCGGAAGACTTGCTTGGCTTTATGGTGGGCCAGTTCGCCGACCGGCTGCGCAGCATCGGCCGTATGGATCTGCTCGATGGGGTCAGCAACAAGGCGCTGGATTATTTCAGTACGCCCGACGCCAGCTTGTCAGTGGCAGCCCTGTTCCGCCACGGTCAGACACTGGAGGCCATGGGGGAGGTGGCCTACAGCCGCGAAAAGCCCGATGAGGCCAGGGCGGCGCTGCTGGCAGCGCGGGATAAGCTATTGCCCCTCAGAGGCCGTGATGTGCCTCAGCTCGAACTGTACAAAACCCTGGGCGCCAATGCGTTTTGGCTGGGGCAGATTGAGTACGACAACAACAACTGGGAAGCGGTAAAAATCTGGTTCGGGGCATACCTTGAGCACAGTGAAGCCATGGTGAAACTGGCACCGGAAAGCCGGGATGCGCGTTTGGAGCTTTCTTATGCCGAAAACTCCCTCGGCAGTCTCGCCATGAAGCTGCAGGATTACCCCCTGGCTCAGCAAATGTTTGAGGCTTCTCTCGCCCTGAAGTTACAGCTGCTCAGCGACGCCCCCGACGATGGCCAGCTGATTGCCGACGTGGCCGATACCCAATCCTGGCTTGCCAGTGCGGCCATGGCCACGGGGGATATTCCCCTTGCAGTGAAACTGCATACGGATATTGGCACACTGCTTGGGCGCTCCAGTGAGGCCTACGCCCTCGACCGTCTGTCCCACAGTCAGGCCAATCTTGCCCGTCTGTACGAGTGGCTTGGCAATACCGACGCAGCCAGGGAAGCCATCCTCAGGGCCAAAGCCATTCGCATTCAGGCCCTGGCCAAAGACCCGGGTAACCAATCCTGGCGCTACGACCTGTTGATAACCGGTCTGCACGAGATTGAACTCGGCATAGGTTCCGGCTCCGAGGCTGAATTGGAAGCCAGCAGACAGCGACTGGGCGCCGAAGCTAAGACGTTGTCGCTCCAGCGCCAGCAAAAGTTTGCCGAGCTGTATCCGCTCGCGGCCGGTAGACGGCTATTGCAACTTGGGCATTTTGCCGCCGCCGAAGCCATGGCCGAGCAGGCAATCGCTGTGTTGTCGGCAGGGGCTGCACAGGTGTCCGACGACTGGGAAGATAAGGCCCGGATGGCGGAGGCCGAACTGCTGTTGGTACAGAGCCAGTTGGCTCAGGGAACGAACGAGGTAAAGTTCGCCATGTGCCAGTCGGTGAAAACCCGCCTCGACCCGATTGTTGCCGTGTCACAGGCTCCCCGCTTTGTGCGTCCCTATGTGATGGCATTGGAATGCCTGGGGCAGACGGATGCTGCCGATGCCCTTAAAGGCCCGCTTGCCGCTCAGGGGGTTAGGTTCCAGGCTTTTTGATTTGGTTTTATAAAATAAAATCAATCTATTACCCCGTAAGCTTGCCAGAAGGTGTTATCAGGCAAGCTTGTTAGTATGGTCTCAGCAGCCCCCGCGGCGGGGGCGCATTGACAGAAAATAAAGGAAAACCCATGTCAGTTCAGAATATTCAGGTCACTGTGTCTCTCGATGCCAATAACACCCCGGTATTTAACTATGTGCCGGCAGGGCCCGTGGTCGTGACCGAATCAGGCACCCAGATTATTTATTCGTTGCAGGACAAGACCGGCAAAGGCCTGAGTTTTGCCGGTGCGGCCTTTGCTACCCCGTTTGATCGGGTGATAGATGCGGTGGAGTTGCTGAATGAAACCACCCTGGCCCTCTACGACGCCGATACCATAGTCGGCAAGACCGGTTTCAGACTGGTGTTCAACATTGCCGGCAGCACGCTGCAACTTTGCAGCCCTGACCCCCAGGTCATCAATAAAGACGTGAAGTAACTTGGTACGACAAACACACCCGGCCCTGTGCCGGGTGTGTTTTTTTGGGCGCTGCAATGGCGGGTGGAGCCCAGGTTTTGGCCAATTTGGGCGGCAAAAGATAGTCTCCCAGCGGAAGCCAGGCTTCGTAATGTGTGTTTTTATCATTTAATATCAGTGCTTTGCGTCGTAAGCTTGGGGGAAGGTTAAAGTTGACGCCGCATTCTAAAGTGGTTGGCATAGGACACACCGTCAGGAGCCAGCCATGTACCCCGTCCAGGAAAATTATTGTGAGTTTGCCGCCGTTGCCGAGGTGGTTCAGTGTCTTCAGCAGCCCATGGTGTTAGCCGATGCCTCAGGCAAGGTGCTGTGTGTTAATCCAGCTGCAGCGGCATTGCTGGGGGATGAAGCCGAGACCTTTGTCGGGGAGCTTTGGCCAAGTTGGCTGGAGAGTGGATATCAGGGACTCTACCGGGAGCTGCAGTCTGCAGCCGATGGACAACATCATGCTCTGCAGCATGGTGCCAGGGAAGTGCAGCTTCGGCGGGTGGACGGTGCCCTCTTGTGGGTGAAGCTGAGTCTATCGTTTGTGCAGGGGCTGCTGCCGCTGTTTTTGGTGGGTTTTGAGGACTTGTCTTCGCAAAAGGCGGAGGTGCAAAGGCTCACTGCGCTGGCGGCCACCGACTATTTAACCGGCCTGGCCAATCGCCGTACCCTGATGGAGGCCTTGGAGAAGCAATGGCGCCAATGTCTTATTCGCCGACATCCCATCAGTGTGGTGATTGTGGATGTGGACTTTTTCAAGCAGTTCAACGACCTCTATGGCCATTTAAAGGGGGATGACTGTTTGAGGCGCATTGCAGCGGCGCTGGCTTCTGCCCTGCCTTCACCACAATGCCTGGCAGCGCGATTCGGCGGTGAGGAGTTTGTGCTGCTGCTCCCCGGCTTTAATGCGGCCATGGCCGAATTGATAGCCAAACAGGTGTCTGATGCGATAAGTGCCATCGATATTAAGTCAATGGGGTTGCCAGAGGGGGCATTGCTGACGGTCAGTCAGGGGATTGCCTGTGAGATAAGTGGCCAGTTTCGCACTGCCGATGCCATGCTGCTGGGGGCAGACACCGCGCTTTACCGGGCCAAGCGCGAAGGCAGAAACAAGATAATTCTGTCGGACTGAGCGGGGGAGGGATGCCATGAACTGGCTGGCGATTTCCAAGCTGGGCTGCGGCCGCAAGCGGGCCGAAACCTTCCTCGAGCTGCAACGTAAACGCTATGGCCGCACACCGCAGCAGGCTGCACTGTCGCTGTGGAAGGGGATTTGCACCGAGCCTTCGGCCCGGTGCATCGTGAGCGATCTTAAAAACCTATCCCGGCAACCCCATCTCGACGGCAGCGAAAAGGCCTATTTACACGGAGTGCTCAATCATTTTGACCACCTGTGTTGAAAGGGCTGCAAGGGCCATCAGCCTTTGAACACCTTGCCGTCTTTCATCACAAAGCTGACATGTTCCAGCAGGCGGATATTGTCCAGCGGATTGCCATCGACAGCGATGATGTCAGCCAGGAAACCGGGCTTCAACTCGCCTATATCCTGTTGCTTCAGCAGGGCGGCACTGGTGAGTGTGGCTGCCTGAATCGCCTGCAGTGGCGTCATACCAAATTGCACCATGGTGGCAAATTGTTTGCCGTTGTCGCCATGGGGATAGATGGCGGCATCCGAGCCAAATACCATTTTGACTCCGGCCCTGGTGGCCTTACGGAAGCTGTCGCGCTGGGCCTTGGACACCTGTTTTTCTTTATTGATGTTTTCTTCGGGTACGCCATTGGCGGCGCCAAAGGCAAGGGTATATTCGGTGTTGTAAATATCGCAGCTAAGGTAGGTGCCGTGTTTCAGGGCCAGCTTGATGGCCTCATCGTCGAGGAAGCTGCAGTGCTCTATGCTGTCGATGCCGGCGCGGATGGCGGCCTTGATGCCGCTGGTGCCATGGGCGTGGGCGGCGATGATAAGCCCGCGCTGATGGGCTTCTTCGGCGGCGGCCCGGAGTTCATCTTCGGTATATTGCTGCACGCCCACCTTGGTGCCCTTGGAGAACACACCGCCGGTGGCGCAAATCTTCAAGGTGTTGGCGCCATACTTGATATTTTCACGCGCTTTGGCCCGCACAGCCCAGGGGCCATCTGCCACGCCGCCTGCCACCGAATGCATCTCGGGCGCGCTGAAGTTGTCGTCGCAGTGGCCACCGGTGATTGAGAGGGAATGGCCCGCGCTCCAAATACGTGGGCCCGGAATTTCTCCGGCGTTGATACCATCGCGTACCGCAATCACGCTGTAGCCCGAATCCCCCAGATCCCGCACTGTGGTAAAGCCGGCTTCGAGGGTCTTTTTGGCGTTCTTTACCGCCTTGACCGTTTGCCGTGGCACCGAGTAATTCATCGACTCGAGAAAGTTATCTTCGGCATCGCTGCCAAGATGCACGTGCATGTCCATCAGCCCCGGCAACAGGGTCTTGCCTTTTAGTTCAATGAGTTCACTGCCGGACGGGATGTCGAGCCCGCCTTGGGTACCCAGTTCCACAATGCGGCCATCTTCGATTTTCAGCAGTGGCGATTCGACCAGTTTGCCGCTGCGTACATCCAGCAGTGCATCGGCACTGATAAAGGTTGCTGACAATGCCGAAAAGGGCAGCATGGCCATCGACAGCGCCAATGACAGGGACAAGGATGACAAGCGGGGCAGGGATGAGTTTTGACGCATCGGATGTTCTCGTTGTTGTTATTTAACGTTGCCCGGCAGCGGGCAGACTTTTGAGCATACCTCAGCGACCCGGGCGCAACAACGCCCTGGCAAGGGTCTTTACTTTCAAGGGTTTCAGCTCTGGCGAGAGACCTTAGCAGGATATCCGGTGCAGGCGGTTTTGGCTGAAATAATAAAAGGCATCCTGGGGTTTATCCTGGCGCCACATCTCGTCATCGCCAAGGTTTTGCAGCAGGCCTCTGAGCACCACACCCGTGACGCCATGTGACACCAAAATCACCTTTTGCGGCGTGGCCGGATCCTCCAGCCAGTGATGCAGGCGGTCTCTCAGTGCACCGAGGGGTTCGGCGCCGGGGCCCTTGATGTACCAACCGGGTATGGCCTCGAGTCCCGGCCAACTGCTGTGGATATCGGGGATGTGTTCTTGCTCCCAAGCCCCGAGTCCTGCTTCCTTTATCCGCGGCTCCGGGATGACACTGTCTGGGCGGCGTCCCAGTGCTTCAGCCACTATGGACGCGGTTTCCATGGCCCGCCCCAAAGGGCTCGCGACCAGCGCATAGTCGTCGAGCTTGCCGCATCCCCTGAGTGCCCGGCCATAGGCCCTGGCCTGCTCCCTGCCAAGGGCTGTGAGGGGCGAGTCACAATGGCCCTGCAAGCGGCGCTGGGCATTGAACTCGGTTTGACCGTGGCGAAGCAGGTAGATGTCAGTGGGCATAACAAACCTTTAAGGAATTACGGCAGCTTAAAGACAGGACTCTAGCCGAGGTGGCTGATAGCGACAAGAGGGCTTTGGGCAGTGTATCAACCGGGGGCTCACCGCTACGCACCGTGAAGTATATCCCGTTAACGTTGAATCAGTTGGCGAATTGCGTTGTGGCAAGGTAGAGTTTTGGATGTTTTACATTAACTGAAAAAGGATCCGCTAATGAAGCCTGGATACATAGTAATTTCCCTGATTTTATTGCTTGGTGGCTGCGCTACTGGCTCCTCTCCCGAGGCCAAGAAAGCCAACGCCAGAAAAGAGACCGCCAGCGCGTTGCAGGGTATTTACAAAGATCACCCAACTGCCAAGTCCGCAGTGTCATCGAGTTTGGGGTACCTGATCTGTACCGGCAACGACAGCTACCTGTTTGCAGCCTCAACAGGGGGAGGGATTTGTACCTTAAACAGTGGCGGCAAGACTGAATATTATCGCTTTGCTTCGTTGGGTGCCGGGTTGGGGATAGGGTTTAAAAAGGTGGCGTTCCTTTATACTTTCCACGATGCGGCTGCCATGAAGCGTTTTCGTGAAGAGGGCTGGGATGCTGGTGCCAGAGCAGAAGCCTCTGCCAGACACGAAAACGATGGCGGCCAGGTGGCGGCCAATACCTCCTTCGATGTGGGAGGAGTAAAGGTGTTCCAGTCGGCAATTTGGGGAGCCGCTGCTCAGGCTACGGTCCAGGGATACAAATTCTGGCCTACCAACTTTGACAAGGATGTGGCGCAATTCAATTAAGGCTCATCGCGAATAAGGATGAGCAGGCAATAAAAAGGCCGGGAATATTCCCGGCCTTTTTACGTTTAAACGCTTCGCGCTATCAGGCAAAGCTGCTTACCCTGATGGCTTACAGAATAAAGCGGCTTAAGTCTTCGTTCTGCACCAGATTATCCAGGTGGTCATTCACGTAATCGGCGTCGATGGTGAACTTGCTGCCGGACTTGTCGCTGGCTTCGAAGGAAATGTCTTCCATCAGCCGCTCCATGACGGTGTGCAGACGGCGGGCACCGATGTTTTCGGTGCGCTCGTTCACCTGCCAGGCGGCCTGGGCGATACGGTCAATGCCCGACTCGGTAAACTCGATGGTCACGCCTTCGGTGGCCATCAGCGCCACATACTGCTCGGTGAGCGAGGCATGGGGCTCGGTGAGAATACGTTTGAAGTCGGAGGCGGTGAGGGCATCCAGCTCAACACGGATAGGCAAGCGGCCCTGCAGCTCAGGGATAAGATCCGATGGCTTGGACATCTGAAACGCGCCCGATGCGATAAAGAGGATATGGTCGGTCTTCACCATGCCGTGCTTGGTGTTAACGGTACAGCCTTCCACCAAGGGCAGCAGGTCGCGCTGCACCCCTTCACGGGACACGTCGGGGCCCGAGGTTTCGCCGCGCTTACAGATCTTGTCGATTTCGTCGATAAAGACGATGCCGTTCTGCTCAACCAGTTCGATGGCCTTTTCTTTCAGATCTTCCTGATTCACAAGCTTGGCGGCTTCTTCATCCACCAGTTGCTTGAGGGCATCTTTGATCTTCATCTTCTTGCGCTTGGCAGGCGCCTGCCCCATGTTCTGGAACAGGCTCTGCAGCTGGCTGGTCATCTCTTCCATGCCGGGGGGCGACATGATTTCCACGCCAATCTGCGGACCGGCGATGTCGATTTCGATTTCTTTATCGTCCAGCTGACCTTCGCGCAGTTTCTTGCGGAAGATTTGACGGCTGGAAGAGTTGTCGTCGCTGCTGTTGTCCCAGTCGTTTTTGGGGCGCGGCAGCAGGGCGTCCAGTACCCGCTCCTCGGCGGCTTCTTCGGCGCGGGTACGACACTTCTTCATTTCCACTTCGCGGGTGAGCTTGATGGCCGTATCGGTCAGATCGCGAATGATCTGCTCCACTTCCTTACCCACATAGCCCACTTCGGTGAACTTGGTGGCCTCCACCTTGATAAAGGGCGCGTTGGCGAGCTTGGCCAGACGGCGGGCGATTTCGGTTTTACCTACGCCGGTGGGGCCAATCATCAGTATGTTCTTGGGGGTCACTTCGTGACGCAGGGCGGCGTCCAGCTGCATGCGACGCCAGCGGTTACGCAGGGCAACGGCCACGCTGCGTTTGGCCTTCTGCTGACCAATGATGTGTGCGTCCAGCTCGTGAACAATCTCGCGGGGGGTCATTTCAGACATGGCAATTCCTTCAGTAACTCAGTTCTTCGATGGTCTTGAACTGGTTGGTGAATACGCAAATATCACCGGCGATGGTCAGGGCCTTTTCGGCAATGTCACGGGCACCAAGGTCGGTATTTTCCAAAAGCGCCGTGGCGGCGGCCTGGGCGAAGTTTCCGCCTGAGCCGATGGCAATCAAATCGTTTTCGGGCTGCACCACGTCGCCGTTACCGGTAATGATGAGCGAGCTTTCGGCATCGGCCACCGCCAGCAGGGCCTCGAGCTTTCGCAGCATGCGGTCGGTGCGCCAGTCTTTGGCCAGTTCCACCGCGGCGCGCATTAAATGACCCTGGTGCATTTCCAGCTTGGCCTCAAAGCGCTCGAACAGGGTGAAAGCATCGGCGGTGCCACCGGCAAATCCGGCCAATACCTTGCCGTGGTACAGGCGGCGAACCTTGCGGGCATTGCCCTTCATCACGGTATTGCCGAGGGATACCTGGCCATCACCTGCGATGACCACCTGATTGTTACGGCGCACGGATACGATAGTAGTCACAATGGATCCTCTTTTAGCGTCCGAAGGGTTGGCCTTCGGGGGACGAATACTGCTTATATGGGGTCGTGCGCCCGCTTTTCAAGTGAGTAAAGAGTTTCAGGTGAGCAAGGATTTTCAAGGGCCAAAAGAAAGGTCGCCCGCAGGCGACCTTAAGTGTTGTGTGCTGTGGCTCAGTTTTGCCACAGCCAGAAATGTCTGACAGGTGTTCATGCCGATGGCTTGCTGAACACATGAGCTGATGCTCAGTTTTGCCACAGCCAGATTTGGCATGTGTTCATGCCGATGGCTTGCTGAACACATGAGCTGATGCTCAGTTTTGCCACAGCCAGAAATGTCTGACGGGTGTTCATGCCGATGGCTTGTTGAACATATGAGCTGATGCTCAGTTTTGCCACAGCCAGATTTGGCATGTGTTCATGCCGATGGCCTGCAGCTTGTGGCGGGCACGTTCAGCCTCACGCTTGCGCTCGTAGGGGCCTATCACCACCTTGTACCAGGTGCCGCTGCCACCCTGAACCTTGCGAATTTGCGCCTCCATGCCCTGAAAGGCGATGACAGCCTTCATCTTCTCGGCCTGGGACATTTCGCGGAAAGAGCCGCACTGCATTTGATAAGGGCCAGCAGATCGCATGGTTTCGGGCGGGGGAACATCCACTTCGACCTGCTTGTTTTCCAGCTCTTTCAGGTAGGTCCACTCTTCCTGCGGCTTTGGCGGCAGGGCGTTGGGATCCTTTTTGGGCTTGCTGGCCCGGGTGTCGGTCTTGACCGGTTCCACCTGGTCGGCGCTGCCCTTGATGGTCCACAGAAAATAGCCGAAGCCTGCCACCAATGCGACAACCACAATCAGCGCGAGCCAGGGCTTCCGCCCCGGCGTGCGGGCATTCCTGTTGCCGCCACGGCCTTTACCCCGTGGCGCTCGATTGGCGTAATCGCGACTCATGGATTACATGCGCTCCAGCGTCTCGATACCCAGCAGTGACAGGCCCTGCTTGAGGGTGTCGGCGGTCAGGCGGGACAGCAGCAGACGGCTGTCACGGGCCACTTCGCTCTCGGCGCTCAGCACAGGGCAGGCCTCGTAGAAGCTGGAGAAGGCGCCTGCCAACTCGTACAGGTAACCACAGAGGATGTGTGGCTGACCCTTGTCCACCATGCGGGCAAGGATTTCACCGAACTGGGCCAGCTTGTTACCCAGTTCCTTCTCTTTGTCGTGCTCGAGCACCAGCTCAGCATGAGACAAATCGATGTTCTCGGCCTTCTTGAAGATACCGGCCACACGGGTGTAGGCGTACAGCAGATAGGGGGCTGTGTTGCCTTCGAAGCTCAGCATCTGTTCGAAGCTGAAGATGTAGTCGCTGCTGCGGTTCTTGGACAGGTCGGCGTATTTCACCGAGGCAATGCCCACCACGCGGGCGATTTCTTTGACTTCGGCCTCATCCATATCCGGGTTCTTGCTGCGAACCAGCTGCTCGGCACGCTCGACCGCTTCATCGAGCAGGTCAACCAGCTTCACCACGCCGCCGGAGCGGGTTTTGAAGGGGCGGCCGTCTTCGCCGTTCATGGTGCCAAAGCCCATGTGCTCGAGGGTCATGTTGTCACGTACGAAACCGGCGGTGCGAGCCAGGCTGAATACCTGCTGGAAGTGCAGTGCCTGACGCAGATCCACAAAGTAGAGCACGCGGTCGGCATTCAGGGTGCCGGAGCGGTAGCGCATGGCGGCGAGATCTGTGGTGGCATACAGGAAGCCACCGTCGGCTTTTTGGATGATCACCGGCAGTGGCTCGCCGTCTTTGTTGCGGAACTCTTCCTGGAATACCACCTTGGCGCCGTCGCTGATGGCCAGCAGGCCCTTGGCATCGAGATCTGCCACCACTTGCGCCAAATCGGCGTTGTAGGCGCTCTCGCCGTGTACGTCTTTACGGGTCAGGCTCACGCCCAAGCGGGCGTACACATCGTGACAGTGGCTCAGGGAGATGTCGTTGAATTCGCGCCACAGCTTGTTGCAATACTCGTCGCCGCTTTGCAGCTTAACTACCAACTGGCGTGCGCGGGTTGCGAATTCATCGGATTCATCGAAGCGCAGCTTGGCGGCGCGGTAGAAGCTTTCGAGGTCTGACAGCTCCAGATTGGCCTTGTCATCACCCTGGGCGCGCAGCTCTTCCATGTAGGCCAGCAGCATGCCGAACTGGGTACCCCAGTCACCTA
This sequence comes from Shewanella litorisediminis, assembly GCF_016834455.1. Lineage (NCBI taxonomy): Bacteria > Pseudomonadati > Pseudomonadota > Gammaproteobacteria > Alteromonadales > Shewanellaceae > Shewanella > Shewanella litorisediminis. The sequence continues at coordinate 468,231 of NZ_CP069213.1, forward strand.
CGTGGTTTTGACGGATGACCTTGTGGCCCAGGAATTCCAGCGCACGTACCACGCTGTCACCAATGATGGTGGAGCGCAGGTGACCTACGTGCATTTCTTTGGCGAGGTTGGGGGAAGAGTAGTCCACCACCACGGTTTGAGGCGCAGCGGCTTTTACGCCCAGCATGGCATCGCCAATGGCCGCCTTGAGCTGGTTGGCCAGGGCATTTTCGTCGATAAAGAAGTTGATAAAGCCGGGACCGGCGATTTCGACCTTGGATACCTGCGCCGAGGCGGGCAGGTTGTCGATGATAAGTTGGGCCAGTTCGCGCGGCGGCTTACCTGCAACCTTGGTCAGCATCATGGCCAGATTGGTGGCCAGATCGCCATGGCTCTTGTCCTTGGTTCGGTCGACCTGAATGCGCGCTTCAAAGTCGGCGGGCACTATGCCCTGGGCTTTCAAGGATTCAAGGGTTTGTTCGAGCAAGGATTGAATGAGTTCTTTCATCGGCCTGTATCTACTGACTGCAAGGTTTAACGGGAATAACCGGGAATTGTAGCCTCTGCGCCCCCCGGCTGGCTATTGGCAGAAGGAACTTTTTGAGCAAAAAACCAAAGCACTCTGACGATTTTTGTAGATGAACATTAATTCATGCATTGCCAAAGGGGAGTTCATGGTGACTGGTGCATAGTGTGTCACATGGTTCGTTAGACATGGATGTTGGTTATGCTGGGTAGCTTGTTCTTGTTAGCGCAGATTTGCTGACCAGCGACTTATGGCCTCACAGAGGCGGCAGAGTGAAATGCAAATTTGCTCTGGTGTGTCCTCTGTGGCCCTATTTTTTACCTGTTTCTCACTCCTGTTTGCCTGCTTTGGTGAACAAAGCTCATTGACATCCCACCTTGCGCGGCTTTTTAGCCGCGATTTTTTTATCTGTTATTCAAATAACTGTTACTAAAAAAATGCAGCCCGGAGGCTGCATCCTGCAGTGGGTGGCTTCAGTCTGTTCAGTTGGCTGGCCCGGCCATCATCTGGCTCTGCCACAGGGAGTCTTCGCTTTCTGATGAGGTCAGGGAGATAAGCACGGCGTTGGGTTTCCCTGCAATCGGCGCCAGTACCATTTCGAACCGGGTTTCGGCGGTATCTGTGTAGGTAATCTCGATGGAACCAGCCAAATTGATGTGCCAGTTCATTGCCAGGCTGGGCTCTTCACCTTCCCAAATGGTGCCGACGCCGTCGGCACCGAAATAGACATGGAAGGTACCCGTGTCGCCAGCGAAAAGTTTGAAATCCAAACTGAACTCTTGTAACAGCACATCGGCGTCGCTGAATCCCTCGCTGGCGCGGATCAGGCTTACCTGCCCAAGCGGTTGGCTGCTGTCGTAATCCTGCAGCATGGCACCGAAACGTTCGAGTTTCGGCAGACTGAAGCGGCCATCTTCGGCATCCTTGAACCAGATTTCGCCGAAAGGTTTCAGTGTCAGTGTGTCACCCGAGGTTGAGCTGTCTTTATCGTACAGGCCGCCCGGGCCGTCTGCATCTACTGTTATGTCAGTCACGCTGAAGCCAGCGTCACTCCACTGGTATTGGCCAAATTCACCGGACAGCACCCGAGGCGAAGATTCGGCGTAGCTTTCCTGATTGTTGGTGTGCACCAGGGCGTAGTCGGTGTCTGAGAGAAATACCACCACAGTGAGGTTTTCATCGGCTTCTTCCCATAACTTCCAGGAGCCGGCAAGCGGGCTGCTGCCATCATCTATTCGAGTCAGGGTTATGCTGTCCTCGCTGAATTGAATGGTCAGCGACTCACCCAGCGTCATGGACTTCACATCGTGGCTGCCACTATCGAAAAAGCCACCGCTGTTGTCTGACTCGTCAATCAGGGTAAGGCTGATGTCCCCGGTTTGAGGATCCCACTCGTAACTGCCAAGCTCGGCGCTGCCCGCCTGCTGATCGCCATCGTCAGTGTGCTCGTGCAGGATCAGATAATGGCTTTCATCTACAAAGGCCAGGATGTTGCGCATGCCGTCGCCTTCTTTGAACAGCCAGCTGCCAATCAGTTGTTGCCGAAGAGAGGTTTCAACATGGGCCCTGGCGTCGGCGTCGCTCACCAGGGTACGGTTATCCAATGTTGTCAGCACTGGAGCCACGGCGTCGGCAAAACCCGTGCTGCCGATATCCAGCGCCGTGCCGTTAAAGGCATCTGTGGTGGCCTGTGACAGTGAAATACCATTGCTGGGGTCTGCATCTTCATCCAGCGTTTGCAGTATGCGGGCGATGTTGGAAACCGTAATGGCATCGCCCTTTGCAAAATCATTGGGGGTAACCAACCCGGTGGCCTCAACGGCAGGGAAAGTCAGATCGCCAATGAAAAACACCACGGTTTCACCCGGCAAATACTTGTAGTTCCCCATGGCATCGGTAACACCACTCTGGGTTTCGGTCCGATAGCCTATACCGGCTACCGGACTGTCGAGGAAGAGCCCTGCCTGAACACCGGCGCAGCTGATTTGGGCGGCATTGGCAGTGGTGCTGTTCAATGTGCCGCTTGCACCAGTGATATTGCACACCTGGCCATCTGGTTGATTGCTGATACTGATACTGAAGCTCGTACCCTCAGTCACGCTGTTGGCGAACTGGAAACTGCTTCCAGAAACACTTTGCGTTTGCGTGCTGCCGGCGGTGAGCGTCAGCCCCAGGGTGCCATTAAGGCCGCTGATACTGCCACCTATCTTCAACTGAGCAGGTTCAGTGGGTTGCTCGGTGTTGTCGTCATCGTCGCTGCCACCGCAGGCGGCCAGGCCAAGTGCCAGCGGCAGCAGCAGGCCACCGCGAAAGAAGAGGGATTTGTGCATGATTCGATCCTTAATATATGCGTCCGTTTAGTCCCGGTTGGGGATTTGGGTATTGCACCCAAGTGACAGCATAAGAAAGACCGACAAAAGTGAGGTGTGATTCTTTTTGAAAAGATTTGAACGCTTAATAATCAGTTGGTTACAGGTTTAATTTGACTGTGTTCGTTACAACAAATCCTGCGGATCCCTGTCAAGGCTCCAGCGGCAGCGCTTGGCCTCGGGCAGGAGGTCGATGGCAGGCAGGATGGCTTCGAGCGCTTGCTGCAATCCCTGACGCTGCTCGGCCTGAAACATCAACTGACGTCTGTGCTTGCCCGCTTTGCGATCCATGGGGGCGGGCAGGGGGCCTATCACCTCAAACCCCTTGTCCCTTGGCAGCATGGCGGCAATGGCAGCCAAAAAGGCCTCGGCATCTTCTGCCCTGTGGGCCTCGGCCCGGGCCAGCACCATGTGCCACGCCGGTGGCAGTGCCGCCTGTTTGCGCTCACTGAGCTGGCCCCTGGCAAACTCGCCATAGCCCTTATGCATCAGCTCCCGCAATATGGGGTTATCACTCTGGTGAGTTTGTAAAAGCACAGTGCCGGGTTTGGCTGCGCGCCCGGCGCGGCCCGCCACCTGAGTATAGAGCTGGCCAAACCGTTCAGGAGCCCTGAAATCGGCGCTGAACAGAGCGCCGTCCACATCCAAAAGGCCCACCAGGGTGACGTCGGGAAAGTGATGTCCCTTGGCCAGCATCTGGGTGCCAACCAGGATTTTATAGTCGCCGCGGTGTATGGCCTGCAGGTGATTCTCCAGTGAGCCCTTGAGGCGTGTGGTGTCTCTGTCGATGCGCACCACTGGGTATTTGGGGAATTCTTCCTTTAATACTTGCTCGAGCTGTTCTGTGCCTATGCCCTGACCCATGAGCATGGTGGAGCCGCAATTATGACACTGGCGCGGAATGGCATATTGGTTGCCGCAGTGGTGACAGCGAATTTCGCCGAGCTTTTGATGCACGGTAAAAAAGGCATCGCAGCGATCGCACTCGTGCAGATGGCCGCACTCATGGCACAGGAGCGCCGGGGCAAAGCCACGACGGTTCAAAAACAGCAGCACCTGATTGCCTGCATCCAGATGCAGGCGCATTTCGTTGAGCAGTGCCGACGACATGCCTGCTTTCAGCGGTTGGTTACGGATATCGATAATGCCCTGGCGTACCTTTTTGGCGTTGCCGGCGCGCTCCCCCAGATGCAGGTGGCGATATCGGCCTGAGAGTGCGTTTTGAAGCGACTCCAGCGAGGGGGTGGCCGAGCCCAGCACCACGGGAATGTTTTCAAGGTGGCCGCGCATCACCGCCAAATCACGGGCGTGATAGCCCACGCCTTCCTGCTGCTTGAACGAGCTGTCGTGCTCTTCGTCGAGGATGATAATACCGGGGAAGGCCATGGGCGTGAAAAGGGCGCTGCGGGTGCCTATGATGATGGCGGCTTCCCCACTTCGCCCGGCACGCCAGGCATCGAGGCGTTGATTGTCGGTGAGGTTGGAGTGGATAACGGCGACTTCAACCTTGAATCGGCGCCGGAAGCGATCAATGGTCTGGGGTGTCAGGCCTATCTCGGGCACCAAAATCAGTGCCTGCTTGCCTTCGCTCAATACCTTTTCCAATACCGACAGATAGACTTCGGTCTTGCCTGAACCCGTGATGCCCTCAATCAGAGCGCATTCATAGCCCTGGGCGGCATTGATGGCGGCTACCGCCACTGCCTGCTCTTTATTGAGTTTGTGGGGCGTTTCACCAAGCTCAAGGCTCGTGCGCCAGCCAAGATTGATGTCTACGGGAACCTGTCCACGGTGCACCCAGCCCTTGTCTTCGAGGCCTTTCAGTGCCGCCTTGCTGAGCTCCAAGGCGTTGAACTCGTCAAGGCTCAGGGGGTGTTGCATCAGCATCTCTGCAAGTTTTTGCTGCGCGGGTGCTCTTTTCAGCGTTGCTACACCGGCTTCGATGGCCTTATCCGTGAGTTTCAGCCAGGTGCGGCTCTTTGGCGCGGCATCGGCGCCTTTGCGCAGTGCCACAGGCAGTGCCTGGGTCAGCATCTGTCCCTGACTGCAAAAATAATACCTTGCGGCCCAGAGAGTCAGTTTATAGAGTGGTTCAGACAACGCCGGTTCATCATCGATTATCTCAATGATTTCCTTAATTTGGGCGTCGGGCAGTTCACAGCTGTCTTTGGTGGCAGTAATCAGGCCTATCAGTTGTTGTTTGCCAAAGGGCACCTTGACCCTTTTACCGGGGCAGGGCGCGGAGCTTGTGTGTGCTGGCAATCGGTAGCTGTAGCTGCGGCGCATGGGAACCGGCAGGGCAACTTCAACAAACTGTGGCATAATCAGGTACATCTGGCTTGAGTTGCCTCTAGTGTAACGGCAGCGTGGGAACTCAGCCACAGCTAAAGCAGCCCAGTCACTATGCAAAAAAACAATGCAAGAAAAACGATGCAGGAAAAACAATGACAAGACTTTTCATCCTTGCCTTGCTGTTGATGGTTCAGGCCCTGACGCCCGCACAGGCGCGTTTATCCCATGTGAGTATCAATAAAAGCCAATTTACCCTGGGAGAATATCCGCGCCTGCGAGTCAACATAGTGTCTGAGCGCAGTGATCTGTCGCGACTGGAGTTTGTGGTGCGCCAGGGCACCCGTGAAGAAAAGCTCATGGTAGAACCCCTCAACAACTTTATGTTGTTGCTGTTTGGTGTCGACAACGTGACAGACGCCAATGCTGAGCTGGTGGTACGCGAATACGTGGTCAATCAGTGGCAGGAATATAAGGTGATACCGCTCTTTGGCGGCAAGGAACGAATCGCCAAGACGCCGGCAGCCGCGCCAAGGAAAGCCGCCGAACTGCTGGCTCCCGAAGCCGTGCCTGTGGCCAGGCCTCCGGCCCCACAAGTGGCTGCCATCAGCGCCGCCAATGACAGCAGTGGCTGCACCGTTGAGTATCAGCAGGGCGAAACCCTCTGGCGCATTGCCAGCCGTTATGCGCCTCGCTGGAATACCAACGTATACAGCACCATGATGGCACTGTTTGATGCCAATCCCAGCGCCTTTACCAAAGGGAAAATCGGCGGGCTTAAGCAGGATGCCAAGTTGGCCTGTCCGTCGCCCGCGCTGCTTGGACGCTATCCGGATACCCGGGAGGCAAGACGCCTGTTTGAAGCCAAAAGTCTGGAGTGAATCGCTGGCTTTTTAAACGATAATCCGCTTGTCAGTATGGGGGAGATCCTGTACCATTCTGCGCCCTAACATACTTGTTATTAACTGCATGTGGTGTCCGACTTCGGGTTGGAAGAGCGACATGGCCTTTACTTTGAGGTAATCCCGATGAAACCAGGTATCCATCCTGAATACGCCCAGATCACTGCCACCTGTACCTGTGGTAACGTTATCAAGATCAACTCCACTGTAGGTAAAGACCTGCACCTGGACGTGTGTGGTGCTTGTCACCCATTCTACACAGGTACCCAGAAAGTGGTTGACACTGGTGGTCGTATCGACAAGTTCAACAAGCGTTTCGGTATGCTTGGCAAGAAGTAATTGCACCAGCAATGAATTCATAAAAAGGGCACCCTCGTGGTGCCCTTTTTGCTTTTCAGCCTGACTCAGTCCTTCGTTTTTCCTTCATTCCAACCAAGAATCCTATTGCCTCCATCGAGGTCAGATGAGTTTGTTTTTCAAGCGATGATTTTGTGACTTTCGACTGTGATTCCCGGTGTAACAGCGAAAATGGAATTAAATTTGGTAATTTTGCTACATAAGTCGCTTTGAATTGCGCCAAAAAGGCTGATTTTATGAATTGCTTAGGTATAAAAACAACAAAGTTAATTAATGGTTTGGCATTTTTTTTCCAAAGTTAATTGCTGAAAATGACGCTTTGATGCTTTGGTGGTAATCAAGTCCCTGAAATTTGTTGAAGGTTGGTTTCAAAGCCTTGGTAATTCGCGTAATCTTTATGACCTCAGTGAAGGGGTCCGAACTCGCGGCAGCGAGGCCCTTTACCCGCGGATTTACCCATAAAAACGTCGTTCAGGATTAAAAAATGGCAGACTTTCGTCAACAAGCACTCGATTATCATGAATTTCCGGTTCCTGGAAAAATGGCTGTGTGTCTTACCAAACCCGCTGAAACCAGCATGGATCTGGCGTTGGCCTACAGCCCGGGTGTGGCCGAGCCTGTTCGTGAAATAGCCTCCAATCCTGCCGATGCCTATCGTTATACCGCCAAGGGCAATACCGTGGCGGTGATCTCCAACGGTACCGCCATTCTGGGGCTTGGTAATTTGGGTCCCCTGGCATCCAAGCCTGTGATGGAAGGCAAGGCCCTGCTGTTCAAGCATTTTGCCAACATAGATGCCACCGATATTCAGGTGAAGCACCGCACCACAGAAGAGTTCATCAATACCGTTGAGGCCATTGCCGATACTTTTGGTGGTATTAACCTGGAAGACATCAAGGCGCCCGAGTGTTTCGAGATTGAGCGTGAGCTGATTGAGCGCTGCAGCATTCCTGTGTTCCACGACGATCAGCACGGTACCGCCATCGTCACCGCTGCCGGCATGATAAACGCGCTGGAAATTCAGGGTAAATCCATCGATAAAGCGGTGTTCGTGTGTATGGGCGCCGGCGCTGCCGCCATCGCCTGTATGACCATGTTGGTGAAGTGTGGTGCCCAGCGTGAAAATGTCTACATGCTGGACCGCAAAGGCGTTATCCACACCCGCCGTGACGATCTGAACGAATACAAGGCGCTGTTTGCCAATAACACCGACAAGCGCACCCTGCAGGATGTGATTAAGGGGGCCGATGTGTTCCTGGGGCTTTCCGGTCCGGATGTGCTGAGCGCCGAAGATGTGCTCTTGATGGCAGATAATCCGGTGATCTTTGCCTGTTCCAACCCAGACCCGGAGATCAAGCCGGAACTGGCCCACGATATCCGCAAGGACATCATCATGGGTACCGGCCGCAGTGATTACCCCAATCAGGTAAACAATGTGCTGTGTTTCCCCTTTATCTTCCGTGGTGCCCTGGATGTGCGTGCTGCACGCATCAACGATGAAATGAAGATTGCCGCTGTGCATGCCCTTGCTGATTTGGCGAAAGAACCGGTTCCCGCCTCTGTGCTTGCCGCCTATCCCAATGTCAGCAGCTTAAGCTTTGGCCCAGAGTATGTTCTGCCAAAACCCATGGATCCGCGTTTGTTGCCAAGGGTAGCCCGTGCTGTGGCTCAGGCCGCCATCGATTCAGGCGTTGCCGCCATCGACACCCTGCCAGAGAACTACCTGGCCTGATTCGTAATTCTGGCGCGGTAAAGGCAGATAAAGGCAACCCTTGTGGTTGCCTTTTGTTATTGAGTACCTGATAATTTTTAACAATTTGCATTGTCCCGCCGGCGCGCTGCCGGCCTATAAGAACTAAAACATCAGGACGGCCCCATTTCATGCAACTGACTCGCATGCTGACCAAAAAACTCATCAGCTTCTGGATGATGTCGCTGGCGGCGGTCGCTTTTGTGTTTTTGCTCAGCGCTCTGATGAGCTTCGTGCAGCTGACCTATCGCTTTCAGCAGCAAAAGGTCGCAGAGCTTGAAACCATGTTGGTTAACCACTATCAGCACCAGAGCAGCTGGGACCTCGACACCTGGTTGCCCCCCATGCTGCTGGCCTACAACGCGGTCAGTTTCCGTTTGACCCAGGGTGATGAGCTGGTGTTTGAATATCAGGGCAATCTGGGTTCGGATCAAAGGGTACTGTACGAGCGAACCCTCTATGGCAATGATGCTATCCAGATGCGGCTGGAGCTGCCCCGTCCCTTTTCGGCACACCGCCTTGGCTGGCGTGAGCTGATGATTTTGCTGGTGGGAATAGTGGCAGTGGCGGGATTTGTGCGCTTCGGATTTCTGTGGTTTTCCGCCGAGCTTGAAGGCATAGAGGCGCTGGCGCAGCGCAGCAAACTAATCCTCGATGGCAAGCTGGATGAGGCGGCCAAAACCCCCGGGAACGGTAAACCACGACTAATCAATCGGGCGCTCTCAAGATTGCTTGCGGAGCTTGCCGATGCCCACAAGGAGCGCGCCCGTTTCGATAAATTTATTCGCTCCAATACCTTCCTCGACCCCCAAACCCGGATAGGTAACCGGCTGTTTTTGCAAAACCGCCTCAATGCCCTCTCCAGCGATCAGGGGATGCTGGCACCCGGAGTCCTGTATCTGCTTGAAATGGAAGATTTGGATATCCTGCAACAGGAGGCTGGCGATGAAGTGGTACTCGAGCTGCTCCACAGCACCATCAACGCCATCAATCTGGTGCTGCAAACCCAGGCCAACAGTATTTTTGCCCGCCGCTCCCATAATCAGCTGGCCATCGTCGTGCCGCAAATCTCCCTGGTGGAGGCCGACGCCTTGGCCGACAAGCTGCTGAAAATCTGTCTGGCGCAGCCGCTGCCCAAAATTGAAGAAGCCGATAACTTTTTCCATCTGGGGGGCGCTTACTTTAAAGAAGGCGATATGCCGGAGCCTTTGCTGGACGAGGCCGATATGGCCCTGCGCGCCGCGCAGCTGCAGGGGGCAAGCGGATGGTTTATGTATGACAAGGGCGCAGTGGATCAAGAATTTGCCAAGGGCTCAGTACGCTGGCGCTCCTTTCTTGAAAACGCTCTGGTTAACCGGAATTTCGTTACCTTTACCCAACCTGTGTGCGAAGGTGATGGCAGCCAACATCACCATGAAATTTTTACCCGGGTCCGCGACCCCATGGGCAGCCTGGTGAGGGCGACTTTGTTTATCCCCATGGCGGTGAAGTGTGGATTGATGCCACAAATCGAGCGGCAGGTGGTCGAGCGCACCCTGTTTGAGTTGATGTCGGATACCGGCAACGCCACCCGGCATTACAGCATCAACCTGAGTGTGGACTCGCTGACCAGTCGCGCCTTTGTACGCTGGTTGCAAACTACCTTGCTTGAATACCGTCATCTGGCATCCAGGCTGGTGTTTGAAGTTACTGAAGACATGGTGATGAAGCACCGAAGCCAGCTCGAGTCCAAGCTTAATATGCTGCGCAAAATGGGCAGCCGCATTTGTGTGGATCATGTGGGGCAGCAGGTGGTGAGCACCCAATATATCCGCGAGCTGGGCTTTAACTTTATCAAGCTGCATCGCTCAGTGGTGCGCCAAATTGACTTGCGCCCTGAGAACCAGCTGTTTGTCCGCAGTCTTATTGGCAGTTTATATCGTACCGATGTGCAGGTGTTTGCCGAGGGGGTAGGCTCTTTTGAGGAGTGGCAAACGCTGCTGATTTTGGGGGTAAGTGCCGGTCAGGGCAGCTACTTTGGTGATCCGCAGCAGACCTGAGTGGCAATTTGTGCCAAAACCCTTGTGAAACGCAGGCCCTCGGCCTATCTTATGGTGTATTCTCTGCATAATACTTATTAAAAATAACTAATTAGTACGCCATCGCCGCCCACTTTCCCTGACTTGGCGCGTTTCACGCGGTACATGGCAAGGCGCATAATCACACGGACATGACTGCAATGGGCCGATCTCCTTTTTGGCATAAGAAAACTGAGCGTCGCGACCTGGGGCTGTATCTGTCGAACCATAGCTGTTGGGTGGTCCCGGCGGCAGATGCTGAAACCGACGGCGCAGAAATTCCTCTCGATGGCGACAACTGGCAGGGGCTGATGGCGGCCATAGTGTCCCGTTTCGGTCCTGCACGTCTGGCCGTGGTATTGGGGGCCGGGCGCTATCAACTGCTGCTATCCGACAAACCCCCTGTGCCCGACAACGAACTGGCGGAAGCGGTCCGTTGGTCCATTAAAGACATGGTATCTGAGCCCGTTTCTTCCCTGAAGCTGGACTATTTTGAGCCTCCTCATAGCCACTCCAATAAACTCACCGTGGTGACTGTCAGCCGGGATGCGCTGGCAAGTCTGGTGCTGGCCGCCGATGACAATGACTGTGAGATAGTCGGCATTGGCATTGAAGAGTTGGTCACCACCCGGCTGTTTGCCTCCGAGCCACAGGCGCGCATGGTGGTGAGCCATGTTCCGGGCAACGAATTGCTGCTGACGGTGATAAAAGAGGGGGAGCTTTGGATGCAGCGCAGGGTTCGGGGATTCAGTGAGATTGATGGGATAGCCGAATCGGATTTGGCCTATGGGGCTGCCGATAATCTCAGTTTGGAGCTGCAACGTTCCATGGATTATTTCGAGAGCCAACTGCGTCAGCCGCCGGTGGCCAGTATAGAACTGCTGACTCAGGGGGCAACTCAGGCGCTGGCACGGTTAGTGGGTGCTAACTTCAATCAACGGGTGACCGCCATGAATACCGGCCCCGTGGGGCTGACCTTTGCCCGCCTCGCCTGTGAGGAGTTTTTGGGGGCGCGCCCATGAACAAGACCCGCATTAACCTCTACGACGAGTCCTTGCTGCCGACCCGGCAGCGTCTGAATTTCAAGCGCCTGAGCCAGTCAGTGATTGCCGTGCTGGGCGTACTGCTGCTGGCGGGCGTTGCACTTGGTTGGCAGCTATCAACCGTGAAAGCAGAACTTAACAGTGCACGGGCCGAATCTGAGCGCCTTGGCCAGCAAAAGCAGCAATTGGAGGCTCAGCTGGCAAACCACAAGGCCGACGCAACACTGGTGGCAGAGGTCACTGAGCTGAAGGACTTTCTGGCGTTGAAACGGCAGCTGCTCAGTGAGCTTGGCAATCAGCAGCGATTTGCCAGCGGTGGCTATGGTTCGCTGATGACAGATCTGGCTTCTGCCGCCGATGGCAACGTGTGGCTTGAACGTATTCTGGTGGCGGAAGGGGAGCTCAGGTTTGAAGGCTCTGCCAAAGCGCCCACCAGTGTGCCTTTGTGGGTCGAGCGGCTGAAACATACACAAACCCTTCAGGGTAAACAGTTTGCCACCATGACCATGGCCCGTGATGAAGGCGCGCCGCTGGGCTTTATTCTCACCAGTGGCGCACTGAGGGAGGAACTGAAGCCATGAGCCGTTTCGATTCCCTCGCGACTAAATACGACGACCTGACCTCAAGGGAGCGGGGCATTATCTTTTTTGCCGTGCTGTTTGGGCTGCTCATGTTGCTATCCATGCCGGTGGAGAGCCTTTGGAAGGAATACCGCCAGGCAAACCAGACACTCAGTCAAACCCGTGCCAATAACCACATCAGTGAGCAGCAGTTGGCCCTGTATCAGGAGCGATTGGCCCAGGATCCCAACCGGGATTTTCTTGAGCGTAAGGCCTTGTTGCTGAAGGAACATCAGCAGCTGGACACAGCCCTGGAAGAACAGACTGTGGATATGGTACCCGCCCGTCTGATGCCCTCTGTATTGGCCAAAATGCTCGATGGCGCCAAGGGCTTGACCCTGACCGGATTCGAGTCCATTGCGCCAGTCCCCCTGATTGAGGTGGGTGAAGGAGAGCAAAAACTGAACCTGTATTCCCATGGCATAGCACTGACCCTGGAAGGGGATTTTTTTGCGGTGCTGCGGTTTGTTGAAGCGGTGGAAAGTCTTGAAAACAAACTCTATTGGAAGCGAATGGATTACCGGGTTAAGGCGTACCCCAAGGCCGAGGTGCAGCTGATGCTGCATACCCTGAGTGTAAACGAGGACTTTATCCGTGTGGCGAATCAGTAGTTTACTTTTGTGCCTGTGCGGCGCATCCCAGGCGGCAGAGCCCTTAAGAGACCCGACCCAGCCTGCGGACTTCAGGGCGCAGGCTGTCGGTCAGGCGCAGGGAAGCCGGCTGACCAGCATCATCAATTCCCCCGACGCTAAATATGCCGTAATAGGCAATCGCCTGCTTACTTTGGGCGACAGTATTGGTAACGCGAGGATCACCGCTATCGGCAGTGATTATGTGTCCCTGTCCGACGGGAAGACCCTCAGGCTGTTTCAGGCTATTACAGAGAGATAAAAGTTATGGCAATTTCTGGTATCAAATACCTTACCCCTCTGCTGTCGCTGTGCCTGATAGCATGCCAAACCACCGACAGGCCCAATCCTCAGGCGTCCAAGGAGGCGCTCAATGAAATTGTGGCGCCGAAAGGTGTTGAAGCTCAGCCACCGGCGAAGCTGCCTGATTCTGTGTCCCGCGAATTGGCGGGCAGTAACACGGTATTTGCTCCCAATTTGCCACCGGAAAGACGCTTCGATGTGGCCGCCAATGCGGTGGATGCCCGGGTGTTTTTCCCGAGTCTCGTTAAAGGCACGCCCTTCAGTGTGGCCGTACACCCTGAGGTGCAGGGGCGTATTTCATTGTCGCTCAAAGGGGTGACCCTGAGTGAGGCCTTGCAGGTGATTGAAGACCTGTACGGCTATGAGGTCAGCCACGAGGGCAAGGTACTCAAGGTGTTTCCATCGGGAATGCGTACCGAAACTTTCCCTGTGAACTACCTCTACATGGAACGTCATGGCGTGTCTTTAACCTCTGTGACGTCCGGCCGTATCTCAGACAACAATAACAACAATAACAACGGCAATAACAACAACGGCAGCAATGGTAATAACGCCTTTGATAACAACGGTGTAAATAACGGTGTTAACGGAAATTCCAACGGCAACAATACCAACGGCACCTTTATTCAGTCCCGTAACAAAACAGACTTCTGGGGTGAGCTGAAAGAAACCCTCGAGTCCTTGATTGGCGGTACCGGCAACAATCGCCATGTGGTGGTTACGCCCCAGGCCGGTTTGGTGACAGTGCGTGCGCTGCCCGGTGAACTGCGTCAGGTGAGGGAGTTTCTGGCCACCGCCGAAACTCACCTGCAGCGACAGGTGATTTTGGAAGCCAAGGTACTTGAGGTGACCTTGTCTGATGGTTACCAGCAGGGTATCCAGTGGAACAAGATAGCCGGCAGTGCCCTTGCCGACGGTAACACCAAGATTAACTTTGCCACCTCTGCAGGCAATGAGTTCGGTAATCAAATTTCCAGCGCTCTGGGCGGCGTGACCTCATTGTCTCTCATAGGTTCAGACTTCGATGCCATGATAAATCTCCTCGATACCCAAGGGGACGTGGATGTGTTGTCGAGCCCGCGGGTAACGGCCTCCAACAACCAAAAGGCGGTGATCAAGGTGGGCAAAGATGAATACTTTGTCACCGATGTATCCTCCACGACCGTGGCGGGCACTACGCCTGTGACCAGTCCCGAAGTCGAACTGACGCCCTTTTTCTCCGGTATCGCGCTGGACGTTACCCCGCAAATTGATGGTGAGGGCAATGTGCTGCTGCACGTACATCCCTCGGTTATCGATGTGAAAGAACAAACCAAGACCATCAAAATCAGCAACAGCGATCTGGAGCTGCCCCTGGCCCAGAGTGAAATCCGCGAGTCGGATACTGTGATTAAGGCCACTTCCGGGGATGTGGTGGTGATCGGTGGTCTGATGAAGAGCGAGAGCATGGAGCTGGTATCCAAGGTGCCTCTGCTTGGGGATATTCCTTTTCTGGGTGAAGCCTTTACCAACCGCAGCCAGTCTGTCCGCAAGACAGAGCTGGTGATACTGCTCAAACCAACTGTTGTGGTGAGTGGCACCTGGAAGAAAGAGTTGGAGCGCTCCAAGGCCTTGTTGGACCGTTGGTACCCCGAGGGCGAATAAGGTGTACTTGCAGCACTTTGGTCTTCGGGAAATGCCTTTTGCACTGACCCCGAATACCGGATTCTTTTTCGCACTGGCGCCCCACGCAGAGGCGCTGCAAGTGCTGCAAACAGCACTGCAAACCGGTGAAGGTTTTATCAAGGTCACGGGTGAGGTGGGCACGGGTAAAACCCTGATTTTACGTAAGCTGCTCAATGACCTGCCGGCGCCGCTTCGCTGCGCTTATCTGCCCAATCCCTGTTTGTCGCCAAACGAACTGCGCTGGGCGCTGGCGCTGGAACTTGGCCTCAAATACTCCGCCAATATCGATCAGCAGCAGTTAACCAGCCTGATTCAGCATCAACTGATGGCACTGGCCGCCCATGGCCACAGCGTGGTGCTTATTTTGGATGAAGCCCAGGCTTTGCCACAGGAGAGTCTGGAAACCTTAAGGCTGTTCACCAATCTGGAGACAGAAAATCGCAAACTCCTGCAGGTGGTGCTCTTTGGTCAGCCCGAGCTGGATGAAAGGCTGGCAAGCCCTGAGCTCAGACAACTGCGGCAGAGGATCACCTTCAGCTACCGCCTCCGCCCCCTTAACCGCCAAGAAATTCATGCCTATGTGGCCCATCGATTAAGGGCGGCTGGATTAAGTGAAGGCGGGCTTTTTGATAATGTTGCCATCGCTGCCATTGCCAGGGCATCCAGAGGAATACCAAGACTTATCAATATCCTGGCCCATAAGTCGTTGATGCTGGGGTTTGGTGAGGGCGCAAAATGCATCGGGCGTCGCCAGGCGCTGGGCGCTATACGGGATACCGAAGATGCATCCCAACCCCTCTGGCCACGCTGGTTGCCGGTGCTGAGTCTGGGCAGCCTGATGGTGGCTGCCATGGGCTTGTGGTGGCACGGGGGCGGCTTATGAGCGTTATCAATCAAATGCTGAAAGATCTGGATAAGCGCGCCGAACCTCATCAGTTGCAAAAACTGCCTGCAGCAGTCGCCATTCCAGCGAGCAAAGCCCCCGGGCTGCCCTGGCGCTGGCTTGTCTTGCTGTCGCTGCTACTTATCGCAATCGCGCTGATGCTTTGGCACCTGAAAGCGTCCGATAGCGGAGATGCTGTGGCATTAAGTCCGATGAGTTCAGGCCAAAAGGCGCCTGTTCAATCTCAAGATTCGGCAGAGTCTGGGACGGCGCCTGCAAGCACATCCACGGCGAGCAATGCACAGGTAACGGCAGCACAGGTGACTACAGCACAGGTAACTACAAAAGCGGCGAGCAATGCGGTGGAATCCCAAACCCTGGCGTCCACGGATGCCAGGGGCGACACCGCGTCAGCTATGTCGACAGCGCAGGCAAGGGAGCCCGATGAATCAGCCCCAAACGTGACGCGGGATGGCGAGCACGAGATCTTGTCCGAGCCAGCCGCCGTATCAGCAAAAGCGCCTGCCATTCCCGAAACCTCTATGACAGGAGCTGCCGTTGGTTCAACAGCTAACGTGAAGTCGGTGCCGCCCGCGGCTGAACCTTCCGGTGCCGACATGAATACCAATACGCCGGCGCCCGGCAGCATGGCCGTAACCGAAGTGGTGCTGACACCGGCGGAGCAAGCCGAGCGCGCCATGCTAAAGGCCAATACAGCCAGAGATGCGGGAAAGCTTGATGAAGCGATAAGGCAATACGCCACGGCGCTCTCTTATGAGCCAGCGCGCCACGAGGCAAGAAGACAACTGGCAGCGCTTCATTATGGTCAGGGTAAACCAGGCGACGCCATTCAGCTGCTCCAGCGTGGGCTGGCGCAGTTTCCGGAGCAGTCGTCTTTTGCGCTGCTCCTTGGCCGTTTGTGGCGGGAGCAGGGTGACAAGCTGCAGGCAATGGCAGCCCTTCAATCAATTGGGGACACAGACCCCAAGGCGCGGGATAAGTGGCTGTTGGTGGCGGATATGGCCCGTGAAACACAGGACCATGCACTGGCCGAGTCGGCATACCTGAAACTCCTGGACTCCGGTATGGAAAGAGCCCAATGGTGGCTGGGGCTTGCCTACGCACAGGATGCGCAGGGCAAGGTTGCTGATGCCCGTCGTCACTATCAGCGTGCACTGGGCATCGCCGGGTTATCAGCCGATGCCCGCGCCTATGTAGAAAACAGATTAATGCAGTTGGGAGAGCGCCAATGAAACCAAAACTCAAGATGCGCCTTGGGGATTTGCTGGTATCGGAACAAATCATTGGTGAGGATCAGCTGACGGCGGCGCTGGCTCAGCAAAAGAGCACAGGCCGTAAATTGGGTCGCACCCTGATTGATATGGGGTATATCGCCGAGGATCAGCTGCTGAAATTCCTGTCTCAGCAGCTGAACATTCCCTATCTCGACATCAGTCGCCGTCCAGTGCCTCCGGCGGTGGTCAATTTGCTGCCTGAAGTACAGGCTCGCCGCTACCGCGCCCTGGCGATTGAAGACAAGGGGGATGCGGTAGTGGTCGCCATGAGCGATCCGGCTGATCTGCAGGCACTGGACAACCTTGAAGTGCTGCTGGCACCCAAGCGCCTTGAGCTGGTGGTGGCCCCCGAAGCTCAGTTGATGCAGGCCTTCGATAACCTGTACCGGCGCACCGAACAAATTGCGCAAATGGCCGGGCAGTTGGAGGAAGAATACGCCGCCGACGAGGCGTTCGACCTCGCCGCCCTGACTGCAGGAGACAGCGACAGTGAAACCACAGTGGTTAAACTCTTGCAGTCGATTTTTGAAGATGCGGTACAGATGCGGGCATCGGACATTCATATCGAACCCGGTGACAAATCGTTGCGCATTCGTCAGCGTGTGGATGGCCACCTGCAGGAAACCATACTGAACGAAGTAACCATAGCCGCGGCCCTGGTGCTTCGTCTTAAGCTTATGGCAGGGCTGGATATTTCCGAAAAGCGCCTGCCGCAGGATGGCCGCTTTCATATGGAAGTGAAAGGTCACAAGATAGACGTGCGTATTTCGACCATGCCCATTTACCACGGCGAGTCTGTGGTGATGCGTCTGCTTGACCAATCGGCCGGATTGCTGACCCTGAATGAAACCGGTATGCCGGATGCGATTTTGCAGCGGGTGCGCAAACAGATTAAACGCCCCCACGGCATGCTGCTGGTGACAGGCCCCACGGGTAGCGGCAAAACCACAACCCTCTACGGCATCCTGAGTGAACTCAATACCGCCGACCGCAAGATAATCACGGTGGAAGATCCGGTGGAATACCAGTTACCCCGCATCAATCAGGTGCAGGTTAACCACAAGATAGGGCTCGATTTTTCCAATGTGCTGCGCACCACACTGCGTCAGGACCCCGATATCATCATGGTGGGGGAGATGCGTGACCACGAAACCGTGGAAATCGGTTTGCGGGGCGCCCTGACGGGCCACTTTGTGCTCTCGACCCTGCACACCAACGACGCTGTGACCTCGGCGCTGCGACTCCTGGACATGGGGGCCGCCAGTTATCTGGTGGCCAGTGCGCTGCGGGTGATCATTGCCCAGCGTCTGGTGCGCCGTGTATGTCAAAACTGCGCAGTGGATTATCACCTGACCAGTCAGGACAAGGCCTGGCTGACCACGGTCAGCAAGGGAGTGGATTTGTCTCAGGCGCGTTTTCGCATGGGCACCGGCTGCCAAAGCTGCAGTGGCACAGGTTATCGTGGCCGTATCGGTATTTTTGAGCTGCTGGAGCTGGATGAGGCCATGGTGGATGCCATGCGCACCGGCAATCCCCAGGCGTTTGCCCACGCGGCTTACGCCAGCCCCAACTTTACCCCCTTGCTCATCTCGGCACTCAATTACCTGAAGCAGGGGATGACCACCATTGAAGAGGTCGCCAGGCTGGTGGAGGACGTCAGCGAAACCCAGATACCTCTGTCGCAGGAAATGGCCCAGTTTGATGGCGCAGGAGCCTGACAATGCCTGTCTATAAGTATCGGGGGCGCAATGCCCAGGGACAGCAGGTAACGGGGGAGCTGGATGCGGCCTCCGAGAATGCGGCCGCCGATCAGCTGCTGTCCCGTGCCGTGATCCCGCTGGAATTTCGCGAAACCAAACCCCGCGGCAAAGGCGTGAGCGTATCAAGCTTGTTTCGCCGCCGGGTCAGTCTGGAAGAGTTGCAGATTTTTACCCGGCAGATGTATTCGCTGACCCGCTCGGGCATCCCGATTCTCAGAGCCATTGCCGGGCTGAGTGAAACCACCCATTCCCAGCAAATGAAAGAGGCGCTGGATGATATTTCTGTGCAGCTGACCGCGGGCAGGCCTCTGTCATCGGCGATGAATCATCATCCCGAGGTATTCGATGCCCTGTTTGTATCCATGGTCCATGTGGGGGAAAACACGGGTAAGCTGGAAGATGTTTTTTTGCAGCTGTCGGGCTATCTGGAGCGTGAACAGGAAACCCGCCGCCGCATCAAGTCAGCCGTCCGATACCCCACCTTTGTGCTGATTGCCATCTCCCTCGCCATGGTGATTTTAAACATCATGGTGATCCCCAAATTTGCCGACATGTTTTCCCGATTTGGTGCCGAGCTGCCATGGGCGACGCGGATACTGATTGCAACCTCCAATTTTTTCGTCAACTACTGGTGGTTGTTGGCGCTGTTGGTGGCAGGGCTTATTGGCGGCCTCGCCTATTGGCATAAAACTGAACAGGGTGAAAAAAAATGGGATCAGTGGAAGCTGCATATGCCAGCGGTGGGCTCCATCATTGAGCGCTCGACCCTGTCTCGCTACTGCCGCAGCTTCGCCATGATGATGGGTGCCGGCGTGCCCATGACCCAGGCGCTGAGTCTGGTGGCGGATGCGGTGGATAATGCCTACATGCACGACAAGATTGTTGCCATGCGCCGTGGGATTGAGTCCGGCGAGTCCATGCTGAGGGTCTCCAACCACAGCAAACTCTTTACGCCGCTGGTACTGCAGATGGTGGCGGTGGGGGAAGAGACCGGTCAGCTGGAACAGCTCCTCAACGACGCCGCCGATTTTTACGAGGGTGAAGTGGACTACGACCTGAAAAACCTCACCGCCAAGCTTGAGCCCATTCTCATCGGAATCGTGGCCGGCATAGTGCTCATTTTGGCGCTGGGTATTTACCTGCCCATGTGGGACATGCTCAACGTGGTTAAGGGAGGCTGAATCTTGTTGCCACAGCGGGAAGCCGAAGGAGAGTTGATTGGTATCTATCGCCGAATGCTGGCGGTGATAGTGATGCTGTTGCTGCTGGCTGTGGTGGGGTTCAGGTACTTTTCCGGTTTGGAGTCGGTCGCATCCCACAGCATGGTGATGGAGCAGGGGCGCTTGCAAAATTTGATATCCATGGCGCGCTCCAAATGGTTGGGGCAGGGGCGGGGTGAGATACTCAAGTTGGAGTGGGAGCTGTTGGATAGAGACAAACCTGCAGCCCCTGTGCTGATCCATATGAGTGCCGCCGGCTGGCCGCAGCCGCCTCAAACAGATGCCATTGGTTGCCGGGCATTGTGGCAGCAGCTCTTGGGATACGGCACCGACGATTTAATTGATGTGTCTTTTGATACTGGCAGCGGCAGTTGCCAGTATTTGGGCGAAGCAGACAGTCTTATCAGCTACCATTTGGACACCGGAAAAGTGACCTTGGTCAACCATACTAATTAGCTGTTATATATGAGACTTTTCAAGACGAATTTAGCTGCTACAATGGGAAAATGGACGATTGGGGGCACCTATGAAAGCTAAACAGCAGGGATTTTCACTTATTGAGCTGGTGATAGTCATAGTTATCCTTGGGCTACTGGCGGCCACCGCCATTCCCAGATTTCTGAATATTACCGACGAAGCAGAAGCGGCCAGTGTGGATGCGGTGAGTGGTGGCTTGGTTACGGCGGTGAGTTTCGTGCGTGCCCAGTGGGAAATCGACGGTCGCAACAACGACTATGTGTTGCTGGATGGCGCTCAAATCGGCCTCGATAAGCGCTTTGGTTATCCGACAGGCGACAATAATGTGTCAGCCACTGACATGACAGACGCCACCTGCCAGCAGGTATTTAACCTGATTTTACAAAGCACGCCCCGTAATGTGCTTTACACCCAGGATGCCCGTAAGCAACGTTATACCGTGAGGGCTCTTGGCGGCGCGGGTGGCAGCAGCAACGACCTCAATGGTCAAACGGTCAATGGTCTGGATTTATGTGTGTACCATCAGGTGTCATCACTGACACTTGATCCCAACAGCGGCATTGCCAACCCGGTACCGGATTTGACGACACCCGGTGCCTCCGGCATTACTTATAATCCGGGTACCGGCAAGGTGCTCAGCTTCACCAACCCCTGAACATCAGGCAAGTTAATTTCACAGAAAGGTAAGAAAGCATGAAAAAACAGCAAGGTTTTACCCTGATTGAGTTGGTGGTGGTGATCATCATCCTGGGCATTCTGGCAGTAACGGCAGCGCCTAAGTTTATCAATCTGCAGTCTGATGCGAGAGTTAGTGCTCTTAGTGGCGCAAAGGCCGCTATTCAGGGAGCAAACTCTTTGGTGTATTCGCGTGCAGCCTTGGCTGGTGTTGAAAGAAGTGCCAGCAATGCAACACCTGCACCGTCCGTGGATATTGGAACTGGTACTCCAGCGGTAACTCATTTCGGTTACCTTCAGGCTACTGAGGCTGAACTGGAAAACGCTCTGGAGTTTGACTTCGATGCTGGTACCAGCGCCACAGATCCTACAGTTGCCAATGAGACTGCAGCCGAGTGGGTGATCTTTTCTGCTGCTGGGGTGGCAACGATTTGGCAGAAAGGTTCGCCTGCAACATGTCGATTTACCTATACCCAAGCAACTAGCCAAACGGTGGGGCCGGTCTTCAGTGCCATGCCGGATGCCGACGACTGCTGATAAGAAAGGCCTGCTTCGCAGGCCTTTTAGTTTAAGGTAAATAGTCAAGGTCTGAAATTTGCCTTATGGCACAAGTTGTTGGAAACTTGGATGACCTAGTATTGCAGGTGAGCGCTGGATGCAGTCACGTCATTCTCTATCTCGGGGATTCACCCTGGTCGAGCTTGTTACCACCATCATCCTGATAGGGGTTCTGGCGGTAGTGGCTATTCCGCGTTTGTTATCTGCCTCTTCCTACAGTGCCTACTCCCTTCGTAATGAATTTATGGCTGAGCTGCGTAAGGCGCAGCTCTTTGCCATGAACAATACCGATCTTTGCATCCGCGTAGCCGTATCCCGTGACCAGGGGTATCGCATCGAGCGTTATCAAGGCCGCACCGCAAATCAATGTTCCGGAGCTCAGGATTCGGCGCACGAGCAGCCCTGGCAGAGTTTTCACGGGGGCAGTGAGCTTGCGCTGCTTGCCGGTGGAGCCCGCAGTTTCAATCTGGACTTCGACTCCCTCGGGCGACTGCCGGCAACGGGCTGCAGCGGCGATTGTATCCTGGCAGTTGCCGACGAAACTTTGGTGCTGGCGATAGAATCCGAGGGCTATATTCATGCCCGCTAACGTCAATAAGGGTCCTAAGGCTTTGAAGCGCACTGGCGGGTTTACCCTGGTGGAGCTGGTGGTTGGCATGTTGGTGCTGGCCATTGCACTGGTCCTGCTGTCAAGCATGCTCTTTCCCCAGGCCGACCGGGCCGCCATGACGTTGCAGCGGGTAAAAAGTGCCGAGCTGGCACAATCTGTACTCAATGAAATTTGGGGTAAAAGGTACGACGAGCACAGTAATATCAATGGTGGTGTGCCGGCCTGCGGCTCTCCCTCGGGCCAGACCTGCAGCACTCAGATGGGGCCGGAGGGGGAAGGTCGCAACGACTTTGATGATGTGGATGACTACCACGCACTGGATGAAACCCAGTTGATGCTGAACTCCAGCCAGCGCTATCTCGACCGCTACCCCGGCTTTAAACTGGCGGTGGAGGTCAGCAGCGCGGCGCCTGAGGTGAATAAACTTATCGCCATCCATGTCACCACACCTCAAGGAGAAGTGATCACTTACCATGCCGTAAGGAGCAACTACTGATGCGGCGCGCTGCGATTGGGTCAAGAGCCCGGGGGTTCACCCTGGTGGAATTGGTCACAGTGATCCTGGTGCTGGGGGTATTGGCCGTGGGTGTGAGCAGCTTCATCATCTTCGGCACCCGCATTTTTATCGAGTCGTCGGCCGTCGAGCAGGTCACAGGTGAGAGCCGATATGCCATAGAACGTCTCACCCGGGATATTCGCCGCGCACTGCCCGGTAGCCTGCGACTCGGCGCTGGCAATAACGGGAGCGATAGCTGGCAATGCCTCGAAATGGTGCCTATCGCGGCGAGCAGCAGCTACCTGACATTGGCCATATCGCCGGATGCCGCGGCGCAGCAGGCCAAAGTCATGGGCGATGGAGCCAGCACCGGCATTACCGCGGGGCAAATGGCCCATGTTTACCCTCTGATTGCGGCAGATGTTTACCCGCTGCCGGCCGGGGATACCGGCAAGCGCTTTGCCGTGCAGTCTGTGGTAGAAGGGGCCGATTCGCTGGAAGTCAGCTTTGATAAGCCGGTACGCTTCAGTCAGGGCTCGCCCAGCCGCCGTATCTACTTCAGTCAGGACGTGGTGAGTTATTGTTTCATCGAGCAGCTCACCAACCGCAACATCAGTTTGTGGCGCTTCAGTGGCTATGGACTCAGTGCTGTGCAGCCCGGTGTGCCGGCCATGAGAGCTGCAGGGCGCTCGGCGCTGATGGCCAACGCCGTGACTACACCTGCTCCCATAACGCTCTTGGCATCCACCCTGATAAACAATGCCATGGTACAACTGGACGTGGGCTTTGCCGTTAACGGTGAAACCTTTCACTATCAACATCAGGTGCATACAGCCAATGTTCCCTAATTTATCCAGGCGTTCCAGGCAACGCGGCAGTGTGCTCATCATAGGGATCTTTGTGATCACAGTGATGTTTTTGCTCGCGGCGGCGCTGATCCGGATGGTCAGTGATGCCGATGAAGCCCTGACGCTGGAAGTGTGGGGCACCCGCGCGCTGGCTTCGGCCAACAGTGGCGCCGATGCCGCCATGGCGAAGTTATTCCCCATAAATGGGGGCGCCCCTGTGTGCAACAATACCGACAGCTGGACACCGCCAGCCGTGGTGGGATTTCACAGCTGTGTGGTCAATCTGTCCTGTCGCAGTTTCAGTGCCGAGGGGGTGACCCAGTATCTCGTCGTCAGTCGTGCACACTGCGAAAGTGGTGATCTGAGAGTGAGCCGAAGTGTGGAGGTCAGTGCCCGTGCCATACCTTAGACTCCTGTTAATAGCACTGCTTTGTTGGTTACCCCAGGCAATGGCGGTGCCACTTTGCTCCGATATTTTTACCAAACCACCTACGGGTCCCAATAATCCCGGTATGCAGCCGCCGCCCAACTTGCCTTCCAAGGCAGGAAACTTTACCTGCTATACCCAGGGGAATAATCGCCATTGCTCAAGAAGCGACGCTTTTGGCCCCGGTGACTTCAACTTTGCCAATGGTGATTTTGAAAAAGGCTTTTACCTGGCAACCAATGGTGCCACGACCCGGCTTTACTTTGACAATCTCACCCTGAAAAATACGAGCATCCATCAGGGTTATAATCCTTCACATCTCATCGTCTATGTGCGGGGAAATCTACACATAGAGGGGCACAACTTTTTCAAAGGCATCCTGTACGTGGAAGGCAACATTATCATGTCGGGCAATGCCACTATCAGTGGCGCATTGGCCGTTCACGGGAATGTTCCCTCGGGAGGGAACTTCACACCGATTATCGACCTTGGTGTCATTGATGATGCCGACTTCGGCGGTATGTGTGACAAACAACAAGCGGTGCAGATTGACCATTTTTTGCTGAAATATTCCGAAAGCCCTCTGACCTGTAAAGCCGAGACTGTCACCGTCCTGGCCTGTAAAAATGGCAGTTGCAGTGAGTTGGTCACAGACCCGGTCAGCGCCACCTTAACCGCCGCCAACGCCGTAACGGGTTGGGAAGGCGGCAACAATATCAGCTTGGTGAATGGCAGCGGCCAAAAGCGGCTTTGGCATACTGTGGTGGCGCCGCCCGTCACCATAGGTGTGGGCAGCTCTTCACCGGTGGCAGTGAACCCGACTCTGTGTCAGCGGGGAAGCAGCACGCCCAGCGTGGCCGCCTGTACCTTAGCCTTTGCCGACAGCGGGCTCTTGTTTGATGTGCCGGATAAGCTGGCTGGCAAGGCCGCCAGCGTTACCCTGAGCGCAGTACGTAAAGACGAACAGTCACAGCGCTGTGTTCCTACCTTCCAAAACACTACCAGGCAGCTGGCATTCTGGAGCGACTACCTCAGTCCTGATGCAGTAGCCTTGGTGGGTAGTCCGAAAATGACAGTTGAGAGCAGCGCTATCGGCACCAGCGTCCAGAATGCGACTTCTATCCCCCTGAGTTTTAACAGCCAGGGTGAGGCCACCTTGAGTGTGAATTATCCGGACGCCGGCCAGCTTGCCCTCAATGCCAGATATCTGGGTGGCGGCAGTGAAGGGAATTTGCAGCTGGATGGCAGCGACAGCTTCGTAAGCTTTCCTGTGGGGTTGTGTGTCAAAGCCAAAGACCCGCTGGCGAGCTGCCCGGCAGGGGATGCCACTTGCGCCGCCTATCGCAAAACCGGCGACAGCTTTGATTTGCTCATCTCGGCCCATGCCTGGAGCTCAGATACTGACAGTGAATATTGCGATAATTCAACAACCCCCAATTTTGAGATACAGAACATCACCCTCGGCAGCACTCTGGTGGCGCCAGTGGGTGGCAGCGAGGGGGTGACAGGCACTGACAGCTATTCCCATAAGGCCCAGGCAAGCGCCAACGAAGTCAGCCAAAGTATTAATGAGGTGGGTGTATTCCGCTTCAGCGCCCAGGCGCCGAATACCTACCTTGGCAGCCTGTTTTATCGCATTCCGCTGGCTCTGTCCGGCAATATTGGCCGCTTTGTACCAGCGAGCTTTGCACTGAAGAATGTCAGCCTCATCCCAGCCTGCGGCCTGCTTAACTCGCCCAGTTTCAGTTATATGGGGCAACCCACCCCGCTGTCGATGCAGCTCGAAGCACATAATCATCAGAATCAGGTGACAATGAATTACCGGGATGATTTTGCCAAAGGCAATGCGGTATTGGCGGCGGAAAACAACAATGATGGCAGTGATTTGTCTGCCCGGTTGAGCGTTTTGGCAGGCTCTTGGTTAGCGGGTGTCATGGAGTTTGACAGCACGTCGACATTCGTTTTCGAACGCACCAGTGCCCCCGGCATGGATGGCCCCTTTGAGCAGTTGGATATTGGCCTCTGGGTAGATGATATGGACGGTGAGCTCTCCAGGCTGGCGCCGCTGGATATGAAGCCCGGCAGCATCGGTGACTGCAGTGTGATGCCCGGTGGCTGCAGCGCCCAGCGACTGGGCACTGTGCCCATGCGCCACGGCCGGGCAGTGCTGGAGAACACCTACGGCCCTGAAACCGATATATTGCGTATGCCTGCCTATGCCCAATACTGGAATGGCAGCGCCTGGACCCTGTCCACCGAGGACAGCTGCAGCATAGCCTCAGTACCTTTAAGTGTTCAGGTGGATAACCCAGCTCTGGGATATTTGTATCAGCCCGGATTGGTTGCAGGGCAAAGTATCGATCGCAGCGCCACATCGGCAAGCTTCAGCCAGGGGCAGTTGCCACTCTTTTGGCAGGCTCTGGGTAGCCCTGGCTACCGCGGGCAGGTGACAGCCCCGCTGGATGTGCCGGATTGGCTGCATTGGTACTGGAATTGGAGCGGCAGCGAGCCGCAAAATCTCAGCGATCCTCGGGCCAGCGCCTATTTTGGCCGTTACCGTGGCGACGATCGCATTATTTTCTGGCGCGAGATCAATTGACGATTGCGGGGAATTTGACGCTCGAACAGGGCTAAATCCAGTCCGCTTTGGCGTGAAAAACTGCCGCATTTTTCATCACCTTACTTTAGGTTCAAAAAAAATCACTTCATTAGCGATTGTTAACCTCCCCAGTCTTGTGGAATCAGGGTGGCATTGATAAAGTTAGCTGATTTTTCTTTTCTCTGGCTCCTCTCAGAAAAACAGGCTGGTTACATGTTCAAAAAGCTGCGTGGCATTTTTTCCAATGATCTTTCGATCGACCTGGGTACCGCCAACACCCTTATCTATGTGCGTGAAGAAGGCATTGTCCTCAATGAACCTTCGGTGGTGGCAATTCGTAACGAACGCAACAGCTCAGGGCAAAAGTCCGTGGCTGCTGTGGGTACCGAAGCCAAGCTGATGCTCGGACGTACCCCTGGCAACATTCAGGCGATCCGCCCGATGAAAGACGGTGTAATCGCCGACTTTTACGTGACTGAGAAGATGCTGCAGCACTTCATTAAGCAAGTTCACAACAACAGTTTCTTTCGCCCAAGTCCCCGGGTGCTGGTGTGTGTGCCAGTAGGAGCCACCCAGGTGGAGCGCCGGGCCATCCGTGAATCAGCCATGGGCGCCGGTGCCCGCGAAGTGTATCTGATTGAAGAGCCAATGGCGGCCGCCATCGGTGCCGGCTTGCCGGTATCTGAAGCCACAGGTTCCATGGTGGTGGACATTGGTGGTGGTACCACCGAAGTGGCCATCATCTCCCTGAACGGCGTGGTGTACTCTTCTTCTGTTCGTATTGGTGGTGACAAGTTTGACGATGCCATCATCAATTATGTGCGCCGCAACTACGGCAGCCTGATTGGCGAGGCCACCGCCGAGCGTATCAAGCACACCATAGGTACTGCTTACCCAGGCGATGAAGTACTGGAAATCGAAGTACGCGGCCGTAACCTGGCCGAAGGTGTGCCAAGAAGCTTTACCCTCAACAGCAACGAAATTCTCGAAGCCCTGCAAGAACCGCTGTCTGGTATCGTCAGTGCCGTGATGGTGGCGCTGGAACAGTCTCCACCGGAGCTGGCTTCCGATATCTCCGAGCGCGGCATGGTGCTGACCGGTGGTGGCGCGCTGTTGCGCGACCTCGATCGCCTGCTGATGCAGGAAACCGGCATCCCTGTGATGGTGGCCGAAGACCCGCTGACCTGCGTGGCACGAGGCGGTGGCAAGGCCCTTGAAATGATCGACATGCACGGTGGCGATCTCTTCTCTGAAGAAAATTAACACCACAGGTGAAAGAGGCGGTAAGGCTACCGCCTCCTTTGTTTTATGAAGCCTATTTTTGTTCGCGGCGTCTCCAATCAATTCCGGCTGACACTGGCAATTATTTTGTCGGTGTTGCTTATCGTGGCCAACGATCGCCTCACCCCAGTGCGTCACTCCATGGCAACCCTGCTCAGTCCACTGCAATATCTGGCCAATGTCCCCGGCGACATGCTGGATGGCTTTGCCGAAATGCTGGCCACCCGCACCATGCTGGAGCGCCAGAATGCCGAGATGCTGCGTCAGCAGCTGATGATGAGCGAGCGCTTGCAGCGCTTTGAGCATCTGCGCCAGGAAAACGAACGCCTGCGCACCCTTTTGGGTTCGCCGCTGCATATGGATGCCCGCAAGATGGTGGCCGAGGTGATGGAAGTGGCCAGCGATCCTTTTCATCAGCAAATCGTTATTAACCGCGGTACCCAGAATGGCGTCTATGTGGGCCAGCCTGTGCTCGATGCCCAGGGTATTGTGGGGCAGGTGGTTGAGGTCAGTGCCATTACGGCACGGGTGCTCTTGATGTCAGACACCAGCCACGCCATCCCCGTGCGTATTACCCGCAACGATGTGCGCATGATAGTGAATGGGACGGGCGAGCTGGACGAAGTTGAACTCAGGCACGTGGCCAAGAGCACCGATGTGAAAGTGGGTGATCTGCTGGTGACTTCGGGCCTTGGGCGCCGTTTCCCTGAAGGTTACCCCGTCGCCCGGGTTACCGTGGTCGAGCGTGACGATGCCCAGTCCTATGCCAAGGTGATGGCGCAGCCGCTGGCGGCACTGGACCGTATTCGTTATTTGCTGCTGATTTGGCCCGATGCCGGAAATAACCCTGTGAATACCGAAGCCGTTGAGGGTACAGCCGCCGACGCGGCCGACGCGCAAACGCAGGATGAGCCTGTCACAGAGGCCGCCCCAACCGCCGCTGAGGAGGCCCAATGAGACTGCAGGCCCCGAATCGCCGCATTGTGGTGTGGCTGACCCTGTTTGTGGGGGTATTGTTTCAAATCATGCCGCTGCCGGATCTGGTTGCCCCATGGCGCCCGGACTGGCTGCTGCTGGTGCTCATCTATTGGACCATGGCCTTGCCCCACAGATATAACATTCTGACCGCCTGGATTTTGGGGGTGGTATTGGATGTCTTGCTGGGCGCAACACTCGGGGTCAGGGCGCTCGCCTTTTCGCTGGTGATTTACGTGGTGGCGCTGCATTTCCAGCGGATGCGTAACTTCACCATCTGGCAGCAATCTTTGTTGGTTGCATCCCTGGTTGGGGTGTTTCATCTGGTGGTGTACTGGCTGCAGTACGTGCTGACCAAGGCCACTTACTCCCACGCCATCTTTTGGCCTGTGTTGTCCAGCCTCGTTATCTGGCCCTGGGTGTTCTGGTTCCTGCGTCGGGTGCGCCGCCGTTATAAAGTGAGATAAATTTCATGACTCTGGTGCTGGCTTCCCAGTCACCCCGTCGCCGTGAGCTACTGGCTCAGGCGGGCTTGGGTGTTGAGGGATTTTCCTTTGAGCGCGTTAATCCCGATATCGATGAAACGCCTTTGGCCGGTGAGCCGCCGGCGAACTATGTGGCGCGTCTTGCGGTCGAAAAAGCAAAGGCCGGGTTGGCACTTTGTGGGCACATCAATGGGCCCGTGGTGCTGGGTTCAGACACCATAGTGGTGCTCGATGGATTGCTCCTTGGCAAACCCGGCGACAAGGCCGAAGCCGTTGCCATGCTGAGCGCACTCTCCGGCCGTGAACATCAGGTCATGACTGCGGTGGCCCTCACTGACGGTGACCGTACGTTATGCGACACTGTGACAACCAAGGTGCGCTTTGCCACCTTGTCTTTGCAGGATATTCAGGCCTATGTGGACACGGGTGAGCCCATGGATAAAGCCGGTGCCTATGGTATTCAGGGGCTGGGTGGTGTCTTTGTGGAAGCCATCGACGGCAGTTACAGCGCCGTAGTTGGGCTACCTTTGGTGGAGAGTCGCCGTTTACTGGCTGCATTTTCGCTGATTTAAGCTACATCGGCCCCAATCGATTAACTGACTTTCCCTGAGGGGGAACCGTGAACACTGTGAGTAACTCCAGTCAGAAAAATCCGCGCAAGATTGGCTCTGAGCTTTTGATTAACGTCACCCCCAATGAGGCCAGGGTCGCGCTGGTGGAACACGGGGTGTTACAGGAAGTTCATATCGAGCGCCGGATGAAGCGCGGTCTGGTGGGCAACATCTACAAGGGCAAAATCAGCCGGGTCCTCCCGGGGATGCAAGCGGCCTTTGTGGACATAGGCCTGGATAAGGCCGCGTTTTTACATGCCTCCGACATCATGCCCCACACCGAATGCGTGGCCGATGTGGAAAAGGGCAACTTTGTGGTGCGTGACATTGCCGAGCTGGTGCGTCAGGGCCAGGATATCATGGTGCAGGTGGTGAAAGACCCCCTCGGCACCAAGGGTGCGCGCCTGACCACAGACATCACGCTGCCTTCCCGTTATCTGGTATTCATGCCCGGCTCTGCCCATGTGGGCGTGTCCCAGCGTATTGAATCTGAAGATGAACGAACCCGCCTGAAAGACGCCACGCTGCCCTTTGTTGACGAGGACGGCGGCTTTATCATCCGCACCGCGGCCGAAGGTGCCGGTGCCGAAGAGCTGGCACAGGATGCTGCTTTCCTGCGGCGGGTCTGGGCCAAGGTGACAGAGCGGCGCAAGCGTAAAGGCAGCTCACTGCTGTATCAGGATCTCGCCTTGCCGGTGCGTATCGTGCGCGACTTTGTCGGCACGGATCTGGACCGTATTCAGGTGGACTCCCGCAGCACCTTCGAAGAGCTCAAACATTTCGCGCAGGAATTTATGCCGGAGTTTGAAGAAAAAATTGAGCTCTACAGCGGCAGCGTGCCCATATTCGATCTCTACGATGTGGAAAATGAAATCCAGCGAGCCCTGGGGCGCAAGGTGGAACTCAAGTCCGGTGGCTACCTGATTATCGACCAGACCGAGGCCATGACCACTGTGGACATCAACACAGGTGCCTTTGTTGGTCATCGTAATCTCGAAGAAACCATCTTCAACACCAACCTCGAGGCAACCCAGGCCATTGCCCGGCAGCTGCGGCTGCGTAACCTCGGCGGCATCATTATCATCGACTTTATCGATATGCTCAGCGAAGACCACCGTCAGCGCGTGCTGTCGAGCCTGACGTCGGCCCTGGCCCACGACAGGGTAAAAACCAATGTCAGTGGATTCTCCGGACTGGGACTGGTGGAAATGACCCGCAAGCGTACCCGTGAGAGTCTCGAACATGTGCTCTGCGGCGAGTGCCCCGCCTGTAAGGGCAGCGGTTATATGAAAACGGTGGAAACCGTCACCTACGAAATTTTCAGGGAAATCATTCGCCTCAATAAGGCCTATGATGCCGATGAATTTTTGGTGTACTGCGCACCGGCGGTGCACACTTGCCTGAGCGGCGACGAGCACCACCATGTGGCCGAGTTGGAAGTCTACATTGGCAAACGGATCCGGGTGCAAATGGAACCCCTGTATGCCCAGAACAAGTACGATGTGGTAATGGTCTAGTGGCAGCATTCTGGCGTCCGGCCGCTCTGGGCCGGATTTGTGGATTAACGCTGGCAACCTTACTGGTGCTGTTTGCACTGGGGGTCAGTCTCATCCGCAGCCTGCTGCCGCAACTGGAACAAGCCCGTGACAAGGTCACAGACTACCTGTGGGAAAACTACCGCATCGAAGTCAAGGTCAGCCGTCTGGCGGCCGAGTGGCAGGCCTTTGGGCCTTCGCTGACCGTTGAAAACCTGATATTGCCTCCCCAGGAAGGGCTGCCGCTCACCCTGATTATCAAGCGCACCGACATCAAACTGGATTTTTGGCAAACCCTGCTGAGCCGTGAAGCCACGGTGGAGCATGTGGCCTTTGAAGGGGTTCAGATTGCATTGGATCTGGATGCCATGGGCAATGAGGGCGCCGCTGAAACCGCCCCGGCCAGCAAAGACAGCACCAGAGTAATAGATTGGCTGTCGCCTTTGCTGCTGGAACAGTTACAGCAATTCGCCCTGACCGACGCAACAGTGCAGCTCAAGAGCAAACATCATGATTTTCGGCCCATTTATGTGGGGGATTTGCGCTGGTTGAATCTCGATGGCCGCCACAGGGCAGAAGGTTATGTGTACCTGGACGACATCGCATCGGTATCCGAGCGTTTGTCGCTGCAAATCGATTTAAAATGGGACGGTGCAAAGCCCGAAAGCATTCATGGGCAGCTGTATCTGGCAGCACGGGCGCTGGACTTGGGTGAGTGGGCAGCCCGTCAGCCCAACCCGTTCAACGAAGCCGAACCCTTACCCTTGAGCGGTGTGGTTAATTTCGAAGCCTGGGCCGATGTGGCCAACCTCAGTTTGATGTCGGCACAGGTGCAATTTGCCCCTTCTTTCCTGCAGTGGCCAGGCCCTGAGCAGCAGCAGGTATTTGCCATCGACGGTGGCAGCCTGGTGTTGCAGCGCCATGGTCGTGGCTGGTTGTTTGGCAGCGACAAGCTGGCACTCGTGAGCAACGATAAGCCCTGGCCCGAGGCCAGCATAGAGGCTAGTTACGATGGCGCCCAATTGCGGGCGAAGTTGGACGCCTTGGATCTGGCGGCCTTGTCTCCCCTGTTCCCACTCGTTCCGGGTCTCACCAGCGATGGCTTGAAAACGATGCTTGCCATGGCCCCCCAAGGGCAATTGCAGGACATGCGCCTGCACTACACTTCACGGCAAGATGTAGCACACCCACTGGCTGTCAGTGCCCGGGTAAGCGGGCTCGGATGGCAGCAGACGGGGTCGATTCCCGGGCTTAAGCAACTCGATGCCCGGTTGTTTTTTGATGGTGAACTGCTGCGCGCTTCACTGCCGGCCCAAACGCTCGAAGCCGGCTTTGGCTCCGAGGCCTTTAAAGCGCCGCTGGCATTTCATACCCCGGGGATGGAGCTTGGGTTTGATGTGACCGAAAACGCGCTGCTTGCCCCCTCGGTGCAGCTTGAGAATCCTGATTTGGCAGTGGATGCCGCCATGAAAATGGTGTTCAGCCAACCGGCTCATCTGGCGCTCAGCGCCGGTGTTGAGGTGCGTGACGCTGCCCGTGCCGGTTACTATTTTCCCCGCGCCGCCATGGGCAACGACCTGGCCGACTATCTGGAAGGGGCGATTATCACTGGCCGCACCCGGGATGCAGCCGTGGTGTGGAATGGTGCCCTTCAGGATTTCCCCTATCGGGACAACAGCGGCATTTTTCAGGCGGGCTTTGTGATGGACCAGGCCAGTTACGCCTTCCAGCCCGACTGGCCAGCCGTGACGGATTTGTCGTTGCGTGCTCTGTTTGAAAACCTGCGCATGGATATCTGGGTGGATGAAGGCAAGCTCAAGGCTGTCGATGCCGCCGGGGCCCATGTGTATATTCCCGAAATGAGCGATAAAACCGTACTGCATGTGGAGGCGGCGCTTGCCACCTCGGGACCTGATGCTACCGCCGTGCTGAAGGCATCCCCGCTGAAGCATTCGGTGGGCGCCGTGTTGGATGTGGTTAAGGTGCAGGGCGCGGTGAAAGGGGATCTGGACCTTGTCATTCCTCTCTATGCAGGCGGTAAGGCTGATATTCAGGGGCTGGTGCTCTTTGATGATACCCCCGTTTACATCGACACCCCGGGCGTGCAGCTCAACCGGCTCAGGGGTGAGCTCAGGTTTGCCAATGACAGGATTGAGGCCGAGGGCCTCAGCGCTCGTCTTTTCGGTCAGCCATTGAGTCTGGATGTGTTT
Organism: Shewanella litorisediminis; assembly: GCF_016834455.1. Lineage (NCBI taxonomy): Bacteria > Pseudomonadati > Pseudomonadota > Gammaproteobacteria > Alteromonadales > Shewanellaceae > Shewanella > Shewanella litorisediminis. Next base: position 501,665 of record NZ_CP069213.1, read on the forward strand.
GGCGCAGATGGCGCCAATGGTTACAGGGTCGATACCAAACTCAAGAGCGGCTGGGATCTTGCCTCCCTGCCGTCGTCACTGGACAACCCCCTCAGTGATTTTTATGCCGGCGTTCTGGCATGGCAGGGCACCCTGGGGCTGACTCTGCCCAGGAACGGTGGTTTTGATATAAAGGCCCAGGCCGAATCGAGCCTGCGCAACGCCGAGCTTACATTGCCGCCACCCTTTGCCAAAAGCGCTGGCGTGCCCATGCCGCTGAAACTGGACCTGCAGGGGAACGGTGACGGCCTGACGCTGGATGTGTATCTGGACAACAAGGGGCATTTTTCCGGCCATATTCTGCCATCGAGCGGTACCATGGATAGCTTCCTGCTGACACTGGCCGATAGCCTCGGCGCTCCCGAAAGCGTCGGCGTGTCCGAAAAAGCCCGCGATTCTGAAAACTCCACGGCTCCTGAAAACACAAGTGCTTCAGAAGGCGCGGGCGACGGCACCATCACCGCGGCAAACGCCAACCTGATTCAGACGGCTGCTGAGGCCACTCCGGCCGGGAAGGCGACACAGGACACGGAGCCCGATGCCGCACAGTCAGCCTCAGAATCGCCAGTGACCGCCCTTGCACAGAGTGCCCGTTCTGCTGCCGGCGGTCGCCTCGATGTTACACTGCGCGAGGCGAGCTTTAATGACTGGCTGCCAATCATCATCGGATTTGTGGACTCAGGCACAGAGGCGGTGCCAGCTACCACTCCCGCTAATCAAGGCCCGGCGTCAGACTCAAGATCACCCCTCGATGCCGATGTGCAGGCCGAGGGCTTCTTTCCAAGGCTCCGGGGCATTTATGCCGACATTGGCGAGCTGACTCTCTTTGGCCAACCTCTGGCCAATGCACGGATTTTTGCCAGACCGGAAGACGGCCTCTGGCGCATCAGTACCGACGCCAATGAGTTCAGCGGCGATATCGACCTTTTCCCCGATTGGCACAGCGGCGGCATTAAACTCAGGGCCAGCAAGTTGTATTTATCGCCCGAGTTTGCCGAGGCCGAAGCCAATGCCCTCGGGGATGAGCAGCTCAGCAGTAACTTGCCACCCATCGCGGTGGATGTGGATGACTTTCGTCTCTACGACAGGGCCCTGGGGCACCTGGTGCTGCAGGGGCAGCCGGAATCTGGTCGCTACAATTTTCAGACCCTGTCGCTCTCATCCGGCGCTGCGACCCTGAAGGGGCAGGGCGACTGGTTGATGGACGTCAATCAAACCCGCATGGAGTTCAGCCTTAAGGCAGATAAGTTTGATGCTTTGGCACAGCAGCTGGGCATTACCCCGGGTATCAAGGATTCGCCTCTGGATATCAGCGCCGAGCTATACTGGCTGGGAGCCCCCCACGAGTTTGATCTTGGCACTCTCAGCGGTGGGGTTAAGTTTGCGCTCGGGAAAGGCAGCCTGACCGAGATCAGTGACAAGGGCGCGCGTATCTTCTCCCTTTTCAGCCTTAACTCGCTGCTACGTAAGTTGTCTTTGGACTTCACGGACGTATTTGGCAAGGGCATGTTCTACAACAGCTTTGCCGGAACACTGGAGCTGGACAATGGTGTGGTTAAAACCCGTGACACCGAGATGGATGCCATCGCAGGCAACATGAAGGTACGCGGTTTTACCGACCTGACCACCCAGAGCCTGAATTACGACATTCGCTTTGTGCCCCAGCTGGCGTCCAGTGTGCCAACCGTGGTGCTGCTAAGCACCAGTGCCTGGACCATGGGGCTTGGTGCCTTTGCCCTCACCAAGGTATTGGAGCCCGTGATTGAAGTTATTTCGGAGATTCGTTTCCGCCTCTCAGGCACCATGACGGACCCTGTGCTCGAAGAGTTGGAGCGTAAGAGCAAGGAAATCGAAATTCCCGAGTCGGTACTGCCAAGACCAAAAGAAGGTGCTGCAACACCGTCTTCAGCTGACAGTGCTGCGCCTGTGGAGCAAGCCGGGCCAGAGCAGGCAGTGCCTGAACAGGCAACCTCCGAATCCTCACCTGAGCCAGCGCCGGAGCAAAAGCCTGAGCCCGAGCCCGAGCCAAAGCCGGTACCAGAGCAGAGCGAAGAGAAAGAGACTCAAACCTCGGCCGTGCCTGTAACCGCCGAGCCAGAACCCTCGTTGCAGTTGTCCGGCGCGTCCAAGCCGTTACAATTTAGCCAATACCTACGCAGTGGAGAAAAGCATGCAGGTCAGTTTGCTGCAATGCCAAAGCAGTCGGGATGTTCAGGCCAATCTGGCCTTTATCGAATCGCAGCTTGAGCGACTGCCAAGAGTGGCCGGCGAGCCCCAATTGGTGGTGCTGCCCGAGTGCTGCTTGCTGTTTGGCGGCCATGAGAGTGAGCAGCTCGCCTGGTCCGGTGAAGATGAGCCGCTGAAACAGGCACTGGCGGCATTGGCGGCCCACTTTGGGGTGTATCTGGTGGCGGGCACCGTTCCCGCCCGCAGTGGCGATGGTCGGGTTTATAGCCGATGCTATGTATTTGATGACGCAGGCACTGTGCTGGGGCACTACGAAAAAATCCATCTGTTCGATGTGGATGTGGCCGATGGCACCAAAACCTATCGCGAGAGCGACACCTTCTGCCCCGGTGATAATCTGGTGGTGGTAGACACCCCCTTCGGTAAACTGGGTCTCGCTATTTGCTACGATGTGCGCTTCCCCGACATGTTCCGCGCATTGAGACTGGCGGGCGCCGAGATAATCGCACTGCCTGCGGCCTTTACCAGGGTGACAGGTGAAGCGCACTGGGAAATACTGCTCAAGGCACGTGCCATCGAGAGCCAGTGCTTTGTGCTTGGCGCCGCCCAGTGGGGCGCCCACAACACCGGCAGCCGTGAAACCTGGGGCCAGAGCATGATAATTGACCCCTGGGGGCGCACTGTGGCCGAGCTTGCCCAAGGCACAGGTTGGGTGCAGGCGAGGCTCGACAGGGATGAACTGGCCAGGGTACGTACCGCCATGCCGGTGGCCAGCCATGACCGTTTTAAGGCCCCCGAGCTGCTGCCTGCGAAAGCCGGTAAATAACTACAGAATTTTATTAGGGAAAAGAGAAACCAGATGCCGTTTTTAACCCAAGTTGAACAGAGCCTGCTCGCCAACAACCTGAGCCTGGATAACCTGGCTGAGTACCTTAAACTCATCCACAGCCATAAGGTGGACTTTTCTGATCTCTATTTTCAGGGTAGCAGGCACGAAACCTGGGTATTGGAAGATGGCATCATCAAGGAAGGCTCCTTCCATATCGAGCGTGGTGTGGGCGTGCGCGCCATCAGTGGCGAGAAAACCGGATTCGCCTATGCCGACGAAATCACCCCGGCCGCCCTCGAAGCGGCAGCGCTGGCGGCACGCGGCATAGCGCAGGTGGGCAGCGATTATCAGGTTAAAGCCTGGAAGCGCCAGGGTGCCAACACCCTGTACGACAGTGCCGACCCTATAGCGGCCATGGAAGAAGCCACCAAAATCGCCATGCTGCGTCAGGCAGATGCCTATATCCGCAGCCTCGATTCCCGCATCATTCAGGTGGTGGTGAGTCTCTCTGCCGTGCATGAAGAAATTCTGGTGGCGGCAAGTGATGGCACCCTTGCCGCCGATATTCGTCCGCTGGTGCGCTTCAACTGCTCGGTCATTATGGAAGAAAACGGCAAGCGCGAGCGCGGCGGCGCCGGTGGCGGTGGTCGCCACGATTTTGCCCCGCTCTTTGCCAATGACGACAGCGGCATGCCGGTGTGCTTTGCCTTCGCCCGTGAAGCCGTGCGTCAGGCCCAGGTGAATCTCACCGCCGTGGATGCTCCCGCAGGTGAAATGTCTGTGGTGCTCGGCCCGGGTTGGCCGGGTGTGCTGCTGCACGAAGCTGTGGGTCATGGTCTGGAAGGCGACTTTAACCGCAAAGGCTCCAGTGCCTTCAGTGGCAAGGTGGGTCAGCAGGTGGCATCCAAGCTGGTGACCGTGGTGGACGATGGCACCCTGCCCGGCCGCCGAGGCTCTCTCACCATAGATGATGAAGGTGTGCCAAGCCACCGTACCGTGCTCATTGAAAACGGTATCCTGAAAGGCTACATGCAGGACAAGCTGAACGCCCGCCTGATGGGCGTCGCGCCCACAGGGAACGGTCGCCGAGAGTCCTACGCCCATCTGCCCATGCCACGCATGACCAACACCTACATGACAGCCGGTCAGGACAACCCCGCCGATATCATCAAGTCGGTGGAAAAGGGCATTTACGCACCCAACTTCGGCGGCGGACAGGTGGACATCACCTCGGGCAAATTCGTGTTCTCGGCCTCCGAAGCCTACCTGATTGAAAAGGGCGAAATTACCCGTGCCATCAAGGGGGCGACCCTGATTGGCAACGGCCCCGAGGCCATGAGCCAAATTTCCATGGTGGGTAGCGATCTCGAGCTCGACAAGGGCGTGGGTGTGTGCGGCAAAGACGGCCAGAGCGTGCCCGTGGGTGTGGGCCAGCCGACACTGCGTCTCGACCGCCTGACCGTGGGTGGCACCGCCTGAGGCCTTGCCACTCGTTCAGGCTATATTGATTTAGCAGGGCGGTACTGATTTCTAAAGGCGATCTGGGGATCGCCTTTTTTATTGGCCGCATCCTGTCAATCAGTCTCGCGGCAGATATGCTGTGCGCACCATGTGACTTCAGGGCATCATTTTGGCACTCGCATGCTCATTCTCGGATCCCGGTAACTGACCCAGGTCAATTACCTCAGGGGAAAACTGCTCTAAGGTTGGCTCGCATCTCCAATCGGAGAAACCTGAGCTTGCAGGAAATCCGGGCCAGGAAAACCAAAGCGAGGACATCAAAATGAGTTGTTGTGGTGCATGTGGCGGACAGGCTGAGCAGAGTAAACCGGCAAATAAACCGGATGCCAAGGCAAATAGCGGTGAGACAGCCAAGGGCGAGCCTGTGGATGCAGGGCAGGTGGCCCTGAGTGAGATGCCGGAAGCTCAAAGCCCAGTGCAGGCCTATCGCCCCTGAACGAATGCGGGCATCAGCCATATATAAAAAAGCCTGTCCATTGGACAGGCTTTTTCATCGATGATTGTTCCTGAATACTCAGCTCTTAAAGCTTGTCGCTGGACTCCTTCGCTGCGGTCTTGGGGCTGAGCTCTCGAGTCAGGCAAGCATTTAGAGAGGCTGATTTACCTGGATAACCAGCTTGCCAAAGTTTTTGCCCTCCAGGAGGCCAATCAGTTGCTCGGGGGCGTTTTCCAGACCCTGCTCAATTTGCTCGCGGTACTGGATTTTACCCTCGGCCAGCCACTGGCTCATATCCTGCTCAAACTCTCCGTAGCGGTGACCATAATCATCAAAAATGATAAAGCCCTGCACCTTGATGCGCTTGGTTAAAATCAGCCCCATCAGCAGCGACAGTCTGTCTGGTCCGGCGGGCAGCTCGGTGGCGTTATACTGGGAAATCAGGCCGCACACCGGAATGCGGGCGCTGGTGTTCAAAAGGGGGATTACGGTATCGAACACGGCGCCGCCGACGTTTTCGAAGTACACGTCGATGCCATCGGGGCAGGCGGCGGCCAGCTCGGCGGCAAAGTCGGCTGACTTGTGGTCGATACAGGCATCAAAGCCAAGTACTTCAACGGCATGGCGACACTTGTCGGCGCCGCCGGCAATACCCACTACCCGCGCGCCCTTGAGCTTGCCAATCTGGCCCACGGTAGCGCCAACAGGCCCAGTGGCAGCGGCCACCACTATGGTTTCACCGGCTTTGGGCGCGCCAATGTCGAGCAGGCCCATGTAGGCGGTAAAGCCCGGCATGCCCATTACACCGAGGGCGTAAGAAGGGTGGCTTGGATTGGCCCCCAGCTTAAGCAGGCCTTCGGCGCCGGACACGGCATAGCTTTGCCAGCCAACGTTGTAGGCGAGTACCCACTCACCCACGGCAAAGTCAGGATGGTTGGACACTTCTACCTGGCAGACGGTGCCGCCAATCATCACTTCGCCCAGGGCAACGGGCTCGGCGTACGACTTGGCATCGCTCATACGGCCGCGCATATAGGGGTCGAGTGACAGGTAGATGGTGCGCAGCAGCACTTCACCCTGCTTGGGTTCGGGTTTGGCCAGGGTTTCCAGGCGGAAGTTGTCGCTGGTGGGGGCGCCTACGGGGCGTGAGGCCAACACGATGCGGCGGTTAATGGAATCAGTCATAACTCTGTCCTCTGTTTAAATTAGACCAGTCGTCTAGTGTTCGTTTCAAAAAATCCGCTATCGAAATAGCGGCTTGGATTTGGGGCTATTCCTGTGTTTGACTGCCGGCTCAGGCCGTGGGCTGCAACACCTGTCTGGTGGTCAGCAGCGCCTGCTGCAGGCTGGCATCGTCCAAACGTATCTTGTTCAGCAAGCTGGCGCCGATCCACAGGTTATAAAGCTGCTCGGCAATTTGGTGGCTGTCGCCGATGTTAAGCTCGCCCGCCACTCGCCCCTGTTCGATGCAATCGGCAATTCGCCCTATGATGCGATTGGTGCCATAAAGGAGTGCCAAACGCATGGGTTCCGACAGGTCCGACACCTCACCGGCAAGCTTTACCACCAGGCATTTTCCGGCCTGACCCTGACAGCTGTTCTGCTCGCTCCAGCGCTGCCAGTAGTGCATCAGCTTGTCAAAGTGATTACCCGGGGCATCTTCAAGCAGCTGGTTCAGCTGGCTTAAGTAGTCGCTGAAGTAGGCCTGGATCAGGGCTTCGCCAAACTGCTCCTTGGACTTGAAGTAGTGATAGAAAGAGCCCTTGGGCACCTCGGCGTTTTTCAGCAGTTCCGACAGGCCCACACCGGCAAAGCCTTTGTTGACAACCAGTTGGTAGCCAATGTCGAGTATGTGTTGTCGGGTGTCTTGGGTTTTGGTGTTCATGGCGGCGATAATATCGACAATTAGACCAGTCGTCTAGTTTTTTTGTGCCTGATGATCGTACGGTCACGTTGAAAGTGTACTTTTCAGTTGGTTCTTTGGGAGTCGGTTGGGTGGTCTGCTTGGGCAAGTGGTGCTTGCTTTGCTTGTGCACCCCGAGCTGTGCTGTGCTGCGTTCATCAGCCTGCCGTGACTGAAAGTTGATTGCGGCTTTGCAGATTAGTCGCTCTGCAAGCGACAGAAGGTTGTGGGTTAAATGCTTCCTTAAGCAATCGCCAGTTCGCTATCAGTTAGTTTTTGCGGAGCTATACTGATGCAAGCATTTGTCATCACTGGTATTGGTTCCAGCATGGAGTCATACACCAAGGTTTAAAAATTCACCAAAAAAGATTAGGATCCGGGGACTTACCAGGGCTGATTGGCGGCGTATTCCGCCTCGCGACTGAGTCATTGCGTCGCAGGGTATTGGGCGTCAAAGCACGGATGCTGATCTGAGATGGCAAACGTGATGCAGATGTCACGGTGCTCAAGTGCCCGTTGGTGAGTCAGAGAATGGAATGCTATCATCCACCACTGGAATTAGAGTTAATGCTCTAGAGGTGTCAATGAAACCTATCACCACACTGGTTTATCTGTCAAAAATGGTGTGTTCGTCCCATCAGCTGGCAAAGCGTGCCCCCGGTGCGCAAAAGGGCCGCGTCGTTAAATCGGCTTTGTTTGCGGCCGTGCTGGCGTCTTGCGCCGGCATGTCTTTGACAGCCACAGGTGCCCAAGCCCAGAGTTTCGATGAGGCCTGGCAGCAGTTGCAACAGGTAAGCGATAAGCTGGCGGCCTCCAGTGCCAAGGTCGACCGGGCCCGCGCCGAGCGTGATGCCGGTGAAGACATGAGCCTGCCGGAGCTGTCGCTCAATGGCAGCTATACCCGCCTCGAAAAACCGCTGGAGCTGGACCTTCGGGATCTCAATCCCTTGGCGTCACTCGATCCCGCGAGTCTGCCGCCAGCACTGGGGGCGGCCCTTGGCAGCATTCCTGGCGAACTCTTTATAACCCCTTTCACCGAGCAGGATGTTTTCCGTGCCAGCCTGTCTGCCATGTGGCCCATCTATACGGGTGGGCGAATCAGTGCGGCCCAGGGCATACACGAGGCCCTGCTTGCCGAAGAAGAGCAGCAGCGTGAGTTGACCCGTCGTGAGCTGTTTACCACCCTGGTGGACAGGTACTACGGGGTGATGGTGGCGGCAGAGCTGGCCCGTACCCAGGACAAGTTGGTAGCATCCCTTGAGAAGCACGTCGACCATGCCCGCAAGCTCGAGGCCCAGGGGCAAATCGCCAAAGTTGAGCGCCTCAACGCCGAAGTGGCACTGGACAACGCCAGGGTGCAGGCATCCAGCAGTCGCCGCCAGTACGAGATGACCAATATCGCCCTGAAAAGCCTGCTGAAAAAAGCCGACACCCCCTCATCAGGGCTTTTTATTGCGCCAAGCGAACCTTCGCTGCCGCGACTTGCCGAGCTGACCCAAAAGTCGCATCCGGCGCTTAAGTTATTGGATGCCAAGGAAACCCAGGCAAATGGCCTGATTGAGGTTGAGCGCGGCGCCTACAAGCCCACGGTATTCCTCTACGGCAACTACACCCTGTACGAGGACGACAGCTTGTTCTCGAAAATGGAGCCGGACTGGATGCTGGGGGTAGGCTTTAAGATGCCACTGCTCTCCCGCGATGGCCGCAGTGGCAAGGTCGAAGCCGCCCACAGCGCACTCCTGCAGGCCCGTCACACCAAGGCGCAAACCCGGGAAGACTTGAGTCTGTTGCTGGAGCAAAGCTTTCGACAGCTTGAGCAGGCCGAAGAAGAATATCGTGCCCTCGACAGCTCGCGGGCGCTGGCGATGGAAAACCTGCGGCTTCGCGAGCTTGCCTTTAATCAGGGCATGTCCACCTCCATCGAGCGGGTGGACGCTGAGCTTAAGCTCACCGCCGTGGATACCCAGCAGCTGGGTGCCAAGTATCGTTATGTGCAGGCCTATGCGCGCCTGATGGCCATCTCGGGCCAGTTGGATGAATTTATCGGTCAGGCCCAGCGAGTGTCTGCCACCATGGGAGAACAACAATGACAGTCAACCGTTTGCTGGCAACGTCTGCACTGGTAGCGCTGGTGATTGCCCTCGGCTGGGGGCTGATGCTGGCCCACACACCTACCAAGGCGCCCTTGCAGGGCCAGATTGAAGCCCGTGAATACCATGTCTCTTCCAAGGTGCCCGGCCGCATCGAGCAGGTGATGGTACGCACCGGCGATACCGTTGCCGCAGGGGATTTGCTCTATGTGATTGACAGCCCAGAGCTTAATGCCAAGCTGATGCAGGCAGAAGGGGGCCGTGATGCCGCCCTTGCCATGCAGCTTGAAGCCGACACAGGTGCCCGCAAGCAGCAGATTGCCGCCCAGAAAGAACAGTGGCTCAAGGCGAAAGCCGGGCTGGAACTTGCCAAAACCACTTTCGACCGGGTGGATAACCTCTTTAAGGAAGGCGTGGTCCCAAGGCAAAAACGCGACGAAGCCTATACCCAGTGGCAGGCGGCCAGATACACAGAGCAGGCGGCACTGGCGGTGTACCAGATGACCGAAGAAGGTGCCCGGGAAGAAACCAAGGCGGCGGCCGCCGGCAATGCCCGCATGGCCGAGGGCGCGGTAAAAGAAGTGAGTGCCATTCTGGCCGACAGCCAGATGCGGGCGCCCCGGGGCGGTGAGGTGTCGGAGGTGTTGCTGCAATCCGGCGAATTGGCACCGTCCGGCTTCCCTGTGGTGAGTCTGGTGGACATGAACGACGCCTGGGCCGTGTTCCAACTGCGGGAAGACATGCTCAAGGATGTGAAAAAAGGCGAGCTGAAACAGCTCTATATCCCGGCGCTGGATACCCGCGCCGAGTTCAAGGTGAGCCACATTGCGGTAATGGGTGACTTTGCCACCTGGCGCTCCACCGAGAGTGGCCATGACTTTGACCTGCGTACCTTTAAGGTGGAGCTGGTGCCCCAGCACCCCATCGAAGGGCTGCGGGTTGGCATGTCTGCCATCTGGGAATAGGTCATGAAAACCCTGCTGCGCCGTGAGCTTGGCGCGCTGTGGCAAAACCCCTGGCAACTGGCGCTGGTCAGCTATCTGCCCATTCTTGCCATGCTGGCACTCTGGTGGCTATTCAGTGCCGCTTTGCCGAGGCAATTGCCGGTGGCTATGGTGGATCTGGATAACAGCAGCCTGAGCCGTGAGCTGGGCCGCCATATGGCCGCAAGCCCTGTCGTCAGTCCCATATCTTTTGCGTCTTTGCCACAGGCCCAGGACGCCATGAACCGCGCCGAGGTCTATGCTCTGGTGGTGGTGCCCCATGGATTTTCCCGCGAATTGAAAACTGCCGCTCAGCCAACTGTGGACGTGCGTTACAACGGTCAGTTTTTATTGGTGGGCAAGCTGCTTGCCGCCAATTTGCAGCAAGCCATTGCCGACGCCATGAAGCCGCTGGCCTACAGCAAGCAGCTGGCACAGGGCGCCAATCCCCATCAGGCGCACATCAATATCGCCCCCATCGCCACCCAAACCACGGCGCTCTTTAACCGTAACAATAACTATGTGGGCTTTTTGGTGCCGCCGGTGCTGATTGCCCTGTGGCAACTCACGGCCATGTTGGTGTTTGCCAACGCCCTCAACCGCGAGTTGGAATCCCCGGCGCGGCAAGAAGCCATTGGCTTGCTGCCAGTGCTGGGCGCCAAGTTACTCTGCTATGCACCGCTTTTGATGCTGCAGGGGCTCTTCATCCATGGCCTGCTGTTTGGCTATTTGAAACTGCCGGTGGCGGCCTCGCCGCTGTGGCTCATCCCCGCCATGCTGGCCCTGTTGCTGGCGGTATTTTTGATAGTGGCGGTGATATTTTTGTTGATGCAGGAGTCTGCCCGTGTGGTGAGTTTCTGCACCGCGCTGTTTGCCCCGGCCTTTGCCTTTATGGGGGTGACCTTTCCGGTACACGATATGCCGGCAGCGGCGCAGTACTGGCGGCTGCTGATGCCATCGAGCCACTATATCGACTCCCATATCGCCCTGGTGAGTTATGGCGTAAGCGGCATGGAACTGCTGAGCAAGAGTTTGTCTTTTATGCCGTTTCTACTGCTTCTGTTGCCGATTGGGCTGTTGGCACGCCAGGGGCTTAAGGAGGTGCAGTCATGACCCTGCTGCGGCTTATCCTTGAGGAGCTCAAAGCCATAGTCGCCGACAAGGCCATTGCCGTGACCCTGTTTGGCGGGGTGTTGTTTTATGCCTTGCTTTACCCCTTGCCCTATTTGAACCAGGTGCCCACCGAGCAGGCGCTGGTGGTGGTTGACCTGGATAACACCAGTCTGAGCCGGGAGCTTATTCGCCATGCCGATGCCAGCCCGAAAATCCGGGTGGCACGGGGGGCAGGCAGTGTGACCGAGGCACAGCACTATATTGCCAGCGGCGACTTCCATGGCTTGTTGGTTATCCCTGCGGGCTTTAAACGCGATCTCCTGCTGGGCAAGGGGGCAACCCTTAGCTATGGCGGCGACGCCAGTTACTTTTTGGTGTATTCGGCGCTGGTGGAGGGGCTGGTGACCGCCGGTATGGATGCCGCAAAGTCGGTACAGCTGCTTGGCATGTTAAGCCGGGGCGAGTCTTTTGCCGGTGCCAGCCTCAGTCTGGCACCCATGCACCTGAATGCGGTGCCTGCCTATAACCCGGGTTTGGGTTACACCCCCTATGTGGTGCCCGGCCTGTTCCTGCTGATTTTGCATCAGACGTTGCTGATTGGCACCGGTATTTTGGGGGCTGGGCAATGGCGTAAATCCGGCTATTGGCAGCAGGTGTCGGCCCTTGAACTCTTAATGGGACGCATTGCGGCCTTCGGCCTTATCTATGCCGCCCTTGGCGCTTTTTACCTTGGCTGGTGCTATCACTGGTATGGGGTCAGTGTGCAGGCGGGGCTTGGGGATATCGCAGCCTTTATCGTGCCTTTTTATGTGGCTACGGCGGCGGCCGGGGTGGCGACGAGTTGCCTGTTCATTCGCCGCGACATGCCCACTCAGGTGATGCTGCTTGCCTCCATGCCGATTCTGTTTGTCAGTGGTTTTGTGTGGCCGCTTTCCCTCATTCCTGAGCCTCTGGTGATGGCAGCCCAGGCCATTCCGGCGGTGCCTGCCATCTTTGGTATGCTCAAACTCAATCAGCTGGGGGCGGGATTCGACGCCGTCTTCTCTGAATGGTTAATGCTTTGGGTGTTGGCACTGGTGTATCTGGCGCTGGCGTGGTGGGGCCTGGTGGTCAGACGGCGGGAAGTGAATAGCCCGATTACCCCCAAACAGGCATAAAAAAACGCCCCGCATTGCGGGGCGTTAATCTATCTGGAGGCGTGGCAGTGATCAAGACTCGGGGGTATTGTCCCTAAGGTACTTGAGCAGCTCTTTAGCCGCCTTGGACTCCAGACCTTTTTCTGCATCCTTGCTCACTTCCTTGGCGGTCGCACGCACCATCTGACGCAGCTTCTGGCGGTCAAATGCGGGATGTTCCTCTACCAGGGCCTGGATCTCGCTGTCGCCTTCGGCAAGCAAACGATCGCGGATTTTTTCAAGCACATGCTGACGGGCAGCCTGGTTGTTGTTTTTGTTGGCCAGTTTGTCCAGCGAAGCGACTATGGCCTCGGTGTCCAGGTTACGCATCAGTTTGCCAATAAACTGGATCTGACGGCGCAGGGCCTCACTGTTGGGTTTAATTTTTTTGGCTGCAGCCAGGGCATCCAGCAAGTCTTCTTCCAGATCCAGCTTTTCCAACTGGCTCTTGCTCAGACCAAGCAGACGCTTACCCAGGTCCTGGGCAGCATGGGATTCCCGCTTGATAGATGACTTACTGACATAGTTTTCGTCATCATCATAGGGCTGTTTGAAATTCTCTGGATCGCCAACGACGTTCATTCGCTAAAAACCTCTCTACACGCAATCCGGCAATATTACCATTAAGCAGGGGAAACTGCTGCCTCGGGCGCAGATTTTGTCTGCAAAGGGAGCACATTTGTGGATGTGATTTGCCACAGGGCTTTGTTATGCTTAGCCCCATCAGGCAGTGAACAAGAGCAAGACAGTGTCATCTAACAAAATTGAATTGGAATTGAACGCCCTCAAGGATGCCGTGGCCATGGCGCTGGACTACGCCAAAACCCTGGGAACAGGCGCCGCCGAAGTGGCCATCAGCAAGCAACAGGGATTGTCGGTTTCTACCCGGCTCAAGGAAGTGGAAACCGTTGAATTCAATAAAGACGGTGCACTGGGGATCACGGTATTCCGGGATGGCTGCAAAGGCAGTTCGTCCACCTCTGATTTAAGCCCCGAGGCAATCCGTCAGGCGGTAAAGGCCGCCGATGATATTGCCCGCTATACCTCTGCCGACCCCTGTAATGGATTGGCAGAGGCCAGTTTAATGGCCAAAACCGTGGCAGATCTCGATCTCTATCATCCCGAAAGCCTGACTCCGGAAGAGCTCACCGAACTCGCCATTCGCGCCGAGGCTGCTGCCCTCGACGCCGATCCGCGCATTAAAAATTCTGATGGGGCCAGCGCCAACGCCCATACCGGCATCAAGGTGTACGGCAACAGCCATGGTTTCCTCAATGGCTACTGCTCTTCCCGTTACTCCCTAAGCTGCGTGGTGATAGGCGAAGAAGACGACGGCAATATGCAGCGGGACTACGATTACAGCATTTCCCGCAAGTATGCCGAGCTGCTGTCTCCCGAGCTGGTGGGGCAAAAGGCTGCTGCCAAGACATTAAGCCGCCTCGGTGGCCGCAAAATTGCCACAGGTACCATGCCGGTGCTCTTTGCCCATGACGTGGCCACGGGGCTCATTGGTCATCTTATCAGCGCCATCAGTGGCTCCAGCCTGTACCGCAAATCAAGCTTCCTGTTGGATGCGCTGAACACCCAGGTGTTCCCCGAGTGGCTGAATATCCGTGAAGAACCGCATTTGCTGGCGGGTCTTGCCAGCGCCCCCTACGACAGTGAAGGGGTGGCGACTGTAAACAGAGATATCATTAAGGATGGGCTGCTCGCCACCTACCTGCTGACCTCGTATTCTGCCCGTAAATTGGGCATGACCAATACAGGCCATGCCGGTGGTATCTACAACTGGACCCTGAATGACTCCGGAGTGGATTTCGATGCCCTGGTGCGTCAGATGGACAAGGGGCTTATCGTGACCGAAGTCATGGGGCAGGGCGTGAACATGGTGACGGGTGACTATTCCCGCGGCGCCGCCGGTTTCTATGTGGAGAACGGTGAAATTCAGTTCCCGGTGGAAGAAATCACCATCGCCGGTAATCTCAAAGACATGTATCGCAGCATTCAGGCGGTGAGTCAGGACAGAGACCTGCGCTCTTCCATTCGCACCGGTGGTATTTTGCTCGATAGCATGAAGGTTGCAGGTAACTGACAAGCCCAATGGCGTTAGATAACCAGCCATAAAAAGCCCCGCATCGATGGGGCTTTTTTGTACCTGATATCAGCCAGAACCCGCTGGTGTCATCAATCGATAAGAAGACAGGCTAAGGCTTCGGCTGGTCTTGTTTGGACGCCGCTTCTGCAGCGGCTGCCGAGGCTTCTGGGGCAGGTGTTTTGGTGGCGAGAGCTTTTGTGGCTGGGACCACTGTAGACGGAATGTCTGTTGACAGGCTTTCCGGCGTGAACACAACAGGAGTCTGCAATTCCGGGTGTAACTCGGCCTCCCGGTAGGCCGTTATGGTGCCATCGTGCATCATCTCCGTGAGCGCCTGTACCAGCCGCGCGGCAACGCTGTCCGGTGCCGGTTTAACGGGCTGATTGGCCGCGGATACCGGCTTGTCCGCTATAAAATCGGGGTTGGCTATCTCTTGAAAATGTGGGCTTTTACGGGAAAAACCAAAGAACATTGTGCGGGGTTTTTCACAGCAGCCGGGATGCCGCTTCAACCCATTGCCGCCATCCTGATGGAGGTAGTACTCCAGGGTAAACTCATCATAGATAAAGAAGTCGCCCTTATTGGCTCTGAGCATGGCGAAGGCCTTGGGAATATCCATGTCCTGTGGGCGGCGCTGAGCGAGTCCCTTGGGCAGACCGCCCAGGTCATAGCTGCCGGGTGCCATCAAAAGCACCATGTTATGGGTGACAAGCTCATTGAGCTGTTTGATATCCGGTGCTTTTTCACGGCTTATCCCGGTGTAACGCTCGGGCAGGCCGTTTGGAAAAAACCAGGCGCGTTTTGCCCGCGCCGGGGTAAAGCTCAGGCTGGGATAGAAATCGATATTGCCCTGTTCCAATTCGCGGATGATGCGTTGTTTGGGGGCGCGGATAACGGTTAAGCGGCAGCCGATACGCTTGGCAGCCTCGTCAAAGAGGGTCACAAAAAGCCCATTGTCTGAGGGCTCGGCGTGAATATAGGGCAGGCGTTCACTGGTGCGGTAACCCATGGTCAGCTCGCACCCGATACCGGGCACACTCACGAGCAAGAGTAGCAGTAACGGCGACAGTATAGACGGCCTCACTTAATACATCTCCTTGATTGTTCTGCCCTTTAGCTTCGTGCCTGCTTAAAAGTTACACAAAAAAACTGTGGGGTAAAACAGAACTTCTTCCTTATTCACGTAAATTTGATCTGGATCCCGGCGGACATTGGTCTTATGCTTGGCCGGTTTTTAACCAAAGGAGCACCAAGGTGAGCAATCATCACGATCACGGCCGCGGCGACATCCGCGACAATGCCATTAAGGCACTGGTGACCTCAGATCTGTTCAGATCGAAGGTCGAAAAACCGAAAAAAGGCAAAGGGTCTTATCAACGTAAGGCACGCAACCAGAAGGGGCATCAGCACAAGGGCGATGCCCCTTTTGATTTATCGCGGCACAAACAAAAAACGGGCACAAGGCCCGTTTTTTAATACGCCGAATCTCAGTCTTCCAGTGCCACTAATTCGGCCCAGAGATCGTGCTCATCTGAGGCAACGATGCGGGCACGCACCATATCACCGGGAGTCAGTTCAGTTTCGCCGTTGATAAACACCATGCCATCGATTTCAGGGGCATCGGCGTAAGAGCGGCCGATGGCACCTTCTTCGTCCACATCGTCAATCAGAATATCCAGCTCACGGCCAACCAGACGGGCCAGACGCTCGGCGCTGATCTCGGCCTGTACCGCCATAAAGCGCTCGTATCTGTCTTCCTTCACTTCTTCGCTGATAAGCTCGGCCAGGGTATTGGCCACGGCGCCATCCACCTCGGAATACTTGAAACAGCCAACGCGATCGAGGCGTGCTTCACGCAGGAAGTCCAGCAGCATTTCGAAGTCTTCTTCGGTCTCACCGGGGAAGCCAACGATAAAGGTGGAGCGGATCACCAGGTCAGGACAGATCTCACGCCATTTTTTGATGGCATCCAGCTGGCGATCAACACGGCCGGGGCGCTTCATCATCTTGAGGACGCGTGGGCTGGCGTGCTGCAGTGGCAGGTCCAGGTAAGGCAGAATGAGACCTTCGGCCATCAGCGGGATCAAGTCGTCGACCCAGGGGTAAGGGTAAACGTAGTGCAGGCGCACCCATGCGCCCATCTTGCCCAGCTGGCGTGCCAGACTGGTGATGTCCTGCTTGACCGGCATACCGTTCCAGAAGTCGGTGCGGCCATCTTTGTCTTTGCCGTAGGCGGACGTGTCCTGGCTCACCACCAGAATTTCCTGCACGCCGCTTTCAACCAGACGCTTGGCTTCGTCGAGCACACTGCCTACGCCGCGGCTGTCCAGATCGCCACGCAGGGCAGGGATGATGCAGAAGGTGCAGCGGTTGTCACAGCCTTCAGAAATCTTCAGGTAGGCGTAGTGCTTGGGTGTCAGCTTTACACCTGTCTGAGGGATCAGCGAGGTGAAAGGATTGTGCTCTGGCTTTGGCACATACTTGTGTACGTGATTCAGCACAGCCTCATAACTGTGGGGGCCGGTAATTTCCAGCACGTCCGGATGCACTTCGCGAATTTGGTTTTCTTTGGCACCCAAACAGCCGGTCACAATCACCTTGCCATTTTCTTCCAGGGCTTCACGCACGGCGTCCAGCGACTCTTCCACGGCGGCATCGATAAAGCCACAGGTGTTTACAATCACCAGATCGGCATTGTCATAGCTGTTGGTTACTTCGTAACCGTCGATACGCAGCTGGGTCAGAATACGCTCTGAGTCCACCAGATTCTTGGGGCAACCCAGGCTGACAAAGCCGATGCGGTTGCCCTGAATGGTGCCATCGCTGGCCTTGGCTTCTGCCGCCAGTGTCTTGGCTGGGGTCTCGAGCGTGGTAGTCTGCTTGGGATCAAAAGTTTCGACTGTCTTGTTCAAAGTGCGCGTTCCGAAATTGCGTGACGGGTTTGATTTACTGCGCAGGCCCGGCTTTAACGCTGCATTGGCGGTGGGCAGTAAAAAAGTGCGCGCGATTATACCGCAAGTGCCCGAAAGGTACAGGGTGTGTGGTGAAATTTTGTTCAGCAAGTTGGCGGAAAATTTTTTTGAAAAATTTAACCCCTTTTGAATTTTATGCCGTTTGTAACGTCAGACAGATTTGAAAACCAAGGAGAATCCCATGAAAAAAACTCTGACAGCCCTCGGTGTGAGCGCCCTGTTTGCCGTGTCTGCCCTGACTTCATTTGCTCAGGCAAACGAGTTCCCCACGCTGGATACCACCGGAGTCGCCGAGCTGAAAGTGGCGCCCGACACCGCCGTTATCTCGGTGGAAGTGGTGTCAAAAGGTAAGGATCCCCGTTATGTGAAGGGGGCTTCTGACAAGGCCGTGGCCGGTTTTATCAAGCGTTTGGAGGCCGCCGGTGTGAAGCGCGAGCAGATTGAGAGTGCCAATCTCATCATCAACCCCGAGTACAAGTACCACAAGGATGCCGAGCCTCAGCTTGTAGGTTATGGCGCAAATCGCCGGGTTACTGTGCGCATCACAGATGTGTCCCGAGTGAACGAGATAGTGGACTCGGCGCTGACCGAAGGCATTAACCGGGTGGGCAATATCAGCTTTGAGCTCAGTGACGACAGGGCGGCCCGCGAAAGGGTTCGGGAGCTTGCCATTGCCGACGCCAAGTCCAAGGCCGAGTCGCTGGCCAAAGGTTTTGGCGCCAAAATTCAGGGCGTGTGGCATATACGCTATTACGATCAGGGGCCGATTCGCCCTGTGATGTATAAAGCGGCCATGATGGAGGCCGACAATGGGGTAGGGCAAAGCTATGAGTCCGGCGACATTACCCTGTCGGACAGAGTCGAAGTGACCTATCGACTGAAAGACTGAACTGAATTTCGTTTGGCCTGACTGGCTGGCGAACAACAAAGAGAGCCGATACAGGCTCTCTTTATTTTTTGAAGCAGAGGATTATTTGCTGAGCTTCAGCTGATAAAAGGCCAGATCCAGCCAGCGATCAAACTTGTAGCCCACTTCTTTCAAGGTGCCGGCATGTTCAAAACCGAGCTTGCGGTGCAATGCTATGCTGGCATTGTTGCTGGCATCTATGCCGCCCACCATCATGTGCAATCCGGCATCCTTCGCCGCTTGAATAAGCGCCTCCATCAGCTGCAGGGCGACCCCTTTTCCCCTGTGATCCGGGTGAACATACACAGAGTGCTCCACCGAGTAGAGGTTTGCCGGAAAGCCCCGGAATGGTCCATAGCTGGCAAAGCCCATCAAGTCACCCTTCTCATCAAAGGCACCCAGCACAGGGTATAAACCTTCCTTTTGTGCAAACCAGGCAGCAATTCTCGCCATATCCCTGGGCTCATATTCATAGAGCGCTGTGGTGTTGGCGATGGCGTGGTTAAAGATGTGCTGAATGATGGCGCCATGTCGTTCGAATTGGCAGGAAGCTATGTACATAGTGGTAAGGAGTCAGTAAGAAGACGACCAGTATGCCAAGGGTGCAGCGCCCTTGCCAGCGTCTCGCCGGGTTGCTGTTGTGCTGATGACTGCCCTGATGTTGGGAGCACTGGTCTTATCATTGTGTTTAACAATGCTGGATCATTTGATTAACACGGAGTGATTCGCTAGCTTTAGGGTTACATCATGTAGTTTGTGCCGTTTCAGGCTGCGTCGTTGGTGTCTGTGTCGCACGGTTCGCCGTGATTTGACTAACAAGATAAAAACAAGGAGCCCATTGTGAGCTTTATTGCAAAGACCTCTACCCTGATAATGGCACTGGGTTTGGCTACAGTGCCTGCGATTGGCAATGCCAAAAACGACAATGCCTTCGACAATGCCAATCCCAATGCATCCTTCCTGCGCTGTGGTACCAAGCAGCCCAGCATCCAGGAAGCCGAATTACGTGAGAAACATTTTCAAACCCTGAAGGCCGCTAAAGGTAAGCCCGGTGGCGGAGGCGGTGGCGGCGGCAGCACTTACCAGCCTCGTGCCAATGGCAGCGTGGTGGTGGATGTGTATATGCACGTAATCACTGATAACGGCGGCAATGGTGATTTGTCTGCAGGTGCAATAAATTCCCAAATCAACGTGCTGAACGATGCTTATGCCAATACGCCCTTTACCTTTAAAGTGGCAGGTATCACCCGTACCGCCAACAACAGCTGGTACACGGCTACCCATGGTTCAACCGCTGAGAAGGAAATGAAGGCGGCGCTGCGCCAGGGCGATGCCTCAGACCTCAACTTCTACACCAACAACATGGGCGGCGGCCTCCTTGGCTGGGCAACCTTCCCAAGCAGCTATGCATCCGATCCGGTGAATGACGGTGTGGTTGTGCTCTACTCAAGCCTGCCCGGCGGCAGTGCCGCACCCTATAACGAAGGCGATACAGGCACCCATGAAGTGGGCCACTGGCTGGGGCTATATCACACCTTCCAGGGTGGCTGCAGTGGCAACGGTGACTATGTGGCTGATACCCCAGCCGAGCGCAGCCCGGCTTATGGTTGTCCGGTGAACCGCGATTCCTGCGCCGGTAGCCGTTATCCCGGTCTGGACCCCATCACCAACTTCATGGATTACACCGACGACTCCTGCATGTATGAGTTCTCGGAAGGTCAGGCCCATCGCGCCGATGAACTGAGCTTCACCTACCGTAATCTCTAATCTTTGGAATGGTCAAAAGGCACCCTCGGGTGCCTTTTTTGTTGGAGAAGTCGCCTTACCTGACCACCAATACGGGACAGTGGGCTTTGTTCACCACCTGCGCTGCTACATTGGGATGTAGCCAGTGGGTGAAAGGGGCATGATGGTGGCAGCCAATGACGACCATGGCAACATCCTCCCTTGCCGCCTCGGCGAGGATCTGGCTGGTGGCATTTCCCTTGTCTATTTGGATTTCAACTTCCTGATCTGGAGGCAAGTCTGCCAGCAAGGCGCGGATCCTTTCTGTTGCATAGGCGGCTAAATGGGCCTGCTGCTCTTTGGCGTTGGCTACCACTATGCCGAAGTTGTCTTCGTGGTGCGGCGCTGTGGTGATGTCATCGCCGTAAGGACGGCTTATCACATGCAAGAGGCGCAGTTTTTGATGGCTCATTTTGGCGAGATCAAGTGCCTGCTGCAAGGCGTGGGTTGAGCTTTCTGAGAAGTCTGTTGGATAGAGAATATATTGCTTGTCCATACTTCCCTCCTTTGGCTGAATGTAGGGGAAGGGCACTTTAAATTATAGTGTTTTTTCCCTCGGCCAAAGGTTTGCCGGAGTGGCTGATACAAGGGATAACGCAATTTTAAGGTAACAAAAACCCCGGCAGTGGCCGGGGTTTCTTGTATGGGCTTACACTCGACGTTTTAACGCTCTTTTTACCTTAATCCAGCAAGGCGTAGCGCGCATTCGCTACCCTAATCTTTAATAGCAGGCGTGTACGAGGCAGTAGAAAAGGCACCCATGGGGTGCCTTTTGTTGGTATATCGAAAATAAGCGCTTGTGGAGGTTGGTTTTAAATAATCTGAGAGCCTTTGGTTTGCACCTTTTTAAACAGCGCCGAGTCCATATCCTTGGTCACGATAAAACTGGTCCAATCGGCGGGGAATTGCCCAAAGCATTGCTCCAGTACCTCGTCTTTACCGGTCCAGCCGCCCACCTTGATGGCAAGCACCACCACAGGGCTGTCACGGAAGTACTGGACCGATTTTTGGCACAGCCACACATCCTCGACCCTGCCTATCGCAATCAGCCGCGCGGCGAGTGCATCTATGGCTTCTTTAGGCAGGGTTGGTGCCATCAAGGGGTCTTTCGCGCCTACCGTGATGCGCTCCTGTCTGGCGCGCTCGGCTATCTCACCGTGGGCCACCAGCTTATCCAGCCACTCGTTGGCCTGATTGCCATCGCCCAGATGCAGGTAGTAGCCATAGGCGCCCATGCAGGCGTCGTTAACCAGCTCATCCTTGGCAAGACAGGCCCGGAATAGCGGCAGACAACGCGGATTACCTGCTTTGGCATAGAGCTGCGCCAAACGCAGACCCGTGTCGAGATCATGGGGTTTGGATGCCATGATGCCATCGTAGAGTGCCACGACCCGTTCCGGGTCTCGCTGGAACTTATCCAAAAGGAACGCCAGTTCCTCCTTTTGATCCAGCGATAGCTGATTGGGATCCATTTGATCAAGCAGCTTGAGTCTAGCCAATTGTTCCAGCGCAAGCTGGTACTGGAATTGCCACTCCTGGCCGTTATACATCAGCCAATTATCGTTGAATTCTTTAATGATTTTATGGGCCGACTTGCCGAGCAATTGCCAGGCATTGTTTTCCCTGAGCTTAAGCACTTCGGCGTTGAATGTACCGAGAGCTTCTACCCTGTCTTTGGTACAGGGGTGGGTATTGTGGGGTGAGGTTCGTTCGGCCATGACCTTTGCAAGACGCAGTGGCAGGTCACCAAATTCACCGGCATCCATAAACTGCTTGAAGGCAGTGTAGGGCAGGATATCGGGGGCGGGTTGCTCATAGGCGCGGCGGTAATATTGCGGCCAGAAATCCTCGTCTGTGATTTCGGCCAGCAGTGAAGTTTTTACCAATGCTGATTGAAAAGTGGCTGCCGAGGTGTGCTTGGCGGCAGACAAATCGGCTTCATACTCGTTGAGTCTCGCCAGTGCGAATGAGTAGGCCGAAAAGCGCGGCGCATACCAGCTGAAAAACTTGCGCATGGGATAGGTAACCATGGAGCCGGAGCTTTCGAAGCTGTGCATCATCTGCTCCCACATGGCGCGGGCCCGGTAAATCTTGCCGTTGAATTTGGCGTGGTCGCCGCTCAGGTGCCCAAGTTCGTGGGCCAATACCGCCTTGAGCTCTTCTTTGGACAGCGACATGAGCAGCTCAAGCCCTATGATAAGCGTGTTCTCCGTGGGGCCGCCCACAAACCAGCGGGGCGTTTGCGCCATGGCGGCGTTAAATTCCGGTGTGATAATGATGTTGTGCACTCTGGGGGTATTGAGGCTTTTGGTCAGCTCATTCACCAAACCAAACAGCAGAGGAGCCTCGGTGCGTCTGAGGCGATATCCCTCGGGTTTACTTGTCCCGAGAAAGAGCACTTTTCCCAGCATCCAGCCGATAATCAGCAGCGGAATAATCAGCTTTTTCTTGAGTAATAACACCAGGAATACCGAGCTTGTGAACGCCAGTCCCACAGTGCCTGCCACCAGGCCGACAAAGAGCAGCAGCAATAACAGGATGACGCCGTATGCCATCAACACATAGAGGTTGAGTTTACGTTTGTAGCTTTGCTGGTCGCTGGTGAGGTCCTGTTGGGCCTTTAACATCAGCTCGTCGAGTGTTCCCTGATTGAATTCCATGGCTATGCCTTCATCTTGATCTTCCTCTTCCTAATGCCACTATGATTATAAGTGGCTGCTTTGGCAATACTTTTATGCGGTAAGCTTGGAAGTGATACCGCTTGTACAGTGGAGGATGGCTCGGCTTTAGTCTCGGTGGCTTGGGCAGGCTGAAGGTCGTCAGCTAAACAAAAACCCCGGCATTGGCCGGGGTTTCTTGTAAGGCATAAAGCGCTTTGTTTCAGAGCGCGTAAGCCTTAATCCACCAAAGCGTACTGCGCTTTGAGGATGGCGATGATTTCTGCCTTGGGATTGTCGGAGAGTTCAATCTTGCGGCCTGTTACCTTCTCTGCGATGCCTGTGTAGGTGCGGGATACATTCATCATGGCATCCAGTGGCAGGGCGTTGTCGCGGGCCAGGGCTTCACGTTCGCTCATCCGGTCTTTGTTGAGCAGGATGTCCGGGTCAGGGAAGTGATTGAGCAGGAACTGGCGGAAACCTTCTTTTGAGTTTTCCACAATCTTGCCATCGCGGTAGGCGGCGCCGTCCCAAATACGGGAAGAATCCGGTGTGCCCACTTCATCCATATAAATCAGCTTGGAATTGCCGTTGCGGTCGGTGACGTAACCAAATTCAAACTTGGTATCCACAAACACCTGATCGAGTTTGGCCAGCGCCTCGGAGATTACGCCAAAACCTTCTTTGAGCAGCTTTTCGTACAGGTCGATATCTTCTTTCTTTTCAAAACCAAAGGCTTCGAAGTTGGCTTCGATATCGGCGCGGCTGATGTTCACATCGTCCTGTTCAGGCACGCCGGGGATACCGGTGAGAATGCCCTTGGTAGACGGGGTGATCAAAAGCTCTGGCAACTTTTGATCTTTTTCCAGACCCTCTGGCAGCGTGATGCCACAAAATACCCGTTCGCCCTTTTGGTAAGCGCGCCACATGGAGCCTGTGATGTACTGGCGGATGATGGCCTCTACCTTGATGGGCCGGGCCTTTTGCACTATCCACACGAAGGGGTGTGGGATCTCAAGGATATGGCTGTCGGCGAGGCCGTTTTCTTTGAACAAGCCAAACCAGTGATTGGAGATGGCGTTGAGGGCCGCGCCCTTGCCGGGAATACCACGCAAATCGCCTTCACCGTGGAAGATGCAATCGAAGGCGGAGATACGGTCAGAGATCACCATGATAGCCAAGGGCGTGTCGGCGGGCACATCGTAGCCGCGCTCCCGGATAAGGCGGGCGCTGTCGGCTTCGGTCAGCCAGTAAACGCTGCGAACCTTGCCGCTGTGCACAGGTTTGTCGGTACGGATGGGCAGGTCGTTGTTCACGGCCAGTACGGAATCAGCAAGACTCATGACGAGTATTCCTCTGAATGTGTGGGGTAAGTGTTAAGTCGGGCAGGCTTATTATGTTTTGTACCTGTTTCCCGGGATATCGGGGATTGCAGCGCATGATACAAGAGCGCATTAAGAGAAATGCGTTTGGTATCCAGACTGTGATTGGGATGGCTCACTGACTATCTGCCCACTGCAAAAGATGGGGTATTTTACAACGATTGGGAAAATTTGCCATGGCGGCGGTAGCCCATACAGCTAAAAGACTGTTCGCTGGGTTAGATTCAAAAAGGCCCGCCAAAGGGGCGGGCTGGGATGGTTCAGGTGGCTTGTTTGAGCTTTTCCCGGGTAACCTCAAAGGCTTCCTGGGTAGTCTTACAGGGTTCCCGCCCCACATAGCTCACAAGCACTATGGTGGTGGCGCTGACAATAAATCCGGGCACAATTTCATAAATGAGGCTGGACAGGGGCTGACCATTTTCAAGCAGTGGCAACTGACTCCAGACAAGTACCGTGCCCGCACCACTGATGATGCCTGCTACTGCGCCGCCGTGGGTCATTCTGGGCCAGAACAAACTCAGCAGCACAAGGGGGCCGAAGGCGGCGCCAAAGCCTGCCCAGGCATTGCCGACCAGAGACAGAATGCTGGCGTTATTGTCCAGTGCCAGCAGGGTTGCCACAGCCGCCACCGCAAGCACGCCGATGCGACCTGCGGTCACAGTGGCTTTCTGATCCATCTCTTTGTGAAACAGGGCGCGATATACATCCTCAGACAGCGAACTGGATGACACCAAAAGCTGTGAGGAAATGGTGCTCATGATGGCGGCCAAGATCGCCGCCAGCAGGAAGCCACTGATGAGCGGATGAAACAGGATCTCGGAAAACAGGATGAAGATAGTCTCGCCGTCATCCAATCCCGGCTTGAATTTATTCACATAGGCCACACCGATAAGTCCGGTTGCCAGCGCGCCTATGATGGTGACCAACATCCAGCTCATACCGATATTCCTGGCTGCTGCAATGTCCTTTACCGAACGAATTGCCATAAAGCGCACAATGATATGGGGCTGACCAAAGTAACCCAGACCCCAGGCGAGGCTTGAGATGATGGCCAATAATCCCATCTGCTCAAAAGAGTCGGCCAATGGCGTAATGCTGCGCCCGGCCTGATCAAGCATTTCGCTGCTGCTGTTGAATTCCTGCAACGCGACCAGCGGCACCAACACCAATGCGATAAACATGATACAACCTTGCACAAAGTCAGTCAGACTGACCGCGAGGAAGCCGCCAAGCAGGGTGTAGGCTACCACCACAGACACAGTGATCAGTAAGCCGGCTTGATAATCCAATCCAAATGCGGATTCAAAAAACTTACCGCCGGCGACCAATCCCGCCGACGTGTACAGGGTGAAGAACAGGATGATGACTGCCGCCGAAATCATCCGTACCGAGCCGTTCTGCTTATTGAAACGCTTGCTGAAAAAGTCTGGCAGTGTGAGGGCGTCATCGGCTTCTTCGGTAAACACTCTGAGCCTGGGCGCGACCAGCAGATAATTCATCAGTGCGCCCAACAGCAAGCCAGCCGCAATCCACAGGGCGTCGTAGCCCATGGTAAACATGGCGCCGGGCAGGCCCATCAGCATCCAGCCGCTCATGTCGGATGCACCGGCGGAAAGCGCCGTGACTTGGGGGCTGACCTGACGTCCTCCGAGCATATAGCCAGCGAGGTCATCGGTAGAATTACGATAGGCAAACAGCCCTATTGCCAACATGGCAATAAAGTAGAGTGTCAGCGAAATATAGCTGGTGTGTTCCATTAAAAAATTACCTGTTTCTCGATGGGATAATATTTTTGATGTTGGCTGATAGCCACGGAAATATATAGCTTGAGAGAATTAGCCAAAAGCAGGCTAATTGAACTGAGTAAGTGAGCTTATTTTTAATAGCAGTAGTATCCAGTAACGTTTTCGTGTCTGGATCCTGTGAGTTAGAGGATGGCATGATGATTTCCTTGTCTGTTAACTGATTGATGTTAATTGAGGAAAAAATCATTTGAAAGCCAACTAAGCCAACGATTTTTATGTTGTCTTTTTTAGCATTCGAATGAATTTGACCCGGCTATTATGTGAATTTTTGTCTGAATTTTCAAGGCTGGAATAGGTTCTTGTCTATTTTCGCTTTAATTTTATCGTTGCCGGATCTTTAATATTTTCCCATAGGGCAGTAACTTACGGCCGAATAATTTTTCTGAATTTTTTATGTGAGATTTAAATAACTACTACTGATATTTGGCAGTCTGTATGAGTTATTTAACACATCTGATGTATGAATGTTGGTCAGTGCCAATACAGGTGCACCTGCTCGCTGTAGATGGGCCGGGCATGACATAAAAGTGTAATTTACACATATGAAATTTCATATATGATGGTGGCCATATGTAATCCTGGAGGCGGCGATGGATGTCGTGAACTTTTTTAAGGCACTGGCCGATGACACCCGGCTCAGAATCCTTATGCTGATTGTGGTGGAAACCGAGCTTTGCGTCTGTGAGCTGACGGAGGCGCTTAATCTGAGTCAGCCCAAAATTTCCCGCCATTTACGGCTGTTAAAAGACGCAGGTTTACTGATGGACAGGCGTCAGGGCCAGTGGGTGTACTACCGCCAGGCAGACGACTTGCCATTGTGGTGTGCCGGTCAGCTGGCCCATTTGGCGCAGAAAGGACCAGACTGGCTGGTGGATGAAAAACAACGTTTGGCGACCATGGGGTGCAGACCCGGGCGCTGCTGTTAATGCGTGTCTCATTGGGAGAAGAGGGCAAGATGAGCAAGATTAAAGTAGGTATCAACGGTTTTGGCCGCATGGGGCGCCTCACGCTGCGCTCTGCATGGAACAGTGACGCGTTTGAGTTTGTACATATCAATGACCCGGCGGGGGATGCCACTGCGCTGGCACACCTGCTGGAATTTGATTCTGTCCATGGCCGTTGGCAGCATCCGGTGGCGAGCGATGGCTGTAATATCCTGATTGGCGATAAGCGCATTGGCACCAGTATGAACAAGACCATCGAAGAAACCGACTGGTCGGGCTGCGATCTGGTGATTGAGGCCTCAGGCAAGATGAAAACCAAGGCCGTGCTCGACGCCTATCTTGCTCAGGGCGTTAAGCGGGTCGTGGTGACGGCACCCGTGAAAGAGGAAGGGATTCTTAACGTGGTGATGGGGATAAACCACGAGTTGTACAACCCGGATGTGCACCCGATAGTGACTGCGGCGTCCTGCACCACCAACTGTCTGGCGCCCGTGGTTAAGGTAATCCACGAGGGGCTGGGTATCAAACACGGCTCCATGACCACTATTCACGACATCACCAACACCCAGACCATTCTGGATGCGCCACACAAGGACCTGCGCCGTGCCCGCGCCTGTGGTATGAGCCTTATCCCCACCACCACAGGCAGCGCCACTGCCATTACCCATATTTTCCCCGAGCTCAAGGGGCGTCTTAACGGCCATGCGGTGCGGGTGCCGCTGGCCAATGCCTCGCTGACTGATTGCGTATTCGAAGTGGAGCGACCCACCACTGAGGTGGAGGTGAACGCCCTGCTCAAGGCCGCCGCAGAAGGAGAACTCAAGGGCATTTTGGGATTTGAAGAAAGACCGCTGGTGTCCATCGACTATCGCACCGATCCCCGCTCCAGCGTGGTGGATGCCCTGTCGACCATGGTGGTTAACGGCACCCAGGTGAAGCTCTATTGCTGGTACGACAACGAGTGGGGTTATGCCAACCGGGTGGCCGAACTGGCGTTGATGGTCGGACAACGGGATAAGGCGTAAATCCTATGTTTGCCAGCCGCAATAAACTGACCCCGGATCAGCGTCAATACCTGTTGGTCACTGCCAATTATTGGGCCTTTACCCTTACCGATGGGGCCCTGCGGATGTTGGTGGTGCTCTACTTCCACCAGCTGGGGTATGGGCCGCTGGCGATCGCCATGTTGTTCCTGTTCTACGAGTTTTTTGGCGTGGTGACCAACCTCGTAGGGGGGTGGCTGGGTGCCCGTATTGGTCTTAATCGCACCATGAATATAGGTATGGGGCTGCAGATTCTGGCTCTGGGCATGCTGTTGGCGCCGTCGGCCTGGCTCACTGTGGCCTGGGTGATGGCGGCTCAGGCGCTGTCAGGTATCGCCAAAGATCTCAATAAGATGAGTGCCAAGAGCGCCATCAAGATGCTGGTGCCCAAGGATGGTGCAGATGACAGGCTGTTCAAGTACGTGGCCCTGCTTACCGGCTCGAAAAACGCCCTCAAGGGCGTGGGTTTCTTTGTCGGCGGCGCGCTGTTGTCGCTGGTTGGCTTTACAGGTGCCGTTGCAATCCTCCTGATACTGCTGGGTCTGGTTTGGTTCGATAGCTTGAGTGGCCTCAGGCATGAGCTTGGCAAGGCCAAAAACAAGCCAAAATTCAAAGAGATTTTTTCAAAAAGTGCCAGAGTCAATACCCTGTCGGCAGCGCGATTTTTTTTGTTTGCGGCCAGAGATGTCTGGTTCGTGGTGGCGCTGCCGGTGTCACTCGCCAGTCTCTTTGGCTGGAGCCATTGGCAGGTCGGGAGTTTTCTGGCGGCCTGGATTATTGGCTATGGCATGGTACAGGCTTCTGCTCCGGGGCTTATTCGCCGAAAGGGACGCCTGCCCGGTGGTGGTGAGGCCACCTTTTGGGTGGCTTTGCTGGCCCTGTCACCGGCGGCTATCGCCATGGGGTTGTATGCCATGGGGGATGCCGGGCAGGGGGGCAGTTTAAGCCTCTACTGGTTGCTCGCAGGGCTGCTCATTTTTGGTGTGCTCTTTGCCATCAACTCGGCATTGCACAGTTTTTTGATAGTGCATTATGCCGATGAAGATGGGGTGTCGCTGGACGTGGGATTCTATTACATGGCCAATGCCGCCGGCCGCCTGATGGGAACATTGTTATCGGGAGCCATCTTCCAGTTTTATGGTCTGGAAGCCTGTTTATGGGCCAGTGCGCTGATGTTGGGTGTTACCGCTTTCATCAGTTTCAGACTACCCGACAATAGCGTCGGCTGACATTATCGGGTATTAATTGCTGCTACACTTGAACCATGTCTTGAATCCAGGAGCCTGAATGGAACAGTCAGTGCGAGTTGCTGCGAATTGCGGGGGGGCAGAACGTGGGTAAACTGTTTGCCAGCGCCCGTAAACTTGAGGAACAGCCGCTTCAGCCTGAGGCTCCTGTTGCCCCCTGGATCATCGGCATTGTTGACGATGAGCCAGCCATTCACGATGTCACCCGTTTGGCATTGAAGCACGTGCGTGTATTTGGACGCCCGCTGGAGTTTGTATCGGCATTCAGTGCCAAAGAAGGTTTCGAACTGGTAAAAAAACATCCCGATATGGCATTGGTGCTACTGGATGTGGTGATGGAAACCGATGAAGCCGGCTTGATGCTGGTGGACCGTATTCGTAACGAGCTTGGCAATCACCTTCTGCAAATAGTGCTCAGAACCGGTCAGCCCGGATACACCCCCGAAGAAGAAGTTATCCTCAAGTACGAAATCAACTCCTACAAGACCAAGAGCGAGCTGACACGCAATAAGCTGTTTACCGTGGTGGCGACCGGGCTGAGGTGCTTCAGCCAGATGGATGCATTGGAGCGCAGTCGGCAGGGGTTGAGATCTGTGATTAATGCCGCCGCAAACCTGTTTCAGGAACGATCGCTCCATGAATTTGCCGGTGGTGTGCTCGAGCAAATCGATGCCCTGTTCAATATTAAAGCCGACAGCCTTTTCTGTGTGTCTAAACGGCCAATGAACGGCCCCTTTTCCATCGATTCCGGTAATCATGAGTTCTTTGTGGTCGCCGCCAGTGACAAGTTCCGTCCCTTCTATGGCAAGAGCCTGGATGAGCTGAACCCTGATCTTGAGCAGTGCAAACTGGTGCAGGAAACCCTCAACGCCCATCAGCATGTGTTCCACCCCCACTGCAGCTGTTTGTATCTGTCGACACCGTCTGGCTGGCAGGGGGTCATAGTGGCAGAAAACGCCACCGGCTTGACCAAGGTGGATCAGGAGTTGTTACAGGTATTTTGTTTGAACGTGGCACTGGGGCTGGAAAATGCCAAGTTCTTTGCCCACCTCAACAAGGCTGCCTTTTTTGATGAGCTCACAGGCCTGCATAACCGTGCCGGTTTGGTGGAGTATGGCGCCAGTTTCCTTAAGCAATTTGACCTTGGAACCGCGGGTTTGTTTATGGTGGATATCGATTATTTCCATCAGATAATAGAGTCCCTGGGATACGAGTTTGGCAACAATATCCTGGAAAAAATGTCGCGGGTGTTGCGCAAAGAGTTTTCCACCCGCGCCCTCATCGCCCGCTTGCATGCGGATGTGTTTGCCGTGCTCTTGCCTGAGGCAAGGCTGACGGCCCACGAATTGGCGGTGCGCTGCGCCAAACCCCTGATGATAGGCGAGCAATCGATTCGATTGGGGCTTACCGTTGGCTGTGCCATGTTGGATGCCGGGCAGGAGCCAGATATGGAGCAGCTCCTCAGGCATGCAGAGTCTGCACTGAAGGTGGCAAAAGAACACAGGCGTGGCTCCGGTGAAACCTTCAACAAGCGTTACGAGCAGGCATCGAGAGACAGCATGACTGTGCTCAGTGACTTGCGTATTGCGCTGGACAACCGTGAGCTGTATCTGGTGCTGCAACCCAAGGTGAATATTCACAGCGGAGCGGTGGTGGGTTATGAGGCGCTCATCCGCTGGCAGCATCCCGAAAAGGGCAATATTCCGCCGGGAGCCTTTATTCCGGCGGTGGAAAAATCGGGGCTGTATTACGGTCTTGATCTCTATGTGGCGCGGGCTACCTGTGAGCTGATTACGCAGCATCCTGAGTTGAATGTTCCTGTGTCTTTGAACATCTCTGCTAATTCACTGCACCACGAGACCTTTGTCGACGATCTCAAGGCCGAATTTCTCCGTGCAGGCGTGCCCTTTGACCGGGTAGAGCTGGAAATTACTGAGAATGCACTGGTGCACTCAGACAGGGCCATCAGCGAGTTACATCGGCTGCATCAGAGTGGCTTTATCATCTGTCTGGATGACTTTGGTGCAGGTTTCTCATCACTGGGTTACCTGCTCAGGCTGCCCATTCAGGTCATTAAGATAGACAGGGCCTTTATCTCTCACCTGACCGACAGCGATGAAGCAATCGCCGTACTGCAGGGCATTTTGCGTATTGGGCGCGACCTCAATAAACAGCTGATTATTGAAGGGGTTGAAACCGAGGCGCAGTTGACACTGTTAAAATCCATGCAGGTGGATTTTGTGCAGGGATTCTATTTCCACAAACCCTTGCCTGTCGCTGAGGCTTTGGCGCTGTTGGGTGCAAAGCAGTAAGCCAGTTCAGGCCATTGATTGGAAAACTCTTTGAGTTTCAACGGCTTTTTCGGCAATCGGTTGGCGTACTGACCGCTTGATTGCAGGAGGCAATACCATGAGTATGACCCTGACTTTTTGGGGAGCTACAGAGGAAGTTACAGGCTCCTGTCACTTACTGGAACTCAACGGTAAACGCCTGTTGCTGGATTGTGGCCTCATTCAGGGGGGCAAGCAGCAGGAAGCGCGCAATCGTGAACCCTTCCCCTTCGATCCGGCAAGCCTGGACGCTGTGGTACTGTCCCATGCCCATATCGACCATTCCGGTCGGCTGCCACTGTTGGTTAAGCAAGGCTACAGCGGCCCCATTTATACCCACAGTGCCACACTCGATCTCTGCGGTATCATGCTCAAAGATGCCGCCATGCTGCAGGGCAGGGACGCAGAGCGGCAAAACAAAAAGCGGCTGAAACAAGGGCTGGAACCACTGGAAGCACTCTTCGATGAGCAGGATGTGGATGTTGCCATGACCCGCTTTATACCGCTGGAATATGGCATGCGGCTTGACCCCATTCCGGGGGTGACCCTGACTCTCAGAGATGCCGGGCATATCCTGGGTTCGGCGCTGCTGGAGTTGGAGCTGGATGATGGTCAGCGGCAAAAGCGTGTGGTGTTTTCCGGCGATCTGGGCCGGGCTGGTATGCCCATACTGCGGGACCCTGACCTGGTGGACGCTGCCGATCTGGTACTGATGGAGTCAACTTACGGCAATCGCCTGCACCGCACGTGGGAATCCACACTGGAAGAACTCAAAGGGATTTTTGCCAAGGCCATCAGTGACAGTCGCGGCAATATTCTGATCCCGGCTTTTTCCGTCGGCCGGGCACAAGAGCTGCTGTATCTGTTTCATTTGTATGCCAAAGATTGGGATTTGTCGCGCTGGACCATTTGTCTGGATAGCCCCATGGCCATAGAGGCCACCAAGGTCTACATACGCCACTTTCCCTTGATGGACGAAGATTTCAAACGCTTTGTGCGTCAACATCCGGGAAATCATCCCCTGCTCTCCAACGTGGAGTTTATCCAGAGCACCGAAGAGTCCATTGCACTGAATGACGTACATCAGGGACTTATCATCATTGCTGGCAGCGGCATGTGTAACGGCGGGCGCATTCGTTGCCATCTGGAACACAATCTCTACCGACCCGAATGCGACATCATTATCTGTGGCTATCAGGCCGAAGGGACACCGGGCAGGGCACTGGTGGACGGGGTAGACAAGCTGACCATCAGTGGACAATCCATTGATGTGCGTGCCCGTATTCATACCGTGGGGGGGCTGTCGGCCCATGCGGACCAGGCCGAACTCCTGCGTTGGTATCATCACTTTAATGGTCGGCCACCCCTGGTGCTTGTGCATGGCGAAAAAGAAGCCCAGGAGATTTTAATGGCCACTCTCGAAAATGAGCCCGAACCGCCCAATGCGGTCAGTGCGGCTGGCTATGGCGATCAGTTGGATTTGGCTGCTTTGCCCAGGCTCAGCTGGTTGTATCAGGGAAAAAATCCCGGCTGATAGTGCTGGAGTTGTCTCTGGGCTTGCTGCATCATTGGCGCTTTCCTTGGTGGAGAGCATGAAGTGGATGCAGCCTCGTTCCGGGCCGGTTTTATCTATGTCGCCATTGCCGTATTTTTTTGGGGCATGCTACCTATTGCACTCAAGCTGTCGGCGGACTTTATCGACCCTGTCACTCTGACCTGGTTTCGATTTTTGGTGGCCCTGATTGTCAGTGTGGCGGTGCAATGGATCGGTGGCCGGTTAAGGCAGTTTGCATCGCTGGCAAAGCAGGATTGGCTGCTTCTCCTTGGCGCGGCAATGCTGCTGATGGCCAATTATGTTTCTTTCGTGTATTCCCTCGACTATCTGGCGCCCGGTGTGGCGCAGCTTAGCTTCCAGACGGCGCCTTTCTTCCTGGCGTTTGGTGGGGTGTTGTTTTTCGCAGAGAGACTCAAGGCAGTGCAGCTGGGCTGTTTTGCCTTGCTTGCCGTGGGAATGTATCTGTTTTTTGCCCCCAGATTGAGTTTTGACGGGGACGCGGGCCAATTGCTGCTCGGGCTTGCCATAGTGCAATTTTCGGCGCTGGCCTGGACCAGCTATGCCCTGATCCAAAAGGCCCTGATCCCCAAGCTCTCCCCGGCCAATGTGCTGCTGTTCATCTACGGTGTGGGTGTGTTATTCATGGCACCCTTTTGCGAGTTCGGCGCCTTTGGCATCATGGATATCGATGCCTGGCTGGTGGCTGGCTTCTGCGCCATCAATACCCTGGTCGCTTACGGTTGTTTTGGTCAGTCGATGAAGTACTGGCCCACAGCGCAGGTGAGCGCCATGCTCGCCCTGACCCCCATCGTCAGCTTCAGTTTAACCGCTGCAGTAGTGGCCTTTGGCTGGTGGCCAGAGAGCTTCCAGTCTGATGCCTTAAGCCCTGTGAGCATGATGGGTATCTTGCTGATTGTATTGGCGGTAGCCACGCTGCAATTGTTGCCAAGATACCTGGCTTCGTTCAGTAAACCCGGGAGCGTGCAGCCATGAGCCGTCAGGCACAGCAGCCTGTTTGGCTTACGGATATTCGTGCTGTGGCGTTTGACCTCGATGGCACCCTGGCCCATTCCAACCCTGACTTTCCGGCTATCCGTGAGGCTCTTGGTCTCACTGCTGGGCAGGATATTCTGGCCCATATTGCAGGTTTGCCTGCGGCGGAGCAGGCCGATGCCATGGCGACTGTGCATCATTATGAAATGGCCGCTTCCCGGCAAGCCCAATGGGTAAGGGGCGCGGCCGAATTACTTGAGTTTGTGCAGCAAAAGCCGCTGCCTACGGCCATTTTAACCCGCAATATGCGCCAGGCCGCTGAGTTGACGCTGTCCCGTCTGGGATTATCGGTTGAATTGCTGCTGACCCGGGAGGATGCCCCCGCCAAGCCTGATCCTGCCGGACTTATCCATATCATGGAGAGCTGGCAGCTGGAGCCTGCTCAGGTGCTCTATGTGGGCGACTATCTATTTGATTTGCAGACGGCCCGCAGCGCTGGCTGCCGCTCTGCGCTTTACTGCCCAGAGGGGACGCCGGACTATGGCGACATGGCCGATTTGCTGGTTCCCTGTTATTTTGAGTTCATTGCCTTGTGGCGCGGCGCCGAATAAGCCATCTCAGGCTATCCAAGACTCCGAACAGCCACACGCCGATGAGCAGATAAAGCGCTCCTGAGCCGATGGCTGCGCTGCGACTGTGGATCTGTGCGAGAATTTGCGGCATGTCCAGCGGCAGCATGCCCGACATTATCTCGTTGGCAATGTCGTTGGCGACCTGATAAATGTCACCCAGCAACAGAGAAAGACTGATTGCCGTCAGTAGCAGTATCAGCCATCCCAGCCACTTTTTACCCAGCAGCAGATGGCCGCTCCCCGGGCATACAAGGGCATTGCACAGCAGTGCTTTGAGTTCGTTTGACATGGGTTCTCCTGTAAACCATGGCAGCATAACAGCTTGAGGCCCGCTGACAAGGCGGCAAGCACACAGACGCAAAGGAGATTAATGGATGAAACTCAGCATAATAACCGGTGTTTTTGCATTGGCACTTCAGGGCGTGGCGGCCGCGCAGGCTCCCTCTTTTGACTGCAGTAAACTGGCCGATAATGCGCCCTCGGCCGAAAAGCTGGTGTGTAGCTACCCGGCGCTGGCTGCGCTGGACAGACAGTTGGCTGATACCTATAAAGCGGCCCAGATGAAGGCAGTCAATGAACATCCGCCGACCCTCAAGGCGGAGCAGCGGGGCTGGATTAAAGGCCGTAATGAGTGCTGGAAATCAGGCGATCTGGCCGCTTGTGTGGCCCAGAGCTATCGTTCGCGAAACGCAGAGTTACAGGCCCGCTATCGTTTGGTGGCCATGAAAGGTCCCTTCAGCTGGCGCTGCAGCGATAACAGTGAAGTCATCATCAGCTATTTTGACACCGATCCGGCCACCGCCATCGCCGAGCGGGGCGATTCTGTGTCCCTGATGTTTGTTGCCCCCAGCGGCAGCGGTGCCCGCTATCAGGGGCCAAACGAAAGCGTTTGGGAACATCAGGGCGAAGCCGAAGTGGTTTGGGGTTATGGGGCACCTCTGCTCAAGTGTACATTGGTACCTTGATAGGGATCTTGATAGGGATAGAACCGCCGGCACCCAGAGCTTGCCCCCGAACGGGGTTCACCCAATAAAAAAGCCGCCTATGGGCGGCTTTTTTGCGGGTGCGTTTTAATCACAGAGCGTTTATCACCGAGCTTGGTTATTCACCCAGCAGCGCTGCCATCATTTTCTGGCCTACTTCGGTGTGGTGTTGCATGGTGGAGAATTGCTTGGTTACACCATAAGGACCAAAGGCGTACACGGGCACTGGCGCGGCCGTGTGGGTACCTGTGCCCCAAACCACGTTTTGATCTGCAGCCAGGGCACGGCCAATCAGGTTGGCGTGTACTTCGTCGGCGTAAACGTAGAATTCCTTGAAGTCATTGACCTTGGGGAACACGGAGGCAGACAGGTAGCTGTGGCCATCGACCCAGTATTCGTTGGCTTCACGCAGGGCAGCCGGCGCGGCCTGCTCTGGTGTTACCTTGAAATCGCTGTAGTGGTTAATGGCACCGGCCCATTCGCTACCTGTAGTACCATCAAAGGCCCAGTCGGCGCTGACCATGTCCATCATGTTGTAGAAGGTGCCGCTTTGGGCGTAGAGGCGATCCAGCTTGTCCAGACTGCCGAAGTTGAAGTTGGGCTGATAGTCGGCGCCCCGCATGCCATCACCGGGCAGGCTCTGGGCATCGGGCAGATCTTTGCGGCTGTAGCTTAATCCAAAGCTGCCGGTTTCGTGGTCGGCGGTGACAATCACCAGGGTGTCGTCGCGGTCTTTAACCCATTCATAAACCGCATCCACTGCTTCGTCGAAACGCAGCAGCTCGTGCAGCATCCAGCCTGCGTCGTTGATGTGGCCGGCCCAGTCAATCTGACCGCCTTCAATCATCAGGAAGAAGCCATCTTCGTCCCTGGAAAGAATATCTAGGGCTTTGAGGGTCATTTCACGCAGCGAAGGCTCTTTACAATCACCGGCTTCCTGGCAGGCCTTATAGGCAATGGCATCCATCATGCCTGAGTTGGCAAACAGACCCAGCAACTTGTCGCCATCGGCGGCATTGAGCTGGGCCTTGTCGAATGCCAGCTGGTAGCCCTTGGTGTCCCTGGCTTCTTTGACCAGATTGCGATCGTCCTTACGCCTGGACTTCTTTACCACTGACGACACGGCGCCCAGGGCGGCCAGCTCGGCTTTGACGGCATCATTGCTGCCGGCATCCTGAGGAATAAATTCACGGGCGCCACCGGAGAGCATGACGTCTACCACGGCCTTGTCGATAAGCTCTGCGGCGATGGCGGACTCATAGCTGCGGTGGGGCTGGTGGGCGGCAAAGGCTGCGGGTGTGGCGTGGGTCAGGCGGGTATCGGATATCAAACCCGTGGCCTTGCCTTTGGCTTTGGCTTTTTCAAGGATGGTTTCAACCACATAGCCCTGGGCATCCAGGCCAATCATCTCTGAACCGGCGGCCTTGCCGGTGGCCAGTTGGCTGGCAGAGCAGGCGGAGTCTACTACCAGGCTGCCATCGGGGCCGTTGAGCGACAGGCCCATCTGGCCGGCATCACCCAAACGCTTGAGCGCAGTTTGGTTACCTTTGCTGTTGTAGGTGGAGTTGGGGGCGCGGCGGGCGTATTCTTCGAGCAGACCAACCTGCTGGGCACCCATACCATCGCCGATCATCAGGATGACGTTTTTCACCGAGGTGATTTCCTCGGGAGCCACTTCCTTGATGACTTCCACTTCCTTGATCACTTCAACCGTTTTATCGTCGTTGCAACCGCTCATCAGTGCGGCTGCGATGGCTACTGCCAGCAGGCTTTTGTGTTTCATGCTTGATCTCGTTTGACTTTCTCATGTGTAGGGCGTGATTTAAACGCCCGAAAGTCTGACGAGACCAGATGACAAAATGACGAAAGTTTTGTGTCAGTTTGAGTATTTACTTATTTATTTTTATTGGAATATCATGCTGTTAATTGTTAGAGCAGCACTTTGCACACCACCTTGCGCACCCGTACTGGAGTAATGCCGGTACCCGGCATATGCATGTCTTCCGGCATGAAAATGGCAAACATCCCGGCCTTCAAAGGCACAAAGCAGGCCGCCTCACGATTCTGTTCGTAGTCATATTCGATAAAGTCATGGGCTTCATGATAGGGGGCCAGTGGCGCTTGATCTTCGAGGGGCAGATAACCAAAGGCTTCTTCGCCACTCACAACAAACTGCACATCGGCGTAGCGTCTGTGGGTTTCAAAGGGCTCTGTGCCCGGGGGCTGGGTATCGTAGTCGTTGACTATGGCAAAGAGCGCATCGCCATCTATGGTGTGGCGCCCCTTGGGCAACGCGGCCAAATCCGTGTTGGCCAAAAACTCGAGTGCGGCCTGGATGCCTGAATGGAGGTGGCTGTATCTGTGTCTGTTTTCGAGTTTGTCGACAATCATAAAAGCTCCGGGCTGAT
Source organism: Shewanella litorisediminis (assembly GCF_016834455.1). Lineage (NCBI taxonomy): Bacteria > Pseudomonadati > Pseudomonadota > Gammaproteobacteria > Alteromonadales > Shewanellaceae > Shewanella > Shewanella litorisediminis. The sequence continues at coordinate 539,679 of NZ_CP069213.1, forward strand.
ACGCGGGCCTCACTGGCCACGCTGGCGTGCTGGAGTATAGCGAAAGCCGCCTGCTTTGGCATCGTTAAGAATTGAGGTAACCTCTAGCCTTATTGCTGTAGACGACCCAAGGGTAAAAGATTGAACGCACTCAGATTACTGGCCGGCAAAACCGCCATGAAACGGATCCGCGAGGAGGGGCTTAAGCCTGAGCTTTTCAGTCGTCTGCTGGCGGCGTCCGGTGGCCCTAAATGGCTTGGGATTACCGGGCTCGATAAGTATCTGTTCAGTGAGTTTTTTAAAGACCGTAAAACGCCGCTCTACACCCTGGGTGCCTCGTCCGGTGCCTGGCGTCTTGCCTGTTTGGCGCAGCAGGACGTGCTGGCAGCCTATGGCCGCCTGGAAGACTTTTATATCGGCCAACGTTATGACACCAAACCCAGCCGCGAAGAGGTCAGCCGCCAGGTCACAGGCATTGTGGCCGGTATTCTGGGCGATACAGGCGCCGCCGAGATCCTGGCCAACCCGGTATTTCGGTCGCATTTTGTGGTGTGCCGTGGCCGACATTTAAATCGCGTTAATGGCAAGCTGCCCTTGGCACTTGGGCTTTCGGTCACGGCGGCCACCAATCTCGTCAGTCGTCGCAGTCTGGGTTGGCACTTTGAACGTCTGGTGTTTTCTCAGGCAGACAATGACTCCCACTTTCGTTTGCTCACCGATCTGCCCAGCCGTGACTGCAAGCTGAGCCAGGGTAATCTGGCGGATGTGCTGCAGGCCACCGGCTCCATTCCCTTGGTACTTGCGCCAGTTGGCCATATTGAGGGGGCGGGGCAGGGGCATTTCTATGATGGGGGTATTACCGACTACCATTTTGATTTTCCACTGGCGCAGCATCAGGGGCTCACCCTGTATCCCCATTTCTTCCCAACCATAAAGCCCGGCTGGTTTGATAAGTCGTTGCCTTGGCGCCGCGCCGTAGCTAATTATGATAACGCGCTGCTGCTGGTACCCAGTGCCGGGTTTGTTGCCTCCCTGCCCAATGGAAAAATTCCCGACCGGGATGATTTCAAAACACTGGATACGGCAAGCCGTCAGCGCAGCTGGCGAGAGGCGACGCAGGCCAGCGAGCGATTGGCTGAGGAGTTTGCCCGGGTGCTCCAGGGGGATCTCTCCCGTATTGAATCGTTTCCAGAATGAAACAAATCACTGTGATTGCAGGTCTAATGCCTGAGACTGATTAATTTTTGTTCATTGAGGCTTGGTGCCTCTCAACTGCTAAAATTTGATCAGTTGAGTAGTGTTACTCCGCAGACCGTTGCAGGAGGTTACCATGCAATCACAGGAAATGGCGTTACTGATCCACGACGCCTTACTGTTGCCAGATGGACGGCTTGAGTTGAGGATTGTTGAGCCGCGCTATTCGCGCATGGTGGCAGAAGTGTTCAAAGGGGTTTACCCTCTGGCCTTCGCGATGCACAAGGCCAACGGTCATCCGCCTTGCTATCCGGAAGCAACACAATGCGAGATCATCGACTTTAACCAGTTGGAAGACGACACCCTGAGTATCATCATCGAGGGGCGTCAGCGGGTGGAAATTCTCGCTGCCAGGCAGGAAAAAGATCTGCTCTGGAAGGTGAAGGCAGCCCCCTGCCACAACTGGGAAAAAGAACCCATAGACGGTGAGTTTGAAATCATCAGTGCGGCGCTGGAGCAGTTTTATCAGGTCAATCCGGATCTGTTTGGTCTGTACACTGATGTGCACCTTGAAGATGCGGCCTGGGTAAGCCAACGTTGGCTCGAGGTTTTGCCCATGTACAGCCAGGACAAATTCAAGCTGATTAATCAGCCGGATTGTCACAAGGCCATGGACTTTGTGCTCAAACTCATTAAGTCCCACGCCGGATAGTGCGCGCGGGGTGTTTGCCCCGCTTTCCCTTTGCCTTTACACTGGGCGCCCTCTTGCCAGGGAGCCTTTTTGTGTCTGAATTAACCGCTACGGCCCGTGCGGCCCAACCCTCTTATGTGGTCTTGCCAAGGGATAATCCCAGCACCACAGTATTCGGATTTTTGTGCAGCCATTTCGCCCGTATCGGCGAAGCGGTATGGCGCACCCGAATTCTCGATGGCAAGGTGCATTGGCAGGACGGCAGCCTGATTGATTTGGATACGCCCTACCGCGCCACAGCCCGGGTTTACTATTACCGTGAGGTGGTGGCAGAGACCAAAATCCCCTTCAGTGAAAAAATACTCTGTCGCAACGAGCATATGATGCTGGTGTTCAAACCGCATTTTTTGCCGGTCACGCCGTCGGGCAATTATGTCAATGAATGTCTGGTGCATCGGCTGCGGCTTGCCACCGGCATTGATACTATCAGCCCTGCCCACAGGCTCGACAGGGAAACTGCCGGGGTTATTCTGATGAGCCTGAATCCGGAAACCCGGCATCAGTACCATCAACTTTTCTTAAATGGCGGGATACGCAAAGATTACGAAGCCATTGCCCGGCTAACGCCGGAACTCCTGGCACTGCATGGCGATGGGCAGGGTTTGCCGCAGCGCTGGACGGTGAAAAATCGCATGCAGCCGGCAGACCCATCGTTTTTGATGCAGGTTGTGCCGGGAGAGGCCAACAGTCACTCTGAAATCGCCTTGCTCAAGGTGAAGGATGGCCGCGGTTTATTTGAGCTCAGCCCCATCACCGGGCGCACTCATCAGCTGAGGGTGCACATGCAGAGCCTGGGTATGCCGCTGGAAAACGACCGTTTCTACCCCAGCCTGCAACCCCAATCGGCCGATAACTTCGATACTCCCTTAAAGCTGGTGGCCAGGCGACTCAGGTTTACCGATCCCATCACCGGGGAAAAATTAGATGTGGGTTGTGATGGGTTTGCAGGTGAATTCAGTTAGTTAGTCCATTATCATGGTTAGCGTCCAAGCAGGTAAGGTGTTCCTTGGTTCAGGCTTTGGCATCTTGACCTTAAGCATCACCACAGCGGTTTTAATTGCCTGTATACCCTTTTTATGCCCTGTTTATGGGGCGGTATATGCATTTTTGCTTCTCAATCAAAGAGTGTGCCGCTCTCATAGCGAGAGCTCATTGGCGACCTGATGGAAAATGAAGCGCGGGAGACGATGTTAAGTGAAGGAAAGTTACGGTCCGTCGGACAAATCTCAGGCACCCACTGTGGATGCCGGCCCAATGGTTAACAACGATAGCCCAAAGCGGGGCGGTTATCGAGGCCGCTTGTACTGGCTGCTGGCCCTGGTCTTAGCGCCCTTGGTGTTGCTGTTGTGGCTTGTCGTCAAGCCATGGCTGTTTATTCTGGCGCCCGGCATAGTCACCAGTGAGCCTTTGGAGATGCGCTCGCCCGGTTCGGGCGTAGTCAGTGCTGTGTATCATGCCAGCGGTGATCTGGTGAGCACTGGAGAACCGCTGCTGGTGCTGAAAGACCCCGCCCTTGACGCGCAAATTCAGGGGCTCGAGCGCCAACTTACCCAGATGCAGCAATTCCGTGACCTGGGCGCCGAGATCAGTGCGCAAATCGGGGAGAAAATCCGCGTCGCCGAAGAGGGGATGATTCGACAGGATGAACTCCTTTCCCAGTTTGAGAAATTCCGCGCCAAAGGCGTGGTGCCCACCGCAGATATGGCGGCAGTGCTGCAGGCGCATACCTCCGCCAAAATGGCGCTGGAGCAGGCAAGGGCAGAGCTTATCAGCGAACTTCAGCGCCAGCAGGAGTCACGTCAGGCCGGTGTGGTAACCCAGAGCCGCCAAAGAATGGAACTTGAGCTATCCCGCCTAAAGGCGCTGCGTGAGCAGCTCACAATACGTGCCCCTTACGATGCGCGGATTGCCGATATTCAGGTGCAGGTGGGTGAACAACTGGCCGTAGAGCGCCCACTGCTGTGGCTCTCGGGTCGTGACAGCCCTGTGGTGGTGGCCTACCTTGAACCCAAGTACCTTGACTATGTGGGCCAGGGTCAGCAGGCGAGCATCAGGCTGCCCAATGGTGAAAGCTTCAATGGACGTATTGAAGAGCCGACCGAGCTGGTGAGCAAGTTGCCCAAGCAGCTGTCAGGCTCCTTAGACGGTGGAAAACCGGTGCTCAAAGTCACACTGACTCCGGCTGAACCCCTGTCGCTGGCGGTAGAAGGTGTGCCGGTGGAAGTCACCTTCGACCGCTTTTAGTGGTTGAGCATAATCTCGACCAATAGAGCATCAGTGAGCCCCGCATTGCGGGGCTATTTGTTGGCGATGTTCCAGGGTGTCATCTCAAACCGGGGCAAAGCGTGTCAGTGTTCCCGTGGCGGCAGAAACTCGGTCTGGCTCATGTCGGCATGCAGCACCGCAATGCGGCTGGGGGCGCCGGAGTCAGACAGGTGAACCAGGCCAATACCACTTTGATTAACCAAGCGTTTGCTGGGTTCACCATTGGGTCTTCGGCCACGAATAAGCATGCGTTTGCGCTTGGTAAACAGGTTCAGCGGCGAGAAATAACCATAGAGCCAGCCATTCAATTTATCGAACCAGGGCAACAGCTTTTCAGGGAACTGATTTTTAATGCCGCTGGAGGTAATTTGATAAATATTGGGGCTGGCGTGGCGAAAACGAATACGCACATCGTAAGCGAAGGAGTAGTGCACGTCCCCTGAGAGAATAATGAACTCCTGGGGGGTTTTTCGGTGCATAAACATAGCCAGCAGGGCACCCGCGGCGCCGGGGTGCGCCATCCAGTTTTCGGCATCCACGAGCAGTGAACCACCGAGCAGGGTCGCGGTGCGCTGCACGGCTTCAATCAGCTTGACCCCGAACATGGGCGCCGGCGAGACAATAATCACTTTCTCCTGCCCAATCAGTTGTTGCTGAAAGTCCATCAGGGCTTCCCAGTCCATTAGCCCTGACGGTTTGGCGAGGTTGGACTCACTGCGCCAGCGGCGGGTTCGCGTATCCAGCACCACCAGTCTGGGCGAGGTTTCCAGGTGAAAATGCCAGTCTTCAAACCTAAGTAGCTTATCTATGACGGCGTCCTGCGCCGATGCCACCAATCTTGGCGCTGCCAGCATGCCCTTGAGTTCGGCCATCAATGACTCAAACTTTTGCGGTGCATTGCCAATGGCCTGAAACAGGCAATAGCTCAGCAGGGCATTCCCGATGATTCGCTTGGAAAAGCCGTGGCCGTAGGCCGCTTCTTCCCATTTGGCGGTGAGGTTCCAATCATCTGTAATGTCATGATCGTCAAAAATCATGTAAGTGGGCAGGTGGGCCATCAGCCGCCTTACCTGAGTGAGCCCGGCCCGAAAGGCCAGCAGATGATCCCACTCGTTTTGCCACTGAACCAGACGTTTCCCAGTCAGTCCCTCGGGCGACTTGGGAATGTCAATCAGATGCCAGAGCTCCGGTGACCACACCAGTAAATACAGTGCCGTCATTTCGGCAAAGCTCACCAGGTGGTTGTCGGCAATGGAGGAGGTAAAAATCGGGTGATTGATATACCAGCGCCACAGCGCCGTCTTGGCTGGATATTGGGTATGGGGCAAGAGCCGCTTGTATCTCTGGTACATGTGCACTGGCGCGTAATCGATATTGTCGCTGCCAGCCACGGGCGCGCCGACAAAGTCTTCCTGCCTGAGCTTAAGTAAATCAATTACCTGCCTTATGGCCCACAGCATGGGGCCGGCGACATCGTCGATATAGACCTGATCGCCACTCAGCATCAGCAGTGCAGGCCGCTCCGATGTTCCCTCGGCCAATAAGGTGTCGGCTGCCACCAGAGCATCACTGCTGTGATGGTGAGGATTGCGACAACTGCCATGCAGCAGCGAATGAATATTGCGGCTGTAAATAAGATGGGGCAGGGTTTGTCCGGGGTAACAAAGGCCATCCAGCTCGCCAAGCAGGCTCTTTTCGCCCTCGGTAAGATTGTACGAGATAGGTTTTCCTTCAGGCAGCAGCGCGTCGCCAGAGACTGTCAGCAGGTACATCCATGCTGCCTCCCCCAAAGGGATTTCGTCGATATGTGGCTGATGTACTTCGCCATTCAGGGTAAGCGCAGGTGTATGCAAGGGGCGAGAACTGACCAGCCACAGCGTCAGGGTGCTTGGGTCGCAGTGACGAACAATGGGGCCGGCTATCAGGGTGGAAAGTGAGTTCTGTGCTTGGCTGCTGTCCATAGATGCGGTTTTTGGAGACCTCAATGCGGCGCGCCTGACTGACGGCGGACAAATAGTGCCCCAAGGGTAAAAAAAGCGCGCTGCGGCCACAAGATCTGAGGCGTATTTAATCGTAAGCTGATGTAAAGCCAAGTCTTGCCGTGCTAGGCTTTGACCATTCTTTGCCTGGCTAACATGTGGCAGGCGCGACTCAGGGGCGATTCAGGAGGTTGTTAATGGCAAACATCATGGTAACGGGTGCAACTGGGCTTCTGGGCCGCGCTGTGGTCAGGGCATTAGCCGTCAGCCACACAGTCACAGGCACAGGTTTCAGCCGCGCCACCGATGGCATTATCCGACTGGATTTAACCGATGCCAACGCAGTAAGTACCGCAGTGGCCGATATCGCGCCTCAGGTGATAGTGCACTGCGCCGCCGAGCGCAGGCCCGATGTGTCGGCACAAAACCCGGACGCCGCCAAGGCACTTAATTTGTCGGCCACCGAGGCTCTGTGTCAGGCCGCCAAGGCCTGTGGTGCCTGGCTCATTTATATCTCCACCGACTATGTGTTCGATGGCACCGAGCCGCCCTACAGTGAAGATGCCGCCCAAAATCCGGTGAACTTTTATGGCGAAACCAAATTGATGGGCGAGCAGGCGGTTAAGCGCCTGATGCCCGATGCCGCCATACTGCGACTGCCAATTTTGTACGGAGAAGTCGAGCGCCTTAATGAGTCGGCGGTGTTGGTGCTGATTGAGCAACTTTTGGATTATCAAAAACAAGGGGTGGATGACTGGGCCATTCGCAGGCCAACTTCCACTGCGGATATTGCCGATGCCATCAATGGCATGATTGGTAAGCATCTCGGGGGCGAGACAATCAGCGGCATCTACCATTTCAGTGCTGCCGAGACCATGACCAAGCACGGCATGATAGTCGCGCTGGCAGAAGTGTTGGGTAAGGACAGCGGCCATTTGATAGCCCAGTCGAGCCCTGTGGATACCGCCAGGCGGCCAAGGGATTGCACCTTAAGCTGCCAGCGGATGGAGGCCTTGGGACTCCTGAAGACCCGGCCTTTCAAAGAAGCGGCGGCCGAGGCGCTTGCAGCCTCACAGGCAGCGCTGGCCAAGGCTGGCAGTTGAACTGTCCCTCGACCCCAAGGGCGTTAACGCGCCAATGAAAAAGGGGCCATTCGGCCCCTTTTTTTGTTAACTCGCCGCTATCCAGAAGCGGGCAGTGTCTTATTCAAACCTGGCGGGTTTATCGCGGTTCACCCACAGGCTCAGCAGCATGGAGCCCACCAGAATGGTGCCCACCACACCCAGTGCCACGGTAATCGGCAGGTGGAACACATCAATCAGCATCAGTTTAAAGCCGATAAACACCAGGATGATGGCAAGACCGTACTTGAGCAGGCTGAACTTCTCGGCCGCGCCCTGCAGCAGAAAGTACATGGCCCGCAGACCCATGATGGCGAAGATGTTGGAGGTGAGCACGATAAAGGGGTCTGTGGTCACGGCGAAGATGGCCGGGATACTGTCCACCGCAAAGATAAGGTCGCTTATCTCTACCAAAATCAGCACCAAAAACAGTGGCGTGGCGTACTTCACCCCTTCGCGCAGCACAAAGAAGCGCTCGCCCTCGAGATGTTCGGTCAGCTTCATTTTGCTGCGAAGCCAGAGCAGCCCGCGATTGGTGGAGAGGTCAGTTTCCTTGTCGGCGGTCAGCAGCATTTTCACGCCGGTGAACACCAGGAAGGCGCCAAACACATACAAAAGCCAGTGGAACTGATTAATCAGCCAGATGCCGCCAAACACCATACCGGCGCGCATCACAATGGCGCCCAGCACGCCGTACAGCAGCACCCGACGTTGCAGCTCGGGTGGAATGGCAAAGTAAGAGAAAATCATCAACCAAACGAAGACGTTGTCCACGGCCAGTGCTTTTTCAATTACATAGGCAGTCAAAAATTCCAGCGCCTTGGCATTGGCAATCTCACGGCCAACCGAGTAATCAAGCCAGGCCCAGACGCCGGCGTTGAACCCCATGGCCACCACAAACCACACCAGCGACCAGGTCAGCGCCTCTTTCATCGAGACTTTATGACTCTTGCCACCTACAAACTTGATATCGACCCACAAGAGAGTCAGCACTATGGCCGCAAATGCAGCCCACAACCACCAGGTTTCCACGAGTAATACTCCCAAAACAAAAACAGCCTGTACCTGACGGTACAAGCTGCTCTGAATTGGAGATACACCTTGCCCGTCGGCAAGGTCTCACTTACAGCCTGTTGGCTGCCCGGTTGCCGGGTGCAAAGCACCGTCATGACGACAAACCGGCGAGAAGTTACTCCCCTTGTTGGCGCTTACTCTATCAGTGCCGAAGCGGCTGCGCCAGTGGCTGATACAAAAATAGTCGCCAATAAAAAAGCCACCTCAAGGGTGGCTTTTCTTAACAGGAATTAGTCTTCCTTTGGACGACGTGGCTTGCTGGCCGGCTTTTTGTCGAAGCTCTTGCGCTCGCCGAATTTACGATCACCACCGCGGTCGCCACGGTCACCGCCGCGATCGTTGAACTTGCGCTCACCGCGCTCAGGGCGATCGCCGGATGGCTTGCGTGGACGCTTGGGGACAGGCCCGTTGCTTACCGGGATTTCGTCGCTGCCATCGTTGCTCACTTCGCGGATGTTCAGTGGTTTGCCACATACGCGCACTTTTTTCAGGTGCTGCAGCACTTCTTTTGGCATGCCGTCTGGCAGGTCAACTGTGGTCACTGCATCGTACAGTTGGATCTGGCCGATGTAGCGGCTGTCGATGTTGGCTTCGTTGGCGATGGCGCCGACGATGTTGCCCACACCCACGTTATGGTCGCGACCCACATCGATGAGATAACGCTTCATGCTGATGTCAGGGTTGTCCTTGAGGGTATCGGCACTGCCGAAGTTGCCCGGCAAAGGACGTGAGTCACGGCGACGCTCGTTACGGTCGCTGCGATCACCGCGATCACCGCGCTCGGCGCGATCATTCTGGCCACGGCCGGTGCGCTCGTCGAAGTTATCACGCTGACGCTCGTGCATAGGATTCAGTTGCAGTGGACGCTCCAGCTGCACCTGATGCAGCAGGGCGGCGGCCAGTTGCTCGGTATCTACTTCCAGCTGCTGACACAAAGAGGCAACGGCGCCCTTCATAAAGTCCAGGTGCTCGTTGGCGAGGATGCCGGCAACCTGCTCACCCAGGCGAGACAGACGACGTTCGGCCACTGACTCAGGGCTTGGGACCTTCATCGGAGAGATGCGGCTGTTGGTGGCGCGCTCGATGGTGCGCAGCATGCGCATTTCACGGCTGGTCACAAACAGGATTGCCATACCGGTACGACCCGCGCGGCCGGTACGACCAATACGGTGTACGTAAGCTTCGGTATCGTAAGGAATATCGTAGTTAACTACGTGGCCGATACGCTCAACGTCCAGACCACGGGCGGCCACGTCGGTGGCGATCAGAATATCCAGCTTGCCGGATTTGAGCTGATCAACCGCACGCTCACGGGCCTGCTGGTTCATATCACCATGCAGCGGTGATGCGGCGTAACCACGGGCTTCCAGCTTTTCAGCCAGTTCCATACAAGAGTTACGGGTACGTACGAAGATGATGATACCTTCAGTGTTTTCCACTTCCAGTACCCGCACCAACGCCTCGAGTTTGTTGTGCTGGGAAACCTGCACAAAACGCTGCTCGATGGAGTCCACTGTGGTGTGGCTCGCGGCGATGCTGATGTTGACCGGATTGCTCAGGTGCTTATTGGCAACGCGCTTGATTTGCTCTGGCATGGTGGCAGAGAACAGCGCCAGCTGACGGCTCTCAGGAGTGTGCTCGAGGATCCACTCGATATCGTCGATAAAGCCCATTTTCAGCATTTCATCGGCTTCATCCAGCACCAGGGCTTTCAGAGAGTCGAGCTTCAGGGTGCCACGACGCATATGGTCCATCACACGGCCTGGGGTACCCACAACCACCTGTGGACCACGGCGCAGTGCCTGGAGCTGCTGATACATGCTCTGGCCACCGTAAATAGGCAGTACGTGGAAACCTTTCATGTGCTTGGCATAGCTGGTGAAAGCTTCGGCAACCTGTACCGCCAGTTCGCGGGTAGGGGCCAGCACCAGAATTTGTGGAGCATTCAGATCGGCATCGACACTGCACAAGAGTGGCAGGGCGAAGGCACCGGTTTTACCGGTACCTGTTTGTGCCTGACCCAGAATGTCCTGGCCGGACATCAGAGGTTGAATACTGGCGGCTTGGATGGGCGTAGGGGTTTCATAACCCAGCTCGTCGAGGGCACGCAAAACAGACTCGGTCAGACCGAGTTCGCGGAAAGTCTTTTCATTGGATGACATGGATAACGCCTTAGGGTGCGCGTGATTGCGCGTGTTGATTCACTGGACAGACCAGAAAACCAACCCCGTGTCGATTTCCCGTTCCGAATCCGAAAACGCCAGAGTATAGCAGCCTTTACTGATTTTGACCAAGAAAATATCCATTTTGACGATTTTGACCCTTTTTCGGCGCCAAATGGGCAAAATAACAAAAGATTAACTTTTAGCCCTGAGGGGGCTTGGGTTCCAGGCGTGTCCAGAGTAAGGGGTACACGGCTTCTATGGTGGCTGCCAGGAAGTTGAAGTCCAGTTTATCCGGGGTATCGTCCACTGTGTGGTACTGAGGGTGGGGAGGCACACCAAAATACAACCAGGGCACGCCGCTTTTATGGAAAGGGTAATGATCTGAGGCTTTGAGATAATTCACTCTCATGGCACTGCCATCCCGCTCTAAGCGGGAATGACTGAGGCGGGCGCAGAGGCCGTTACTCTCCACCAGCGCCCTGAGTTCATCGGCATTGGCAAAGTTTCGGCTGCCTTCCATATAGATGGCATATGGGCGGCCGGGATGGCCGACCATGTCCAGATTCAGTGCCAGTTCGGGCACTATGCCAAGCTCGCCAAGCCGGGTCGCCAGCGCCTGACTACCATAAAGCCCGGGCTCTTCGGCATCTGTGGCCACAAAAAGCAGGTTAAGGTCTGCCGGGCGCTCCGGGTCACTTGCTGCCTGTTTTGCCAGTGCCAGCAGTGCGGCCACGCCGGAGGCATTGTCGTCGGCGCCGGCAAAGTGTCTTGAGCCACTTTTACCCAGATGATCGTAATGGGCCAGCACCAGGCGCCAGCGTGTGCTGGCACGGGTTGCCGGCAGCAGGCCTATTACATTGGTTCCCCGCTGCTGGCTGAAGAGTTTTTCTACGCTGAAAGGGTGAAAGAAGGGATGGCTATTCTGTGCTGACTGCTCAAGGCTGTCCTGCGCAGGTTGCTCAAGGATGCCCGGTGCCATGGGCGAAAAGTCTGCCGTTACAGGCTGCAGGCCAGATGCTGCAAAACGCGCTGCCAGATACTGACGGGTGAGCAAGGCCCCTTCGGTGCCGGTCTTGCGCCCGGCGAGGGGCGCAGATGCCAGATAGGTTACATCTTCCTGCACTGCAGCAAGAGTCACCCAGTCAACACTCAGATCGCGCCTGCATTGGGGCGTGGTAGCGCAGCCTGACAGCCAGCTTGCCAACAGGGCTGCTCCCAATGCCTGATACCCAAGACGTCCCTGTCCCATGGTGAATGCCTCTAGCGTTGCAGCAGCGGCTTTAAGAAGCGCGCGGTATGGGATGTGGGATGCTCGGCCACCTCTTCTGGTGTGCCGGCCACCAAAATGGTACCGCCGCCCGAGCCGCCTTCGGGACCCAAATCCACAATCCAGTCGGCAGTCTTGATGACATCCAGATTGTGCTCAATCACCACTATGGTGTTGCCATGGGACTTGAGGCGGTGCAGTACGTCCAGCAGCAGCTGAATATCGGCAAAGTGCAGCCCCGTTGTCGGCTCATCGAGAATATACAGGGTTTTGCCCGTGTCGCGTTTCGACAGCTCCTTGGCCAGTTTCACCCGCTGGGCTTCACCGCCCGACAGGGTGGTGGCGCTTTGGCCGAGACGAATATAGGACAGGCCCACGTCCATCAGGGTTTGCAGCTTGCGGGCAATGGCGGGCACGGCATCGAAAAATTCCCGTGCGTCTTCCACCGTCATCTGCAGCACTTCGTGGATATTCTTGCCCTTGTATTTCACTTCCAGGGTTTCGCGGTTATAGCGCTTGCCCTTACAGGAATCACATGGCACATACACGTCCGGCAGGAAGTGCATCTCTACCTTGATAAGCCCATCGCCCTGACAGGCCTCGCAGCGGCCGCCCTTCACGTTAAAGGAGAAGCGCCCCACCTGATAACCCCGCGAACGGGACTCCTGGGTGCCGGCAAAGAGCTCCCGGATAGGGGTGAAGATGCCTGTATAGGTGGCGGGGTTGGAACGCGGCGTACGACCGATGGGGCTCTGGTCGATATCCACCACCTTGTCGCACTGCTCAAGCCCAGTGATGCTGGTGTAAGGCGCGGGTTCATCCACCGTGGCACCATTGAGTGCCTTGTGGGCAATCTTGAAGAAGGTGTCGTTAATCAGCGTGGATTTACCCGAGCCGGACACACCCGTGATACAGGTAAAGAGGCCAACTGGAATGCTGAGGTCAACATTCTTGAGATTGTTGCCTCGCGCGCCCTTAAGCTCGATAAGCTGTTCTGGGTTGATGGGGGTGCGGCCACCCTCCACCTGGATTTTGCGCTTGCCGGAAATGTACTGGCCCGTGACCGAGTGCTCGCAGGCGGTAATGGCAGCCAAATCGCCGTCGCAAATCACCTCGCCGCCGTGGACACCGGCACCCGGGCCAATGTCGATAATATGGTCGGCCATGCGAATCGCGTCTTCATCGTGCTCTACCACAATCACGGTATTGCCGAGATCCCGCAGGTGAGTCAGGGTATTGAGCAGCCGTTCGTTGTCACGCTGGTGCAGGCCAATACTGGGCTCGTCCAGTACGTACATCACCCCAACGAGACCGGCACCTATCTGGCTTGCAAGGCGAATACGCTGGGCTTCGCCACCGGAGAGTGTCTCAGCGGAGCGAGCCAGGCTGAGGTAGTTCAGGCCCACGTTGACCAAAAAGCCGAGGCGATCGCGCACTTCTTTCAGGATTTTCTCGGCGATTTGCGCCTTTTGACCTTCAAACTCCAGCTTGTTGAAGTAATCCATGGCCTCGCCGATGGACCAGTGAGTCAGGGTCGGCAGGTTAAGATCTTCAATAAACACATGGCGGGCTTCTTCACGCAGGCGCGAGCCGCCACAGCTGCTACAGGCCTGATTGCTGATGTACTTGGCCAGTTCCTCTCGCACCGTGTTGGACTCGGTCTCGCGGTAGCGTCTGTCCATGTTGTTGAGAATACCTTCGAAGGGGTGCTTGCGTACCACCACATCGCCACGATCGTTCACATAGCGGAAGGCCACTTCTTCCTTGCCAGAGCCGAAGAGCACAATCTTTTGCACCTTGGCATTGAGTTCGCTGAAGGGGGCTTCCACATCGAACTCATAATGCTCCGCCAGTGACTTGAGCATTTGGAAGTAATAGAAGTTACGTCTGTCCCAGCCACGAATGGCGCCGCCCGCCAGTGACAGCTCGCCGGAGACGATGACCCGCTCAGGGTCGAAAAACTGCTGTACCCCCAGGCCATCACAGGTTTGGCAGGCGCCGGCAGGGTTGTTAAAGGAGAAAATCCGTGGCTCAAGCTCGGCCATGGAATAGCCGCAGTGGGGGCAGGCGAAGTTGGCCGAGAATATCAGCTCCTCACTTGAGCCTTCTTCCATGCTGGCCACCACGGCGATGCCGCCGGACAGCTCCAGCGTGGTTTCAAAGGATTCTGCCAGGCGCTGCTGCATGTCGTCTTTGACCTTGAAGCGATCCACCACCACTTCGATGGTGTGCTTCACATGCAGGTCCAGGGTTGGTGGATCGGACAGATCGCATACCTCGCCATCGATACGGGCGCGGATATAGCCCTGGGCCGAGAGGCTGTCGAGGAGCTTAACGTGCTCACCCTTACGGGCCTTGACCACGGGCGCCAGCAGCATCAGCTTTTCACCCTCGGGGCGTTCCAGCACCTTGTCCACCATCTGGCTCACGGTTTGGGCCGCCAGCGGCTGGCCGTGGGTTGGGCAGCGCGGCTCGCCCACCCGGGCAAACAGCAGACGCAAATAATCGTACACCTCGGTAATGGTCCCCACGGTGGATCGTGGGTTATGGGAGGTGGACTTCTGCTCGATGGAAATCGCCGGGCTGAGGCCCTCGATATGGTCCACATCGGGCTTTTCCATCAGGCTCAAAAATTGGCGGGCATAGGCAGATAGGGACTCCACATAGCGGCGCTGACCTTCGGCGTAAAGGGTATCAAAGGCCAGTGAAGACTTGCCTGAACCCGAGAGACCTGTGATAACAATCAGCTTGTCTCTGGGGATTGTCAGGTTGATATTCTTGAGGTTGTGGGTGCGGGCCCCGCGGATTTCAATCTTGTCCATCTGCCACTTCTAACGCCGGAAAAAAGACCATCAGTATCGCATAATTTGCGCCTGAAACTACAGCCACACCAAACTCTGCTGCCAGAGGATTTGGGTGTGAGCAGCAATACCCCTTTGCCAGCGGCGTGGATCAAATTTACAATCGTGACAATTTTCATCTCCGGTATCCCAATCGCCGGATCGCCAACTTGGGGGAGTGTGGCCGCTGTGCTACCATTCGCGCCCCCGGTGCATTCTTGAATCAAGGTTTTCAGTCATGGCTAACAGCGGTCTTTCGGCCACCGAGAAAAAAGTCGCCTTTTCACTGGCCAGCGTATTCGGCCTGCGGATGATGGGTCTGTTTATGATCATGCCGGTGTTTGCCCTTTACGGCCAACACTTGGACGGTTTTTCGCCCCTGTGGGTGGGTATTGCCATTGGCGCCTATGGTTTGACCCAGGCGCTGCTGCAAATCCCCATGGGCATTTTGTCGGATAAATTTGGCCGTAAGCCAATCATCCTTATCGGTTTGCTGGTGTTTGCCCTCGGCAGTTTGGTGGCCGCCACGGCCGACAGCATCTATGGGGTGGTATTTGGCCGTGCGCTGCAGGGCATGGGCGCCATTGCCGCCGCCGTGCTGGCGCTGGCCGCCGATCTGACCCGTGACGAACAGCGCACCAAGGTCATGGCCATTATTGGCATGTGTATTGGGTTTTCTTTTGCGCTGTCCTTGTTGGTGGGCCCTGTGGTGGCGCAGCATATGGGGCTGTCGGGCCTGTTTTTTATGACCGCAGGCCTGGCGCTTTTGGGAATGGCGATAGTGCAGCTGCTGGTACCAAACCCGGTGCATCAGGCACCCAAGGGCGATACCCTGGCGGCGCCTGCCAAGCTGATGCGGATGCTGAAAGATCCGCAGCTGTTTCGTCTCGATGCGGGCATCTTTATATTGCATCTGGTGCTGACGGCGGTGTTTGTGGCGCTGCCGCTGGATTTGGTGGACGCAGGTCTTGCCAAAGAACAGCACTGGATGCTGTACTTCCCGGCCTTTATCGGTGCCTTCTTTTTGATGGTGCCGCTGATTATCATCGGCGTGAAACGTAAGAACACCAAGGGCATGTTCCAGGTGGCTCTGGTCATCATGATGCTGTCACTCGCCGTGATGGCACTCTTTGCCGACAACCTCTGGTTGTTGGCTTTCGCCGTGCTGCTGTTTTTTACCGGTTTTAACTACCTTGAAGCCTCGTTGCCCAGCCTGATTGCCAAGTTTTGCCCCGTGGGCGAAAAGGGCTCGGCCATGGGGGTTTACTCCACCAGTCAGTTCCTCGGAGCCTTCTGCGGTGGGCTGCTGGGTGGCGGCGCCTTCCAGTTGCTGGGTGCGGCGGGCGTGTTCGTGGTGGCGCTGGGTTTGATGGCGCTGTGGCTGATGCTGACCCTGGGCATGAAGAACCCTGTGCTGCTCAAGAGCTACACCCTTGAGGCGCAGGTGGAAGGCCGTGAACAGGCCCGTGAGATGGCCAGCAGGCTGTCGCAATTGGCCGGTGTGGCCGAAGCCATTGTGGTGCTTGAAGAAAAAGTTGCTTACCTCAAAGTGGATGAGCAATTCGATTTAAGAGAAGCCAGAGCTGTGTTAGGCTCTGCAAATTAACTCTGTTATATACGCAAAATTTCGGGAGAGATTGAATGGCCAGTCGTGGTGTGAATAAAGTGATCCTGGTAGGTAACCTGGGGCAAGACCCTGAGGTGCGCTACATGCCCAACGGCAATGCGGTAGCCAATATCACGGTCGCCACCAGCGAGTCCTGGAAGGACAACCAAGGTCAACAGCAGGAGCGTACCGAATGGCACCGTGTGGTGATGTTTGGCAAGCTGGCTGAAATCGCCGGTGAGTACCTGCGCAAGGGCTCTCAGGTTTACCTGGAAGGCAAGCTGCAAACCCGTAAGTGGAAAGATCAGAGTGGTCAGGACAGATACACCACTGAAATCGTAGTGGATCAGAGCGGCAGCATGCAGATGCTCGGCGGTCGCAGTCAGGGTCAGGGCCAGGGCGCGCCTGCGGCTGGTCAGGGTGGTCAGCCTCAGGGGGGGTACAGTGCACCTGCCCAAAACCAATATGCCCCAGCCCCTCAGGCCGCTCAGCCAAGCTACAGCGCGCCAGCTCAGCAGCCTCAGCAAGCAGCGTATCAGCCGCCACAACAGGCTCAGGGTGGTTATGGCCAGCAGGCGCCACAGCAGCAGGGCGGTTATCAGAGCAAACCTCAGCCGGCTGCTCCCGCTTACCAGCCACAACAGGCACCACAGCAGCGTCCAGCGCCTCAGCCACAGCAGCAGAACTACACGCCTGATCTCGATGACGGCTGGGACGACGATATCCCGTTCTAGGATTTACCTTAGAGACGTTTTGGTAACGTATGATCTTAAAGCCCGCATTTTGCGGGCTTTTTGCTATCTGGCTGCTTGTGACCTCCTCCCTGCACAACCCACTGCGCGAAGAATGGGCGCCTGATGTCTCTTGGCGCAAATCTGCAGAGTTGAAGTGCTCCTTTGCTCAGTGCGAGAAGGCTCTGTCTGGCGGGATGTCGCTCCCTTTGATGGTCCTGCCGCTGTCTTTATGACTGTCAGGGCGGTAACATGCCGGGCAAAGACGATAGGGGACAAGTTGATGAACACAAGAACCAACGCAGATAAGCGTGGCTTCAGCGGTGCGCAGGTATTACTCATTATTTTGGCGGTGATTCTGCTGACCGCAGTGGCGAGTTTTTTGATTATCCGTACCTATATTTTCCCAAGCCCATTTACCCCGGTGACCCTGAGCGCCAAAGAGGAAAAGCAGCTTGATGCCAAGCTGGACACCCTTGGTTGGGATATTCAACGCTCATCAAACAGCGCGCGGCAAGGTGCAGACAACCGGGGAAGCTCGGACTTGACTCCCGAACCCTACCGGGAACGGGATGGCGATCGGCAGGTGACCTTCAGCGAAAAAGAGGTCAATGCCATGATTGGTCGCAGCCCGGAGTTTGCCGAGCGATTGGCGATAGATTTTTCAGACAATCTGGCCAGTGCCAAGCTGTTGGTTCCGATCCCCAGAGACTTTCCCATCATGGCCGGCGAAACCCTGAGAGTGAATGCCGGGCTGGATATTCATCTGGATCAGCGTCGCCGCCCTGTGGTGGCACTGGTCGGGGTGAGCCTGATGGGCGTACCCCTTCCTAATGCCTGGCTTGGCAATATGAAACAGGTGAATCTGGTGAGTGAGTTTGGCGACAGTGGTTTTTGGAATGCCTTTGCCGATGGGGTTGAAGACGTACAAATCCGTGAGGGTGAGCTGTATATCAGGCTCAGGCCTTGAACCTGAGTCGCTGGCGCTGCTGCGTTGGCAACTACAGGGCTGAGCGTACGAGTAGCCACGGCTTACTTAAACCTGGCTACCAGGATAACTATTGTTTCAATCACCCTCAGTGAACCGTGCTCGGCGTCACACAGCATGTTTGTGTCCAAGGTATTGGCACGCATTGATAAACTTTATTTCCATGTCCGATTTACCCTCCCAAATGAGACTGGCACACTGGGGAAAATACCCAACCGGTTATGCCCATGACTCCAGCGATTAAACAGGCCGAAAAGGCCGGGATCCCCTTTGAAGTGCTTGAATATGAGCATGATAGCCGCGCTCCGTCCTACGGTATGGAAGCCGCCGATAAACTGGGGCTTGCGCCCGAATTGGTCTTTAAAACCCTGATGGTGGCGCTGGACGAAAAGTCTGCCCCTATAGCGGTGGCACTGGTTCCGGTGGCGCAGCAACTGAACCTCAAACTGGCTGCCAAAGCCTTGGGACAAAAGAAGTTGGTGATGGCAAACCCTGCTGCGGCCGAGCGCTCCAGTGGTTACCTGGTAGGGGGGATAAGCCCTTTGGGGCAGAAAAAGCCCCTGCCAACACTCATAGATGCCAGTGCCGAGTCTTTGAAGCAGATGCATGTGAGCGCTGGTCGAAGGGGGCTTGAGATCGCCATCGCGCCCCCCAGTTTGGCCGGGCTTTGCCGGGGGGTTTTTGTCGCAATAGCTGGCTAATAATGTGCTGAATTTGTTTTAAATATCTGTATTTAAATGAATATTTATATATGGTTTGACTGGTGCTTTTTGTTTGTTGCAAATGTGCAGCAGATCAATAAACAGGCACTCGATAGCGACTTTCTTTGCACTGAATCAAATTAATACAGTCGTTAAAAGGTCAAAATCATGCGCATCAATTGGCCAACAAGAATGAAAAATGCGCAACAACCAACCCGTCACCCTCAGGGAAGTGGAGCTCGACAACGAGGCCATCATTCTTTCCACCACCGATCTGAAGGGGCGTATCAAGTACGTCAATCAGGACTTCTGTCAGATTGCCGGTTTCCGGGAAGAGGAACTGGTGAACGAACCCCACAATCTCATTCGTCACCCTGAGATGCCGCCTGCGGCGTTCAAGATGCTCTGGAGCCGAATTCGCGAAGGGCGTCCCTGGATGGGGTTGGTGAAAAACCGCTGCAAGAACGGGGATTATTACTGGGTCGATGCCTATGTCACCCCTGTGTATGAAGATGGCGAAGTCCATGAATATCAGTCGGTACGCCGCAAGGTTAACGCCAAACACAGGGAGCGCGCCGAGTCCTTATATGCTGAGTTGGTCAAAGGTGAAGAGCCCACGGCACTGAAAGATAGCCGCTTGGGCGTGAGTGCCAAACTCATGCTGTGGACAGCTTTGATGCTCGGATTGTCGGCCCTTGCCGCCCAATGGTCTTTCTGGTTGATGTTACCGCTGTTGCCCATCGCTCTGTTGGGGTGTCGTGGCTTATTGGCGCCGCTACGAGAACTTGCCAGTGAGGCTCGCGGTATTATTCAGGATCCCGTGGCCAGAGCGGTTTACACAGGTCGGCGCGACGAAATTGGCGACCTTATGCTCGCTATGCGCTTTATGACCAATGAAACCGGTGGCGTAATGGGGCGGATGGCTGACTCCACGGCAACCATGGCAAACCAGAGCAATGAGCTGCTCGATGCCATTGCCCGCAGTGCAGAGCGGGCCGATGGTCAGCGTCAGCAAACCCAGCAGGCCGCCGCTGCGGTGGAAGAATTGCACGTAAGTTTTGCCGAAGTGAAAGAGCATACACTGGCGGTGGCAAACGATGTGGAACAGTGCCAGAGTGCCATGGGCCTTGGACAGCAACAGCTGGCCGAAGTTGAGGTGGCCATGCAGCAGTTGCAGCAGCAGATGAGCCTTTGCGATGAGGTTGTGCGTGAAATTGCCAGCGACAGTCAGGCCATCAATCAGGTACTGGAAGTGATAGGCACCATTGCCGAGCAAACCAATCTGCTTGCCCTCAACGCGGCCATTGAAGCGGCCCGTGCCGGAGAGTCTGGCCGAGGCTTTGCGGTGGTGGCCGATGAAGTGCGGCAGCTCTCGGGTCGCACTGGCGAGTCGACCGGCCAGATAGAAGGCATAGTGCGTAAATTCCAGTCCAGTACAGCGAGGGCTGAAGCCAATCTGGATAACAGTCAGCAGCAGCTCAAGAATCTGGCCGCAAGACTTGAGCAGGTGCAACAGGCTTTTGGGGCGCTGGATAGTGCCATCAACACCATTAAATCCCTTTCAGACCACAGTGCCCATGCCATGACAGAGCAGTCCAGTGCGGCAGGCAGTATCAGCGACTCGCTGCAAACCATCAATGA
This sequence comes from Shewanella litorisediminis, assembly GCF_016834455.1. Classification (NCBI taxonomy): domain Bacteria; kingdom Pseudomonadati; phylum Pseudomonadota; class Gammaproteobacteria; order Alteromonadales; family Shewanellaceae; genus Shewanella; species Shewanella litorisediminis. Next base: position 559,981 of record NZ_CP069213.1, read on the forward strand.
GCTGGCTGAAGCCGTGCTCAGTCAATCCCGGGAGGCCGAGCAACTGGGTGCCCGCATGTCACGACTTTCAAGTAAAACCAGTGGCCTATCCAAGCAGTTTTGGCAAAAAAGCGTAAGCGGCCGAAGCTAGGCCTCACCCATGTTAAGCGCATTATTGTCATAAAAAGGCCCGCAATCGCGGGCCTTTTTATGCTTTGGACAGGGCTCCCAAAGACCTGAATCCTTGAAGCGACTGACGTTTCCCTGTGGGACCGGTCAAGGCCGTGTTGTGTTTGTATGGCGCAAGTCCCTGTTAAGTTTGGTCTTGGCGCCTTGATGGAAACTGCTATGCTTGGGGCAACTTTCCCAGTCTCCGGAATTTGCCCTTATGACCTTGTTCCATACCCACGTTATGTTTGATGCCCCCGGAAGCCCCGAAGTCATGAAACTGGTGCAAGGCACGGCCCCCTCTCCCAAGGCTGGTGAGGTGCTGATTCGGGTCGCTGCCGCCGGCGTTAACGGGCCGGATTTGGCGCAGCGTAAAGGGCTTTATCCCCCACCACCCGGTGCCTCACCGATTTTGGGGTTGGAAGTATCCGGCGAGGTGGTTGGGGTCGCCCCCGATGTCAGCTGGCCAAAAGTGGGGGACAAGGTGTGCGCCCTGGTGCCCGGTGGTGGCTATGCAGAGCTGGTGGTGACCCCGGCGCAGCACTGTTTGCCCATACCGTTAACTATGTCCCTTGAAGAGGCCGCAGGCCTGCCAGAAACCTTCTTTACTGTATGGGGTAATCTTTTCATGCGCGGTGGCCTTAAGGCCGGAGAGACCTTTCTGGTTCAGGGCGGCAGCGGAGGCATAGGCTCCACGGCAATTCTGCTGGCCAAGGCCTTTGGAGCGCGGGTACTGGTGACCTCTGGCAGTGCGGAAAAGCGGGATTATTGTTTGAATCTCGGAGCCGATATGGCCTTTGACTACCGCGATGAGGCGCTGGTGGACAAGGTGCTTGCCGCCACCGACGGGCGCGGGGTGGACGTGGTGCTGGACATGGCCGGCGGCCCCATGGTCAATAACAACCTTAAAATGCTGGCCGATGATGGCCGCATGGTTTCTGTGGCCATGCAGGCCGGCGCCAAGGCCGAGGTGGATGTGTTTCGCATCATGAGCAAACGTATCCTGTGGACGGGGTCGACCTTAAGACCCCAGAGTATCGAGGCCAAAGCGGCCATCGCCCAGCAGCTTAAAGAGGAGGTGTGGCCTTTGCTCGACTCCGGCCAATGCCGGTTACCCCTTTTTGGTATATATCCGCTCAATGAGGTGGTAAAGGCACACAGTATCATGGAGGCAAAATCCCACCAGGGAAAGCTGGTGCTCAGCCTTAACGGAATTGCTTGATATGGCGAAATTTTCGACTAAAGTCGAGATTAAACGGAAAAATGAAAAAAACAGGTTGAAATTAATCTAAATATCACAAAAAAATCGCTTAATTTGGCATTGATTCTCGGAAAGATTCTGTAAGAATACCCAACTTGAAGCGTCCGAGTTATTCGGTCGATTTTTTTGCTGGGATGGTGTGCTTCCCCGCGAATTCAAACAACCGTAAATTCCTAGTGTATGTGTTGATTAAAAGGTATTGGCATATATGTATAACACGGCGAAGAAACAGGTTTGGTGGGGAGTGTTGAAAACTGCTCGCGGAACTTCCATCGTCATTCACGACAATCAGTTGCCTGAAGCTTCTGCAGGACGTGTTTATCTCTATAACACCGAGCGCAAAGCCATTATTGAGTACGTTGAAGACATCGTTAAGCCCAACTTGCATGAGCTTGATGAGGCAGGGCTCAAGGCTGCTGAGAGCAATTTCAGCGGTGAATGGAAAGCCGCTCGTGCGTCCTTTATGGAAAAGCACCACGCACGTATCAACTTGAGCAATATCAAGGATGCACCAGCCTCTTCCCGCAAGGCGAAAGCCGATGCTGAGCCTGAGTATGAAGACTTGAGTGCCGGTGGCAGCAGTAGCAGCGACGATTTCGGCGACGACTGGGCAGACGATTTCGACGACTAACCCCATCGGGGCAGCAATCAGGTCGGCCCATTGGCCGACCTGGCGCTGTTGCCGCTTTAGCGGTATGCCCCACGCAGCAGTATCCCGCGTTTTTTACTCATTTCAGTACGTTTGCATTGTTGGCCAGACCTTGCTGCGCTGTGCATATGGCGCTTGGTAACCAGGTTCAGTCTGTCACATCGAACTGGTAACGGCTGATATGATGATAAATCTCCCCCGGCATTAACCAGGCTTTGCCCAAATCGGGTTGATTCGGCGCATCCGGTAACAGTTGAGGCTCAAGGCAAACGCCCTGATAGGATTGATAAATTTTGCCCTGACGGCCCCGTTCGCCACCGAGAAAATTAGCCCCATAGAGCTGTACGCCCGGTTGATTGGTATAGAGCTTGAGCAGTCTGCCAGAATGCGGACTGTGAAGTTCGGCTGCCAACACCACTTCATCCACCGCCTTGTCGACAACAAAACAATGGTCAAAACCGCGGGTGGCGGCTAAGTCCGGGTGTTCTACCCGGTCACCAAGACGGGTAGCCTGCAGCGCCAGTGGGGTACCGGCAGCAGACTCACGGCCCGTAGGTATCCCTGCCTCATTGCATCGCAGAAACGTGTTGGCGTGCATGGTCACTGTGTGATCGAGGCAATCGGCGCGGCCATCGAGGTTAAAGTAGCTGTGCTGGGTCAGGTTGACCGGACAGGGCTTGTCGGTCATCGCCATGATTTCCACATAGAGGTTGTTGCCCGCAAGCCGGTAATCCAGCTGCACCGAACAATTGCCCGGAAAACCCATGTCACCATCGGGACTGCGAAGGCTCAGGCGCACCCCGTCTGGCAGTAATCCCAGGGTCCATTGCTTGCGATTGAAGCCTTCACGGCCGCCATGCAGACAATTCGTTGCCTGATTCACATCCAGTTGGAAGTCTTCATCCTCAAAGCGCAATTTGCCATGGGCAATACGGTTGGCATAGCGGCCGGCAATGGCGCCAAGATGGGCATTCTGGGTGAGATAGTCTTCGACACTGTCGCAGCCAAGTACCAGATTGGCGCGCTCTCCGTGCCGGTCGGGAGCCCAGAGTGAGCGAATAATACCGCCCAGACTCAGTACTTCTATGGCCAGCAGGCCGTTATCCAATCGGACCCGTTCAACTTCTCCGCCCCTGGGATCCTTCCAGGAGTCCAGCACTGAGTGACGCACCATGAATAGATTGCCTTATCTGTATAAAAGTCAATGCACTATAAACGATAGCCCAGGCATGAAACAGCGACTGCATTCGTATGTTTAGGCTGAACAGCTCAGCCGTCGATACGCCCTGCGCCTGCGCTGGGTGCGCACATGTACAGCACAGGCTCAAGTCCCGTCCTGGCAGGATATTCCGATTCCACCGCGTGTATCACGGCGTCGGTTAAATCATGCTCGACCAGCGCAACGATGCTGCAGCCATCGGTCATGCGTACCCCGCCGCGGTCACCAATGGCCTGAGCCATGATTTGTACCAGGGTCTCTATTTCCGGAACCATGAGTTCAAAGTCATCCCGCAGCGAGGCGTGGGAAAGTGCCATCAGTTCTGACAGCCTGGCGACATCGCCGCGTTTCAGTGCCCGGCCGGCACTCTGGGTGCGCAGGTTTTCGCTTATCACATGGCGGGCGCGCTTATAGAGGGTTTCATCCAGCACGTCGCTGGCAGCCTTGAGTTCATCCAGCTCCAGATCCCGCAGGGAGTCGAGTCCGAAAAATTCGGCGGCATCACGGCACTCATCTGCCCGGGCCTTATAGGCCTCTTCCAGCAGCTTGGGATCCAGTGGCGAATGCACGATGATAAGGCTTAAGTTATCGGGAATAAGCACGGCTTCCACATCCAGATCCAGACAGTCAATCAGTAGAGCGGAGTCTGCCTCGGCCAGGGCGCTGGTCATATGGTCCATCACGCCGCAGGTACTGCCGTGGAAACGGCTCTCGCCGCGCTGTGCCAGTTGGGCGATGGCCATGGGGGAAAGATGGAGCTGACAGGTGTCATTCAGGGCTGTACCAAAGGCAATTTCCAGGGCGCCGGAAGACGAGAACCCTGCCCCCATGGGAATGCTGCTGACCACCGCCAGGTCAAGCCCTTTGGCTTTAAGTCCCGCATGGCCCACGGCCTGTGTGAAGCTTTTGAGGTAATTGACCCAGTCACCGCCAGCGGTGACTTCGCCTTCTTCGCCGAAACGCCATTCCCTGAGTTCTCCGGGAAAGGCCTCAGTGATCACCCGAAAGCGGTCATCATCGCGCTTTTTGACCGCGATAACCGTATGAAAATTAATGGCTGCCGGCAGAACAAACCCATCGTTATAGTCTGTGTGTTCTCCAATGATATTCACACGACCCGGAGCCTGATAATAGGCATCGGCCTTGGTCCCGAAAGTTTGGACAAACAGCTTGGTGGCGCGCTGCGCAGGGTTCGACATGCTCACTGATCCCATTGATAACCGGGTTATTCTGTAGTGCCGCACTGCAAGGCGGCTTCCCTGAGTTATACCACGTCTTAAAAAGCCGGAAAACCGAGATTTTTGCGGGAAGCGAACAAACAAAAACGCCGCGAATTCGCGGCGTTTAAAATCAGCTTCTGGCCTGCGCCAATTCACCGTCTGCGGGCATCAGCTCTGTGGCGACGTGTTCCACAAAACCGGCACCTGCAGATTCGTACAGGTTATAGACACTATCCACGCCGCTTTCTTTGAGGGAGTCAGTGTGTTCGGCATACTGGACAATCGCGCTGATCTTGCCTTGATAATTTTGTTTCTTCAGCTGCTCTATCGCAAACAGGTTACCCGCGTGGTGGGGCATGGCCAGCAATACCAGCTCCAGGTTGGGGGCTCTGTCGAGCTTTTCCCAGAAATCGGTATCCGATGCATCGCCCTGTACCACGTTACGTCCCTGGACACGGTGGAAGTCGACCAGTTCCTGTTTGTGCTCAATGCCAAGGATCTCCCCGTCGAATCGGAGTTTCAGTTCATCGTAGGCACCTGAACCAATACGGCCCATACCTAAAATCAAAAAGCGGGGGTTACCGATGGGAATGGGTCTGTCTTCCGGATGTAAGGGGGGGCGCTCCATACGCCTGAGTGGCTGCTGATATCGCTGGTAAATTTTGCCCACCATATTGTTGAGGGGCGCGGCCAGCAGAAAGCTGAAACTCAGCGCCACGGCGATAATGATGAGCCACTGGGAAGGCAGCCAGCCCTTTGAAGCCGCCACGGCCGCAACAATCAGACCAAACTCGCTGTAGTTGCCCAGGTTGAACGAGGCCAGCATAGAGGTGCGGGAGCGCAGTTTAAAGCGGGTCAGCAGCACCACAAAGAGTGCGACCTTGAAGGGGACGAGTGCCACCAAAATCCCGGCCAGCGCCACATCTTCCAGGCTTGGCAGCCCATTGAGACCAATGGTAAGGAAGAAGGCAACGAGGAAGAGTTCTTTAAAATAAAACAGGGATTTGGCAAGTTCCGATGCCTTGGGGTGGCCTGCCAGCAACACGCCGATAATCAGGGCGCCCAAATCGGGCTTGAGCCCCACGGCTTCAAAGAGCCAGGCTCCCAGCACCAGCGCCATCACCAGGCCGAAGAGGACCAACAGCTCGCCGTGGCCAACACGGTCAAAGGCGCGGTAAATCAGCGGTCTGGCAATTGGCAGTAGCAGCAATGCCAATGCCCAGATAGAGGGCCATTCCCCTTTGGACACCGTCAGGAAGCCTACGGCAAAGATGTCCTGCATGATGAGGATACCGATGGCGACACGGCCGTAGAGGGTTTGCATATCCCCTTTGTCTTCAAGCACCTTCACCGCAAATACCGTGGATGAAAAGCTCAGGGCAAAGGCAAGCAGCGACAGTTGATTGAGGCCCAAATCGGTGAGTTGGCTCAGGCCCATAATGCCGAGCAGCTTTAGCACGGGCACCAAAAACAGCATAGTACCCACCAGATGCAGGCTGGCTCCGGCCCAGACTTCGGCCTTGAACAGGCTGCGAATATCCAGTTTCAGGCCAATGGCAAACAGCAGCAGGGTTACACCGAGATCGGCAAACTGCTGCAGCATGGGCAAACTGGACTCTTCAATGCCAAACATAAAGAGCACAAAGCCAGCGGCCAGATATCCTATCAATGGCGGCAAACCGACGCGGTTGACCAAGAGGCCGCAAGCGAGGGTGATGACGAGAATGGCCGGCTCCATGAAACTCCTTAAAAGATAATTCAGCTATAAATCAGGTATCTTAGCGGACTTTATTTAATATGAGATGAAAAAGGCAAAGATTTCAGAGAAATCTTTGCCTTTAGTTATAAGGGAAAGCGGGGATTAATGCACTTGCAACAGGTCCAGGTGCGCCGCAAAGTCTTTCGGCCCCATAAAGCCGGTTACCCTCAGGTCATCGCGCAGGCCACTCTGGGGATCGAACAAAAGCAGGGTAGGCAAGCCCAGCACATCATAGGTTTCCAGCAAGGTCACGTCGATGGCGTCTGACTTGGTCACATCGGCCTGAAGCAGCACCATGTTATCCAGGCGCTTTTTCACTTCCGGGTCGGGGAAGGTAATGTGCTCAAATTCCTTACAGGCCACACACCAATCGGCATAGAGATCCAGCATCACAAACTTGCCTTCAAAGCGGGCGATGGCAAGCTCAGCATTGAGATCTTCCACTGACTTGATGCGTTTGAACTCAACCCCTTTCACGGCTTGCTGTGCCTTGTTGGTGGGCATCTGGTAGCCCAAACCACCCATCACAGCCTGGAAGCCATAGGAGAACGCCGCCAGCAGCCCCAACATCAGCAGCACCGTGCGCACGGTTTGTTTCCAGTTGAATTCGGTTTTCTTGTTTTGATGCAGCAGGTAGCCCGCCAGCGCCACACCCCACAGCGCCCACAGCAAGTCAGACACCATGCCAGGCCAGATCCGGCCAATCATCATCACAGACACGGCAATCAGCAGGAAGCCGAAGATAGTCTTGATGATTTCCATCCAGGCACCTGCGCGGGGCAGCAATTTACCGCCGGAAGTCCCCATCAGCAGCAGTGGCAGACCCATGCCCATACTGAGTACGTACAGGGCGGCAAAGCCCATCAGCAGGTCGCCACTTTGCGCCACATAAACCAGTGCACCCGACAAGGGGGCTGTGGTGCAGGGAGAGGCCACCAGACCGGAAATCACCCCCATGATAAAGACGCCGGTAAGGTTGCCGCCTTTCTGGCTGTTGGACAGGCCATTCATCTTTTCCTGCCAGGAGGACGGCAGTTTGAGGTCATACAGACCAAACATGGACAAACTGAGGACGAAGAACAGTATCGCCAGGCCAATCAATACGGCGGGGTGCTGCAACGCGGCCTGATACTTCATCCCGGCAGATGCCACCACCAGACCCAGCAGCGAGTAGGTAATGGCCATACCCTGCACATAGGCCATGGACAGGGTAAAGGCGCGTCCGGTAGACAGCTTTTCACCCTGGCCGACGATAATGCCCGACAGAATAGGGTACATGGGGAATACACAGGGCGTGAGCGCCAGACCAATGCCCAAACCGAAGAAAATCAGCAAGGTCCAACCGAGGCTCCCGTCGGTCAGCATCTTTGCCAGGCTATCTTGTTGGGTCAGCGGTGCTGATGTCGAAGGAGAGGAGGTTGACACTGAACCTGTGGCTACCGAGCCTGCGGTTTCGTCCGACAGTTTGCCATCGTTTGGCGCTACGGCATTGAGTTGCTTACTGACCTTGGTGGGTGGGAAGCAGAGTTTGCCTTCGGCGCAGCCCATGAAGGTGACTGTCAGCGTGCCCTGTTCCAGGGCTTCCTTCAGGGCAACGGTGAACTCCACATAGCTGTAAAACACCTGCTGCTCGCCAAAATATTCGTCGTTGTGCAGCTTGCCCGGGGGAAGCGCAACTTCGCCCAGAGAGGCATTGTCGGCCTCAAACTTGAGTTTGTCCCGGTACAGGTAATAGCCGTCGGCAATCACAAAGGACAACCGCAGGCGGTTTCCGTCCTGCACCGCATCAAACACAAAGGCCTCATGCACGGGCATCAGCTCGGGCTCGCCCTTAAGGAAATCAAACTTGTTGCCAAAAATATCATTGGCATGGGTCGATGGCGCCAATAAAAGCAGACAGCTAAACAGCAGGGTGATGATTTTTTTCATGATTGTGTATTGTCGTTTATCCAGTTCAAATAGCCGGGCAGGGCCTCGGTTACGGGCGTCGCGATAATCTCCGGCAACTCATAGGGATGCAGCTCAGAAATCGCCCGTTCCACCTTGGCATACAGTGCCCGCCGGGTTTTGATGAATAAGGGATATTCCCTGTCTTCACAGAGTTTTCCCTGCCAATGGTAAACCGAGGTCACGGGGCCGCCCTGCTGCACACAGGCAGCAAGGCCGTCACTCACCAGACGTTTGGCGATGGCAAGGCAGACATCCTCTGAGGGGCAGGTGGTCATAACCAGGATGTAGTCATCCATGGACTGTGCCATGATCTCTCCCAAGGTTTAAAACTCCCTTAAGGCTGCTAAGTTAGCCTTAAGCTCAGGTTGGCAAACACTTTACGTGTTTTGTCTTACTCTTGCATTAAGAGAAAGCTGAAATAGTGATACGGGTTGTTTCTGCCCTCAACTCCAGCCATTACTCTTGAAATTTGACCGGACAGCCCCCATTTATCTTGCAACCCACTGCACGCGAGGCCGCCATGTTTTTTGCTTTTATCCTGATTTTTATTCTGATCCCCGTGGTCGAGCTTTCGGTGCTTATCCGTGTTGGCGAAGTGCTCGGTAGCCTGACTACAGTGGCACTGGTGCTCTTTACCGCAGTGGTGGGAGTCTCTCTGGTTCGCAGTCAGGGATTATCTACCCTGATGCAGGCACAGCAAAAAATGGCCCGGGGCGAGGCGCCCACCTCCGAGTTACTGGAAGGCATGATGTTGGCGATGGCCGGACTCTTGTTGCTTATTCCGGGCTTTGTGACCGACTTTATTGGTTTGCTGCTGCTGACGCCTGTCACCCGTAAACCGCTGGCAGCCTTGCTGCTGAAGCGCTTGCAACTGAGAGTTGTCGGCAAGGGCGGTTTTGGTGCCAATTTTGGTCAAGGCCCTTTTAACCAAGGCCCTTTTGGCCAGGGGCCTTTTGGCAATGATCCCTTCAATCGCGAGGGGAGAAATACCTTTGATGGCGACTTCGAACGCAAAGACGACCCCAGTGCGAAAAACCATCAGTTGGAGCAGCCCAAAGAACCGGCGAGTGAGGATGAGGCGTCCAAATCAGACCCTAATAAGCCCAGGAGCTGACCTGCAAGACCGCCACCCTGCCGCTTGTGGCGGCAGGATCAGTTTTCTGATTGGCGTTGTCTTGGATCTTTCGGGTAAAAGGCCTCGGGTTTGGTGCTGATTTTGGCAAACCTGCGGGTGTTCTTGTATGGCAACTTCATAAAACCCGATACCCCGTTGCCGTGTATTTTATCTACGTGGTGCAAGATCCGGTCGAGGCTGGCGCGAAAAGCCGCCTGTTTGCGAGGGTTAAGCAGTTTTAAATAACTGTGGATCTTTAGATGATCGCCAAGGGCTTCAAAGATGATGCAGCCAGTGTGGTGGATCTGATTTAGCCAGCCAAGCTCAGTCATGATTTCGGCAGGCAGCTCCAGATTTTCATCCGGGTCTTTGCCATCCTCAAAGTACGAGTGGAGACGAGACTTGTCTTCCAACATGGGCACATCGCCCACTTCAAAGGGCAGCTGCTGAGCGGGGCTTGCCACAAAGGTGCCGCTGGCAGTATCCCGGCTGATGTGCAGTGTGTCCCTCGCATTGAAAAAGCAGGCCTTGAAGGTGCCGAGGCGACCAATGCCACGGGCCAGGGTGACCATGTTATTGACCGCCTGCACCAATGCCTGCTTGAGAGCGGCGTCGTGCAGTGCCAGGTTGGAGTCGATAAAGACGCCGTCCTGTTGCCAATGGATAGCGAGTCCGCCCACGATGGGGTACTGTCCCAATCTGCCCACTGCGGCGATAAAGCCCTTCTCTGTATCCCCCATGCCGGCGAGAAAATTGCGGTAATACTTGTCCAGTTGCACGTCATCGACCCTGGCAATGGGGTCATCTGCATTGTGCTCCCGTAAGAAGGATTTACGCGAGCTGTAGCTCACGGTATCCACCTCTTTACCGCGGTTTTGTACCCATACCGGGATCTCGGCCATGGCTTCGGGGCGGGGGATATCGGGTAACAGTAACCGATGGCTGTGGCGCATGCTGCGAAGGAAATAGTCGCCGCCCCGGTTACGGGTGCCGGCATCGTCACTGAGCATGGCTTCCAGGGTGCGGGCAAGCTCCATCGGCAGGCCAATGCTGGTGGGCGGGATCACCTTCGAACCAAAGCGGCTGGCTTGTCCCGACGCCAGGGCATACAGGGTTGCGGCCACACCTTGCTCGTCGAATCGGGGGCTGGAGAGGGCGCCACTGAGCTGCTCGTCCCCAATAAAGTACACATCCCCCATGCGGGCATTGGTATGCTGCTGGTCGCTGGAGAGCAGGTTCATCACATGTTCTTCCACCGGCCGCCCCTGCTCATCCCGCTGGGCAAATACCGCCGAACCCCAGTCAATCAGCGACAAATGGCCAGTGGCTTCATCGTAAACCAGGTTGGAAGGCTTGATATCGCCGTGAACCAGCGGCCTACCGGTGCGAAGATACACAAGCAAATCTGCCAGCTGGCGTGCAATGCTCATGATTGTGGGGATGGGCAGCGCGCCGCGGCGGCGACACAGTTGTTCGAGCTCTTCTCCCGGCGCCCTAGCCATCACCAAGATACCCTGTTTGCCGACCCGCTCAAATTTGACCAGCGGCGGCACATTGGGGTGGCGACAGTGGGACAGCATAAAGGCTTCTTCTTCGAGCCTGTCCTGAATTTGCTGGGGCAGGGTGATGCGTGAAAATTTAAATACATGGGCTTCGCCGGCCTCGTTGACGCCTGCAAACACAAAGCCATAAGCGCCCTTGCCAATAAACTCTATATCCCTGTAACCCAGTTTGGACAGCTGCTGTTTACATAAACGCACCCACGCCTTGTGTTTGCGGGCGTCGTCGGCCTTGAGCAGGTAGATGGATTGTTCTTCAGAAATATAGAAGTGTTGCAGCTGTGGCGTTTGGGCGGACAAAAACGGGATCCCCGGCACTGATATCAATCCACCATTAAAGCCATATCCGCCGCGTGCAGGCAAGGTATTTAGCGGCTGCCTACCCAAGTTTTTTGCCCTCCATTTTGATGCAAATCAACTCCGGCGCAGACAGCACAGGCTAAGGTGTTTTTATCAATTTATACTTTGCTTAACCGCAGGCTGGCGGCGATTGAGGAGGGCAGGATGAACGCCCATAAGAAACAACAACTAATTGAACTGTATGACTTTGCTCGCAAGCGTATCATTCAGTCGATGGAACTCAGACACTGCCCACATGCAGGGTTTTATAACAGTGTCGACGAGCGCTGTATCTATTGCCATCAGGGGATGGAATGCGTGTGGATGAATCACAACGACGAATTGGTATCCCTGGAACAGAAGAGTGAAGAAGATCTGAGGCAGCAGCTGCTGGTGGCAGTGGACTTTGTTGACTCCAATTTGTCGCCCTATCACCTGACCCGGCGTAAGTGCCAGTGTGAGAACTGCGTCTGGTTACGTCAGGTGAATGAGGCCCTGAATACGCCCTGAAACCGGCTTTGCATCCCCCCGACTTTGCCGCTAGAGTAAGGCGTCTTTTTTCGTCAAAGGGGATGGCCATGGAGCCCGGATTCTGGCACGACAAGTGGCAGTCACAACAGATTGGATTTCATCAATCGGATATCAACCCATTCTTGGTCAAACACTGGGAAAGCCTGAAGCTTGATGGCAAAGGCAAGGTGTTTGTCCCCCTGTGCGGCAAATCCCTCGACATGGAATTTATCGCCGCCCAGGGACACGAGGTCATTGGCAGCGAACTGTCGGCCCTGGCCGTCAGCCAGTTTTTTGAAGCCGCAGGTGCAAAGGCGCAAAGCAGCACCCTGGGTGAGCACGTACTTCACAGTGCACAGGGGATAACCCTGGTCGAGGGGGATTTCTTTACGCTGGACAGTGCTCTGCTTGCCGGATGCAGTGGTTTTTACGATCGCGCAGCCCTTATCGCCTGGCCAGCCGAGATGCGTATCGATTATGTGCGTAAGCTCGCCGCCTTAATCCCAGCAGGTACTCCGGGATTGCTCATTACCCTCGACTACCCCCAGGAAGCCCTGATGGGCCCACCCTTTGCGGTGTCTCCCGATTGGGTGCAAGAGTTCATCGGGGCATATTTTGAGGTCACGGCGCTTGAGAGTCAGGACGTGCTTGCGGATAACCCCCGCTTTGTAAAGAAGGACGTGCCCTGGCTCAGTGAAGCGGCTTACCTGTTGGTGCGTAAGTAGTCCGGCGGGTCGGTAGACCTGATTAATACAGCCATAAAAAAAGCGACCCAAGGGGTCGCTTTTTTGTGCCTTCCCGGTGGCCGGGAGTTTTAAACCTGGCCTGCCGGTTTGACTAAGCCTTGGCTTAGAAGTCGTAACGTACACCCACGGTGAACACGTTGTCATCTTGCAGGTCAACACGCTGGCCAGCAACTACGTGGCTGCCTTCATACATGGCGTAGTGAGCGAGCAACAGGGTGGACTTGGCTACGCGGTAGTCGGCACCCAAGATGATGTTGGTTACTTCGATGTCAGAACCAGACAGTTTCTTGTTTACAACTTTACCATCAACTAGTTCGGTGTACTTAACAGCGTTACCATAGTACTTGCCCTCGCCGCTTTCATCGTAGCCATATTCGGCTTTGAGGTTTACGCCGCCCAGGTTGTACGCCACGTTCACGAAGTAAGTGTTGTTGTCGTTACCGCTGTCCACTTTCTCGGTGTTCTGGAACAGACCGCCCACTTTGAAATCACCCAGTTTTACCTGAGCAACGGCGCGGTATGCATCTACGTTGCTGATACCCTTGTTGTAGGCACCGGCAAGGTAGAAGTTGTGCTTCTTCAGGCCCTTGTCACCCACGGTGACAGACAGCGCATACTGAGAGTCGTCGCCGCCGTTGTTGTCTTCCATCAGGTAGGTGGCGTTCAGGGTAACCAGATCAGCGATGACTGGAGAGTAGTACCAGATACCATCGGCGCTGCGGGTTTGTGCTGCAACCAGACGGTCGATATCCGCGTTGGTGTTACCAAACAGGTCTACACCGCCTTCAGATTGCTTGAATACTGTGTCGTTACGACCTACCAGTACAGTACCGGCACTGGTTTTGATACCCAGGTATGAGTTACGTGGCTTGAAGGTATCACCTGAACCGGAGGTGTTCTCTACCTGAAACTCCATTTGGTAAACGATATCGATACCAGAAGTGATGTTCTCGGTACCTTTTACGCCCAACCAGGAGAAGTTGTTTTCAATGTAGGTGCCAGAGTTGTTCTCATTGGCATAGTCGTTGGTGTTAACGCCTTTGGTACCAGACTGCAGTGTGGTACCCACGTCGGTGTTGGTGACTGACAAATCAAGACGGCCATAGAACTGAGGACCTTCGGCCAGCGCGCCGAATGATGCCAGGGCCATTACCGATACGACAGATGCAGAGATAAGGGTCTTCTTCATGTTTACATGCTCCCTAGAACCGAAGTTCTGTTCCATTTTTATGGTTATTGAGTTGTTTTTTCTCTGGTTTGTTACAGACATCCAGCCTGATAACAAAGTTGCCGATGATTTTTACAGGTTTACCGATTGCAAGTTGTGGAGTGGATCAAACTTTCAGGCCGCACAGGAGGGATTTAAGACATTTTTGTGACTGAATCCGTTCTTGATGGCTTTTTTACGGTAAATCGAGCAAAAACACAGCGATTTTCACCTCTAAATAGGTAAATATCTTCGGCAAATTTGGACTAACTTTAGCAGTGATGCATATAACTGCAATAAAAGTGACAAATTTTTTGCATTAAAAAGCGGCCCGCAGGCCGCTTTTTATGGGTAGTTTTATCAACTGCTTAGAAATCCACCCGCAGACCCAGGGTGATGACATCGTCGTCCAGGGATACCCTGGTGCCGCCGAGCAGCATATCCCCATCAAATCGGGTGAAATGGCCATAAACCAGGGTATTTTTGCTCAGACGGTGATCGGCACCCAGGGTGTATTGCTTCAAGTCGACATTCTCGACCTGTTCCAGGTTACTTTCCGAATCACCCACAATTCGGCCTACATACTTGCCCAGGCCCGAATCATCCTGACCATACATTGCTTTAATCGTAGTGTTGCCTAATGTGTAACCGGCGTTGATAAACCAGGTGTCACCTTCGAGATTGCGGTATTTGTCTGCCACATGTTCTGAGTTTTGATAAAGTGCACCCAGTCTCAGGTCACCGAATTTTACCTGCGCCACACCGCGGTAGGCTTGGATACCATCCAGGCCATCGTTATAGGCGGCTGCCACATAGTAGTTTTGAGCCTTCAGCGATTTGTCACCCAAGGTGGCTGACAGGGCATAGTTGTTACCGCTCCATTCGTCGCCCTCGCCGGGGTTGAACCAGCTGCCTTTTTCATAGTTGTCTTCCATCACGTAGGTGGCATTCAGGGTGATGAGGTCAGCGAATTTGGGAGAATAGTAGGTAATGCTGTCACCCAGACGGCTTTGCCCCGCCGCCAGCAGGTCGATATCGGCATTGGTATTGCCAAAGAGGTCAAAGCCCCCTTCAGACTGCTTGAAGACGGTGTCATTACGGCCAATCAGGGCGGTACCCGCCTGAGTTTGTAAACCCACGAAGGTGTTACGGGCAGTGAAAGTGTCACCTGAGTTGTCGAAGTTGTTTACCCCAAACTCCATTTGATAGATCAGGGCGATGTTTTGGCTGAGCTGTTCGCTGCCTTTTACCCCCAGCCAGGAGAAATTGTTTTCAAATACGGTGCCGTCTTTTTGATTTTGGGTGGCGTAACCTGTGTTGGAATTGGTGGCTGCAAGATCAACACGGCCATAAAACATCGGGCCGTCGGCCAGGGTGGCGAAAGAAGACAGGGCGGCACCCGTGGCTACGGCCGATGCGATAAGGGATTTTTTCATAGCGGATTCCTCAGGACTGACGAAACAAGGGGGCGCAGGGGGTTCGCCCCGGATTTGAATGCGCCAGCAGTGTGGCAGCCACCTCAAATATGAAGTGTGATGGGCATCACGTTCCGCTAAAAGGCTGCGTTATCTATCCTTTTGTTTTACTTTGATAAAACAGGTTTTTGCCTTGGTTGTAACCCTGGGGTTTATCTTCTGGAACCTGAAACTGACAGTGCTAACATGTCAGGCACACAAGGCCTGATTTGTATCAGACTGGCCAAAAGCTTCCCATGCTTTCGGGAGGCGGTACTTTAGGCTAGAATGCGGCGTTTTTTACGGCATGGGGATCCACAGGTGGAACAGCAGCTGACACAGTCCTATCTGGACCGATTTAGTGGTATTGGCAGACTCTATGGTCAGAAGGCGCTGGTGCGTTTTCAGCAGGCCCATGTGCTGGTAATAGGCATAGGTGGCGTTGGCACCTGGGTGGCAGAATCCCTCGCTCGCAGCGGTATTGGGCATATTAGCCTGATGGATTTGGATGATGTGTGTGTAACCAACACCAACCGCCAAATTCACGCCATGGCCGATACCATAGGTCAGTCCAAGGTGGCGGTGATGGCAGAGCGTATTCGCGCCATTAACCCTGAATGCCAAATTCAGGAGTTGGAAGACTTTATCACCCCCGACAACCTTGCCCTATACCTGGGCCCTGGGGCTGGCATTGACTATGTGGTTGACTGTATCGATGCGGTGAAGCCCAAGGCGGCACTTATTGCCTGGTGTAAACGCAATAAGATTCGCATCATCACTGTCGGCGGCGCCGGCGGACAAGTAGACCCCACTAAAATTCAGGTGGCTGATCTTTCCCGCACCATTCAGGACCCCCTGCTTGCCAAGGTGCGTAATATTTTGCGCCGTGAGTACAATTTCTCCCGTAATCTCGAACGAAAATTTGCCATCGAAGCGGTGTTTTCCACAGAAGCGCTGACTTATCCGGGGCAGGATGGTGAGGTCTGTGCCACCAAGCCTGCCGAGGGTGGCAGTATGCGGATGGACTGTGCTTCAGGCTTTGGTGCAGTAACTGTGGTCACAGGTACCTTTGGTTTTATGGCTGTGAGCCGGGTATTGATGTGGCTTAAGCAAAAAGCCTAGATATGGAATTGATAGCCATCTCTCACTGAATCGCTGGCCTGTGGATTGTCATCCCGTTTTACCGGAATGCTGAGGACAAAGCAGGCGCCTCCCAGGGTGGATTTTCCTTCGTAACGCACGCTGCCTTTAAGCAGGGTAGCCGCGTTGAATGCCGCCGACAAACCCAGTCCAGTGCCGCCCCTGGCACGGGTGGTGGTATAAAAGGGCTCAAACATGTGCTCGGCAACCTGAGGCGAGATCCCGGGCCCGTTATCCTCAAGACGCATCACAAGGCGACGGTTTTCCAGGTACGCCTCGACCCTGAACTGGTTTTCACGTCCCTGTGCAAAGGCATGGGCATAGATGTTGGACATCAGGTTACTCAGTATCTGGTTAAGCAGACTGTAGTTTGTCTCCACTTGCAGTTCATCGGCAATATCCAGTTCCATGTTGGCCACTGTGGGCGCATAGATGAGTTGCGTCGAGTCATGAATGTCCCGGCAGAGCTGAGCAACGGGAATTTGCTCATGTGCCTCATGGCTGTTCTCCGCCGCAATGGTTTTGAACTTCTGGATGAGGTTGCTTGCGCGGGTGATGTTGCTGACGATGAGTTCACAGCTTTGTTGATATTCTTCGAGGATAGCGTTGATTTCCTCCAGGGTGGCCTCTTCACTGTGGATGAGGTTAATGAGCTCATCAATGTGGGCCAGCTGGGTGCTGGCGGCTGTGAGACAAATCCCGATTGGGGTATTGATTTCATGGGCTACACCAGACACCAAACCGCCGAGGGCAGCCATTTTTTCCTGCTCCACCAGCGCCTCTTGAGCTCGCTTGAGGATCAGCAGCGACTGTTCCAGTTCCATGGTGCGCTCTTTGACCTGCTTGGCGAGTTCTTCCTTGTACGATCGCTCCAGTTCCAGCAGTCGTTCCCTGTCTTCCAGCGCGTGTTGTAAGTCTGACTTGGACTTTTTCAAGGCACCGAATGAGCGATGCAGCTGCTCCTGCATTTCGTTTATCGCCAGTGCGACCTGATCGAATTCGTTCTGGGCTCCCCGCTTTTGAAACGTCAGCGGCTGATACTCATGCTCGACGCTGATGTCCTGACAGTAGGCTGCCAGGGTATTGAGATGGCGGGTAATGTTGAGCCACACCAGGATAAGAATCATACCCGCCACCAAAAAGGTTTTAATGGCGTTGGAGAGCAGTATGATTATTGCCTTGTCATAAATGCGTTCGTACACGGCATTCAAGTCGGCCTGAATGGTGAGTTTACCCACAGAGATGCTTTCGCTGCCGGAACTGTAGTTCAGGGAAAACACCTTTTCGATAAAGTTCTTGTCGATGGGGGCGCCGCGGCTCCAGTGTTGGCCGCTGTCGTCGTCGATGGAGATATAGGTAATATCGGGCAGCTGAATAAGCCCTTCCAACTGAGTATTGATAAGCCGCTCATCTATCACCCAGATACTCGCCGCCAGTACATCGAGATTGACTTTCTCGATGTTGGAGAAGGCGCGATCGATACGGTTAAGATCGCCGTTATAGTCATTAAACAGCTGATAGCCGGTGGTGATGAGGGTGATCAGCGAGCTGAACAGCACGATCGAAATCATCAGCCTGCGACCGATTTTGCTGCTCACCGCCTGACGAGAAAAACCCAGCATGCTTTCTATTTAATCCTGACCTGCTTTTGATTATGTATAAGCATAGTTTGACTAATAAAAAAGCGCTGAAATTCTGCAACCTGAGTACAAATTGACATATCTGTTAAGTCTGGCATTCAACTTGCTTGATATGGGCAGAAGTTCAATTTTCTGACGGAAGAGGTGTGCGATGAAGGTGCCTGAATGGAGTTTCCCGGGTGTGGAATCACTGAAAGCCTTGGGGTTTAAAAGCATGCTCTGGTTGCTGATTGCGACCCTGGCGATGAAGTTTGCGCCGCAATCCTGGCTGGCCGCTTTGCATCTTGACCAATGGGCAACACAAGAGTCGGCCTTGATTGGCCTTGGACTGATCATTGCCTGTGCTTTTTTTGCTTCTCTGTTGGCTAATTTTTTATTGGACGAAGCCATCAGTTACCTTGGGACAAAACGGAAAAAAGAAGTGATTGAGCACAAAGTTAAATTGCTCGATCCAGCGGAGCGTGCGTTGCTCAGAGAGTTCTTTTTACAGGGAAAAACCATTTTGACGCTGCCAGTGGAAGAGTTGGCGGTTCGCAGCCTGGTGGACACCAATATTCTCGAGTGCCTCGGGAATGTGAAGCACTATGCCATCCAGGGTTCAACGGCCGATTACAAGATAAGCATGCTGGCGAGAGAGCACCTGAACCGAAATGTGCTGAGGTTGCCCAATGGGGAGTTGAGTCAGGAAGATATGCAAAACCTGATAAAGGCACGCCCTGGCTTTGTGGGGAATGTGGTATCGCACCGCAAACCGCCTCAGCGTGCAGCCTGAAGCCAGACTAAAATACAGACATAAAAAAGGGGGGCCATTCGGCCCCCTAATTCACTCTTGAAACATGCACAGTTAAGAACATTGAAAGCAAAAACTAAGGCTTCGCAGACTTCACAAACAGCATCCACATGATGTAGGAAATGATCCCTAAAGTGGTGAAGATTACTATCATTGACATTAACCCTATCGGGTTACCAAACATCAAATCCAGCCAAAACGCCATGATTGAAATCCTCTTTTCCGTGAAGTCGGATTTAAGGTAACTCTCAGTTCACCCGGCTTTCCTGATCTTGATCAATAAAGCTCCCTATTGATTAGCGCCATGAAAAACAAGTGTTAATAATTTGATGTGAATCAACTTTTGCTCAATTTTGAGAGGCTGAGCCATACTTGCTTTTGGGATGAACAGATAAACCACCTGAGTGCCCCTCTTTTGGGGTATTTGAGTGGGTAATTTGAGGGATGCCGATGCTGTTTGAAAACAAGATGTTCCAACGACTGGGCTGGCTGTTGCTGTTGGTTGTACTGGTGCTGCTGGGAGCCGAATCCCGCTGGCTTGAAGCCATGATATTACTCCTTGCTGCCGTTATGATTGGCGCAGGCCTTGTGGGGCAGGCCAAAGCCCTGGCGGGTTTGGAAGCCAAGGTAGCAAACCTTGCCGACGGCGATTTAACACAAAGGTTTGATGAACTCGTCGGTGATAATTATGCGCAGGTCTCCAAAGGGTTGCAGCGCATGAGTGAAGATGTCACCAGAACTGTCGCGGCGCTTTCGGATACCAGTGAGTCGATGAATCAGGTTGCCAGAGAGCTAAAGTCTGTCAGTGAACTTGCAGCCTTGGGTGTGGCCTCTCAGGAACAGCGTACCGAGGAGGCGGCAGCCTCAATGGCGCAAATGGTTCACACGGTGCAGGATATTTCGGCCAGTGCTGCACGTGTGGCGGCATCGGTCGATGACACCATGGGCCGTGCCGAGCATGGTGGTCGCCTGGTGACTCAGGCCGTTGGTCGCATCAACTCCATGGCCGAGCAAATCAGTCAGAGCGAAATCGTGATAGAGCAACTGGCGCAGGATGCCGCCAGCATCAGCAGCATTATCGACACCATCTCGCAGGTTGCAGAGCAAACCAACCTGCTGGCCCTGAATGCGGCTATTGAGAGTGCCAGGGCCGGTGAGCATGGCCGGGGCTTTGCTGTGGTGGCGGATGAAGTGCGCAATCTGGCAAAGCGTACCTCAGAGGCGACAGTGGAAATCCAGCAGCAAATACAGGCACTGCAGGCGGGCAGTCGCAATGGGGTGGCCGTGATGCATGCCTCGGTGGCGCTGGCGGAGGAGACCCGTGGGCTGGTGAGTGAGGCCAGCGAAGCGCTGACTGTGATAGTGGCGCAGGTCAGCGACATCACCCAGATGAGCCATCAAATCGCAGCCGCGTCCGAGCATCAGCAGCAGGTGGCCGAGCAAATCAACGAGTCTATTGCCTCTATCTCCCATCAGGCCGCTGAAAATGCCGCCAACACCAATCGCAACAATTTGGCCAGCCTTAAACTCTTCAACATGTCCCAGGAAATTGGTTCACTGCTGCACCGGTTCCATGTGGACAAGAGCCGGATAAGCCATGAGAAAGCATTTGTCAGCTGGGGACCTTCCCTTGACATCGGCATGGCTGAAGTTAATCGCCAACACCAAAGGCTCATTTCCCTGATTAATGAGCTGCATCGTGCCATCAACGACGGATATGGTTTGGCGGCTATCAAACGTATTGTGCAGGGGCTGGTGGATTACACGGCCAATCATTTCAGTTACGAAGAGGAGCTGTTTGCCCGCTTCGGCTATCCACAGACTCAGGCCCACGAAACTGAGCATAAGCAGTTGGTCAGTCAGGTACTCGACTTCCAGCGCCGTGTTGGACGGGGTGAAAACGTCTCCGATGAGCTGATGGCGTTTCTCAAGGCCTGGCTTATTAACCATATCCAGGGCAGCGATAAGGAATACGCTGGTTTCTTGCTGTCAAAAGGAGCGGATTAACACCGCCTGTCGTATTTTTGTGCAATCGAAACATCCTTCTTTCAGGAAGCGCGGGAAAGGGCTTGCCAAGAGAATGGGGCCGCGTATAATCCAACGTCATTGTCGGGTTACAAGCCTGATAATGAGAAAATTTGTGCCAGAGTGGTGAAATTGGTAGACACAGGGGATTCAAAATCCCCCGCCCTTAAAAGCGTGTCGGTTCGAGTCCGACCTCTGGTACCAACTTAAAAGTCAGCGAAAGCTGGCTTTTTTGTTTTTGGGGTTTGGGCTTCGGAAAGGCAAACTGACCCGCAGCGTGTCGGCTGGATGGCCAGCCCCGTCACTCCGACCTCTGGTACCATACTTAAAGCCGACATGAAGTCGGTTTTTTTGTACCTAAAATAAGGTGTTACACGCTTACGCCTTGGTCAGGAAACGGTTCCGGTTTCTGCTTTTTCTACCCTTCAGTCCTTCCAAATTTAACATTCTTTGCAAGACACTCCTGCACCTCTTTGCCCTCGATTTTGACCCTAAATTGGCTATCTCAGCTTTGCATATCACTCCGGCGAAATGGTCACGGTAAATACGTCTGCAGATGCTTCTGATTTATTCGATGAGCAAGATGGCCAGTTAGATCTGGGTCATTATTTAGCTGAAAACGCTTACGGTTTTCTGCCGATCCCCATGTTAATCACCGAACCCGCTGTCGGCGTGGGTGGTGGCTTGGTGGGCATGTTTCCGCATGAAACCGAAGAGGAAAAAGTTCGTCGTATGCAAAAGGCCCGTGAATCTATCGACGGTGGTGCCCAGCTTATGCCTGCGGCCATGACTTTAGTGGGTGCTGCGGGTACCGAAAATGGTACCTGGCTTGCGTTTGCCGGTCATCGTCATTCCTGGCTGCAAGATACTATTCGGTATACGGGTATTGCCGGTGTCGCCAATGCGAACCTGGATATCTACTCTCGCCTGGGTGGCCTGTTGCCCCCCGAGCATGCGATTCAATTTGATACTGAGACCCAAGCCGTGTTTGCCTTGCAAAAGGCGCAATTTAGGGTAGCCAAAACACCCTTGATGTTAGGGGTTAAACAGATCTGGAGCCAGTCGAGCGTCTCCTCTTCTGATGCCTTAGTGGATTGGATTCTAAAAAATCGCTTAGGTGATAGCAGTACAACTTCGGGTCTGGGACTTGTAGCCGAGTATGATACTCGCGACAACATGTTCTTCCCCAAGAAGGGTTTCACCGTATCGAGTGAATATATGGTGTTCGATGAGGCTATCGGCTCTGACATTAATTACCAAACCTTGAATGTCAGTGGTGAGGTTTACGTGCAGATCACTGAGCATTGGACCTTCGCCGCCGCGGCCAGCTATGACGCCATCTATGGTGATGACAACGAGCTGACACCAACGGCGAAACCCTTTGTGAACCTACGTGGTGTGTCGGCGTTTCGTTACCAAGGCGATCAGGTCGCCACTGTGCAGTCTCAGTTGATGTATCACTTTGACCACAGATGGACGGTCTCTGGCTTCTACGGTTATGGCCAAACGGCTAATGACAGCAATTATGAAAACCAAGACTCGGTAAATGCCTATGGCGTGGGTTTCCGTTATCAGATTGCCCGTCGTTATGGTATCCACATGGGTGTCGATTTGGCGAGAAGCGGCGACGACAACGCTATCTACTTCCAAGTGGGATCAGGCTTCTAAGCTTTCCCAACAAAGTGGCCAGGGTAAGCAGCAGGGCGGTGATCACTAACGAACCGCCCAATTGCCCGGTTAGGCTCACTAATGCGAGTCCCAAGGCGATTAGCAGATAGTAGAGCAGGCCAAACAGGGCTCCTGCGGTGCCAGCCTGGTCGCGATAGTCGACTAAGGCTTGGCTAAGCAGGTTAGGAATTGCGATGCCAAAGGCGGCCACGATGATGGCCATGGGCAACAAAAAGCCTAGGTGCGTCTCGGTGAAATACACCCCAATGGCACCAGTAAGGGCCAGCAGGCAAGCCAGTTGCAGCAAGCGCTGTGGCATCATGCCTCGCTGCAATAGGCCTTTGTTGACAGCACTGCCAATCAGCGTACCTAGCGCCAACACCACGCCGCTATAACCAAATGCCTGCATACTCAGCCCTAAGCGCTGAAACAGGAAGGGCCCCTGCAGGTAGTAGCTAAACAGCAACACATTAAAACCCGCCACCAATGTCACATAGTGCCAAATATGGCCATCTTTAACCATACGCTTGCTCAGTGACCAGATTGACCCGGGCAGCTGCCCATCCAGGCGTGTCTCAGGCAGGCGTTGCAGGCAGATACCAAAAAGCAGCACGGCCAAGAGGCACAGGGTGAGAAATACCGCCCGGTATCCGCTCAAGTCAGCCAGCAAGCCACCAACGGACATGCCGATGACCGGACCAATGGCAATCCCTATCCCCATGTAAGCGAACACCTTAGCCAGGGCGATGCCGTCGAAACTGTCTCTGAGCATGGTCTGAGTGACCACAGAACCCACGGCCGCGCCGAAGGCGCTGAGGGCTCGCATTGTCAGTAGCCAGTCAAAGCTGGGCACCCAAAGGGCGGCAAACGCCGCGATACCATTGAGCAACAGGCCGAGTAACAGAGCGGTACGCCTGCCCAGATGGTCACACAATATGCCCCAACACACCACGCCTAGGGCGAAGGCCAGGAAATAGATAGACAGCGTCTGGCCCGCCATGGCCTGTGGCACTTCAAAACCTGCGGCAATGTGAGGCAGCGCCGGACTGTAGAGGGTTTCCACTATCTGGGGAAACATCATCAGGATCACCATCAAGGGGATCGAAGGAGTCGCTTTCATGGTTAATGATTCGCCGTTATCAAAAGAGTGTGCAGTCTAACGGCCTTTGCTATAGTCCAAATAATATGATTGAGACAAAAAATATCGAAATAAGGACTTATGGCATTTATCGATGAGTCGAGCCTAATAAACCTTGAAGCGCTGGAAGCCGAGGTGGTGGGTATCGCCGCCCGTCTCGGTCAGCACGATTCAGGCATGCATAGCCACACCAAGGCACAGCTGCTCTATGCTCCTCAGGGGTGTATGACCATCACGCTGGAGGGCCTTCATTGTGTATTGCCGCCCACCCGTGCCGCCTGGATCCCGCCTGAGTGCCGCCACAGTGTGGTGATGGAACGGGTGGTCGATTACCGCTCTGTCTACTTTGCCCCGCATCTGACCCAGACTATTGCTAATCGTATTCAAATTCTTGAGGTGACCCCCTTGTTAAAGGCGCTGGTGGAGCGCATGGCCTTTTGGCCCTGGGACAAACCGGCGGCAGCTATGGTGAACACCTATCAGCTATTCTTCGAGGAGTTGGCACAGGCCAAGGAGAGT
Source organism: Shewanella litorisediminis (assembly GCF_016834455.1). Lineage (NCBI taxonomy): Bacteria > Pseudomonadati > Pseudomonadota > Gammaproteobacteria > Alteromonadales > Shewanellaceae > Shewanella > Shewanella litorisediminis. The sequence continues at coordinate 584,035 of NZ_CP069213.1, forward strand.
TACCAGGCGTTACCTTTGCCAAGCGACAGACGCCTGCAAGCCTGGTTGGCAGATTTGCACCGTGCCCCTTGTGATGTGCCGACCCTCAAGGAGCTGGGGCAGCAGTTAGGCGCCAGTAGCAAGACCATTAGCCGTATCTTTACCCGGCAGACGGGCATGGCGTATCAGAGCTGGCGCCAGCAGTGGCGGCTACAACAGGCGATCGCCTTGCTGGCCACCGACCATCAGGTCAATGATGTCGCCTATCGTCTGGGCTTCTCCAGTGACAGCGCCTTTATCGCCTTCTTCAAGCAGCATACCGGGGCCACGCCGCTGCAGTATTTGCAGCCAAAATACTGATAAATGGTGGGGGGGATGTGATGGACTATAGCCTTTGAGCTTCTGGCTTATATGGTTGTTTAGCTGACTTATTTAACACAATGGCCGCATGGTTAATCTATCGCATGCCCGGCGAGGGATGTGCTCTTTCATGCCAGGTGGTAGCACTTTGCTTAAATACATCCCGAACAACATCAGCGCCGAGCCGCTTACGCGCTTGTGTAATGGCACTGCGAGCAACGTAATCGACGTCTTGGGGTAAGACTATATCAAGCTTATTGATAAGTGACCGAACGGACTTACCTCGGAATAATGCCATGCCAATCACAGCCCAAATCATGGCATCCATAGGTAACTTACGCCGTCTAAAACTGGCAACCCCATGTGACTCAAGGCAAGACTGGATTAAATCAGGCTCAAGCACATCAGCCAGACAAGTGAACTCTGTGAGTCGGTTGATATGAGTACGATCTAATGCTTCTGAAAGTTGCATAAAAAAATCCGATGACATGTGGTCATCGGATTTTGATCTTCTCAGTTTAGATCGTAAAGCGATCTGGCTTAACTGATCGGCATTACGCCGTTGGCGCCCTTTTTGATAGCGTGTTGGTCAGCTTTGCAGGATTTGCAGCGGCAGACCCAGCAAGCCATCACCCATACCGGCGAAATACCAGATGATGCCGACAAAGGCGGCGAGGGTGAGCAGATACCAGACCGTTGAGAAAATTTGACCGTATCTGTCCAGCGGGAGCAAATGGCTGTGGTGGCGGGCGCGCCACTCAAACAGGATTTCTGCGCTGCCAATCAACAGTAAAAAGCCCAGCAGCGCCAGCCCCAGACTGTAGCTCAGCCATACCCCAAATGCCGCGCCGAGCACGCAGAGCAAGAGGCCTGTCTTGCTGTTCATGGAAAAACTGATGCTCTTAATCACATGGCCACCATCCAGTGGCAAAATCGGCAGCAGGTTAAAGAGGTTCAAGAGTGAGTTAAAGGCTGCCAGGCCGGCGAAAAACGGATTTTCGGTTATCCACCAGCCCACGAGGCAGGCCAATGACATAAAGAGGCCAAAGGTGGGACCCATGATGGAAATGACCACATCCTGCCAGCGGGTGTTGATCTTATCTTCCGACAAGGCCAGACCGCCCATAAAGGGAATAAGGTAAAAGCCCTTGGTTTTCATACCGAAGTACTTCATCGCCCGCACGTGGCCGTACTCGTGCACTACCAGACAAGCGATAAGTGCCAGTGCAAACTGGAATGAAAACAGCCAGCTGTAAGCAGCCAGGCTGGCACCCGCCAGCACGGCTTTGATGACCTTGGCGCTTTTAAGCAGCTTAAAGCCCAGCGAGGCCAAGCCAATCAGACTCAGCTTTTGGGTATTTTGCCGTGGCAGTTCGGGTTCCTGCCGCTCCATGTCTTTTTCGGTGCGGGTCCCTTCAGCCAATACCTGATCTTCGACAAGGAGGCGGTAGTCCAGCTTAAAGGGTTGCCAAATCAGATCGGTCTCGAGCCGTACCGCGATTTGCTCGGGGTCCTCCTGATTGGACCGTTGGGATTGAAGATTGAATTCATGCACCCGCAGACCTTCGTTCTCTACGCCGGCCACCTTTTGCGACACCAACTGGTTATCCCAATAGAGTTCCTGCCAGCCGGCAAGTGAGCCTTCCAACCTCAAGGTTTTTCCAAGACACTGAACTCTGAGCAATTCCAAAATGCACCTCATTTCCCTGCGGTAAACACGCATCTGACCGGCAATTGGTCGTGCGCAACAATTTGGCGAGCATCATAGCGGGAAATACGGGCTTTTTCAGCCCTCCAGTGCATTGAGAAAATCGATGGCATCCATCAGAGAATGCAGATGCATTTTGCTCAGGCAACAGTGGCCGAGGGTGGCACAGTGGGCGCGAATGAGGCTATTCAAGCCATCGGCGGGGAGGGGGAATGAGGAGTGCCAATGGGCGTCCTCGCCAAGTTCAAAGCGCTGAAAGCGCGAATCTATCAGACTGTCACCATATTGAAGCAGATGATTGGAATCAGCGCAGAACTTATGCCAGTCGGCGAGGGATTGCAGCGGTATGAGCTCGTCACAGCCCTGGTGTTTGAGCAGGGCTGGCCAAACCAAATGAATATGGGGCGATTGGCGGTCGGTCATTTCTCAGGGCTTGGCACTGTAATCAAAATTCACTTCCTGCCCCTGATTGGTCACTATGCAGGTGCCATGTTCCCTTTGGGTGCGGTTAAATGCCTGACCTATGTGAAGCTCGACGTTGGCAAAAATGTGTTTAAGCACTTCTACCCGATAATTGGCATAGTAATTATCAACTTCCTGTTTGACGGCTTCGAAGCGCTGCTCTTCTTGGGTGCGCTCTTCTGACATGCGCTTCTTCTGCTCCATCATCATCCGAACCTGCTCCAGCATCACGGGATCGTCCTGCCATTCTTCCTTGGGGGGCAGTTTGCGAATGCGGGCGTCGATGTCCAGGCAGGCAACGACCATGGACTTGACGCTCTCATCCAGAGACTTGAGTTCGCTTTTCAAGTCGCTTAAATCCATGGCGCAGAAAATTTCGGTCTTGGTGCCGGCGGTCGCGCCTATAACGACGGCCCGCACCCCTTTGGCAGCATGGGCCTGACCGCCCACCAAATCGCCCCGGCGGCCATTGTTATCACTGACCAGCAGCTTACTCAGGGTTCTGGTGTTGCTGTGCAGCAACTGCTTGGTCACCTGAATATCGCCTTCGGCGACGAGCTCTGAATATTGCACAAACTGCGCGGCAATCTGGCCCTTGGCCTTGAGCACCGTGGAGTGTTTGTTATCTGCCAGTTGTCGGCCAATGACGCCTTTACTGACGATGATGTCGCCATCGGCCTCCAGGTGCGCCGAGTCGACAAAGCCCATCACGGTAATGTCACCACTGGCTTTAACCTGCATACCTTCGTGCACATCGCCCGTGATGAGCACTGAGCCCTTGAAGTTGACGTGGCCGTACTTCACATCCACTTCTTTGATTTGCAACATGTCATCCACTTGCATACCGGTGCGGGTTTCAACTGGCTGACCTGCCACTGTGGCAATTAATTTATGGGGGTCTTTGGGAGACAGGGCCGTGCCCTCGCCGGGGACCAATGGCAGATCTTTTCCGGGGATTGGTGGCAGTGGGGTTCCTTTTACGGTAAAGCCAGGTGTACCGTCGGTAGCGGGAATTTTTACCATCAAGACATCGTTGGGTTTTACCGTAATAACCGAGCCCAGATTTCGCATGTCCACGGTGCCGTCTTCCCGCTCCTGGGGTTGCAGCAAACGCTCCCGCGCGAGGGGAACTTTACGGTCAAGGATGGCATTTTCACCGTTGAGTGCAGGCTTGCCAATGGCAATGACCTGTTTGCAACTGGCGCCGGGTGCCAAGGCGGGGACCTGTTTGAGCAGCTGCTCAATACGCACCTTGCTAAGCCCCATGGATACACCTTCGGCTTTCAGTGCTACCAGCACATCCTGCAGGGTAATCTGTTTACCCCCGTAGGCGGCGACGATTTCCATCTCAGCCTGCATCTGATCAGGGCTGACCTCGATGACGACTTTGCCGTTGCGACGCTCGGCAATGGCAAAAAACTGCTCAAACTTGCCATCATCCTGACCACAGAGCTTGTTGATGTTGATGACGGCTTTTTGGATAACGGGTTCAAGTGGGTAAAGGTCGGCAAAACCCGGCAGAGCCAGCAGGTCCCTCAAATCACTTTCGCTGACAGGCCCATGTTTTGCGGGGATCAGCCTGAGTTCCGCTTTAGTACCATCTTCGCTCAGTTCGAGCAGTTCTGGAGCCAACATATTTATTACCCGTTTATCTGTTGTTATTTTTCTTCGAGCCGCCGGATGACGACCATAAACCGCAAGTACGGCATAGGCTTAGTCAGGGATATAGCTTTCGGAGTATAACAAGATAAACTTTCACCAAAAAAGACTTCAGCGGCTAATTTGTGCACTGATTTTCAGTTTAGTGTTTTTTTGAGTGGCTGGCGAACAACGAACGTGGCTGCCGACGCCCCATATCAGGGCGTCAAAGACAGTGTTTTCAATGCTTTTTATTGGTATAGACCTTGTATTTGTTGTTTTCTGCCAGTGTATTGACCTCGCCAAATACCCTGGCAATGGTGTCTGAATAGGGGAGGTGCCGATTGGCTACGATTTGCCAGTGGCCGCCCTTCACCAATTGCTGGTAGCTGTCGACCACAAAACGGGTGGCGATATCAGTGGTGCTGCTTAGACCATCGTGAAAGGGCGGGTTGGATACGATGGCATCAAACAGGCCTTGTGTTTGCGACAAGCCATCGGAGGCATAGACTTTCGCCTTCATGCCATTGGCCTTGAGTGACAGCTCACAGGACAGGAGTGCCATGGCGTTGATATCAACACACTCCAGCTGAAGTTCAGGATTTTTCTGCATCAGAGCCATGGCTATCACCCCGGCGCCACAGCCAAAGTCGAGTACCCGGCCTTCAAGCTGGGGCAGATTCTCCAGCAGCAAGGCTGTGCCCTGGTCGAGCTGCTTGTCTGAAAAGACCCCCACCATGTTGCAGATTTGAATATCGCCCCCGGGCAGCGACAGCTGATACCGGCTCACCCAATCTTCGGGGTTGGGCTTGTTGGTTTCCTGCAGCAGGGTTGCGCTGTACAGCAAACAATGTCGGGCATTATCGATTTTGCTGGTTCCAGAAAAGGCATTGCCCAGCAGTTTGTCCACCGACTTGATGCCCCCTTTGTTTTCACCGGTGATAAGCAGAGTGCCGCCCTCGCGCAAGTGCCAGGCTGCCATGGCGAATAAATAGGGTGCCAGCGCCTTGGCTTTGGGGAAATACACCACCACCACATCGAACTTTTCATCCTTGCTCCACTGGTAGCCAAACTCACAGCGAAACCCGCTTTGATTCGAGGGTTGAGCCTGAAAATGATTAAAGTCGAGTGCCAGTGCCGCGACCTTGGCACAGCTTTGGGTCAAGCTTTGCCCCAGCCCGTCTGCTTCGATATTGAGTAGCATAACGCTTTGATTTTCTACTTGTTCGAGGTTTCTGACCAGTAGCGCGGAAGGGTTGGTAAGCAATGTGATGTTCTGCGTCGTGAAATTTGAGCCGATTATAGCCCATAGGCCTGTGACTCTTCAGCCAATTTTGACAGGCAAACGGCGGATTCGTCACCTACGCTATAAAAGAAGGCAACAGACTGCTTCGGGCCAAATTATTGGGTGGCAGCCGGGCGTTGGAGACCAAAAAAGGGAGTGTCAATGTACCGTTTAACGACATGGATGTGGTTATTGGTGCTTAGTTTTGGAGCAAATGCCGAAATCATCGCCCATGACAAGACCCAGGCCTCCGGCCTGACGGTGTCACAGCTGAGACTGATTTTTTCACGGCAACGATTGTTTTGGTCAGATGGAAGCCCCATCCGGGTATTTATTTTGCCGCCGGATTCGGAGCAGCACAGGCAATTTTGCACAGAGTCGTTGGAAGTGCTTCCCTATGTGCTGCAGCGTCAATGGGACCGCTTGGTGTATTCGGGCACCGCAGACCGCCCCGAAATCGTGGCCAATCCTGACCAGATGCGGCGTAGAGTAAAGGAAACCCCAGGCGCTATTGGCTACGTGCCGGATGACACAACTGCAAAGGACACTGCCCATGAAAGTCACTGAATGTCTTCTGCTTTCTTTTCTCTGTGGCGGTGTGGCCTGTGCCGGTGAATGGCAATTTAACGGCTACCTCAGTCAGGGGCTGGTAGGCGTAAATGGCAGTGACTTTTTTACCGATGGCGATGATGTGAGCTTTGCGCTTTCGGAAGCATCGCTGATGACATCCTGGCGGCCCTCAGAGAGTATTCGCCTGGCGGGTGCCCTGGTTTACCGCCAGCGGGGTAACCTCAGTGATGAACATTTCCACCTGGATTACTTGTTCGCCGAGTATCTTTATCCCCTCGACAATGGTTTTACCGGTGTTCGCCTTGGCCGGGTGAAAAATGAAATAGGGTTTTATTCCAGCACCCGTGACGTCCCCTTTACCCGTCCTGCCATTCTCTTGCCCCAATCCATTTACGCCGACTACTACCGCGATGCCCAATCACATGTCGACGGGGGCGAACTGCTCGGCAGCCACAGGTTGAACGGTGGCATCCTTGAGTGGAACCTCAGCGGCGGCGTGCTCCATGTCACCGATGATTTGAGCCGTAATATTCTCGGTACCCTGGATTATGGTCATTTTCAGTCTGACTACTTCTATGCGCTGGACCTTGATTACAGCACCGATAGCTGGCGGCTGGGGGGGAATCTGTATCAAACCCGGCTGAATGTAGAGACAGACCTTGCCAACATGCATGGTGACGTCAAGCAGCTGGCCTTTGTGCTGTCTGCCCAGTATCGCTGGTCTGACTGGGAGTTCACCACCGAGTTTTCTAAAGGCTGGCGCACGCTGAGTGACAATATGCTGTTGGGGGAATGGGGGGCTGAGCAGCCTTATCACGGCTACTATCTGGATGCCCGCTATCTGATGGGGGAATCCCTGGAGTGGTTTGTTCGTTATGACTATTCGGTGGAAAACCTCGACGATCCCCATGGCAATCGCCTCGCATTGCAGGGATTGCCTGAGTATTTCGGTTACAGCAGAGACTGGAGTCTTGGGCTCAAATGGCGCTTTGCAGACAGTTGGCAACTGGGGGCGGAATATCACTGGATAGAAGGTGCTTCCTGGGTGCCACCCATTCTTAATAAAAACCCCGCAACTCAGGACAAAAATTGGTCCATCGTTGCGCTGCAACTCTCGTATCGATTGCAATGGTGAGCCTATGAATGAGATAGCACAAAGCCGTTGGTATCTGAGCCTGAGATGGAAGTTACTGGGGGCCGTGTTTGCGCTGATGAGCATTCTGACTCTGGTTTTGGGTACCTTTGCCTATCAGGAGCTTGGACAGCAGCAGGCCTTTTTACTGGAGTCTCAGCAGCACGCGTTGCAGCAGCACTTGCGCCATGCCGTAAATCAGGCGGTGGAAGATGCCGTGAGCAGCGCGCATCAGGTACTCCTTTATGCCGGTCCACGTGTTTACGCCCCGCAAACAAGCCATAAGGATCTCATTGACCAATGGCCAGACATGCAGCTTGCCTGGGGTATGGATGCGTTCGGACGCATAGGCTCCAGCAACCACAGTGGCTTTTACCTCGGGCGCTTGCCTGGGGATCGCGAGCACAAGTGGTTTCAGCGCTGGAGCAAAGCCAGTGTGCCCATCTGGCGTATTGACTGTGTGCAGCGGTGTTTATTGCAAATCCAGGTCCCCGTGCTGCACAACAAAGAGCCTTTCCGTTACTACCTTGAATTTGAGCTGACCAACCTGCTCAGCAGTTTCCGGGCCCAGGAGGAATTTGAGCTGGCGGTGCTGGGGCCGCGAGAAAACGTGGCTCAGGAATCCCTTTTTTGGGGACGGCGCCTGTTCAGTATCAGCAATCGACAGCTCAGCCTGCCTCTATTGGAGGAGGCCAGGAACCAATGGAACTGGCAGGAGATCTCCAATAAGCAGAGTCTTTACCATATTCTTGGCCACCCTTATGCCATGTGGTTCTACTCTCTGGATGCCACAGAAGACGGCCCGGGGATCATAGTGCTGTGGCAGTTGGATGAGTGGCATTTCCTGCTGAAGGAGTTTGAGCAAAACATGCTGGGGTTGTTGCTGATAGCCCTGTTGCTTACCGGCGCTACACTCGGGCTGCTGGCCTGGTCACCCATTCGCCGTCTTGAGTTATACACCCGCATGCTGCCGCTCCTTGCCGAGCAAAAGTTTGATGAGATCCGAACCAGACTCGGGTCGGGACGGGTGCTGGTATCCGATGAGGTGGATGTGATGGGCAGGGCCATGATGGCCCTCACTGAACGTCAGCAAATCCTGGAATCCGATGTCGACTCTTACACCCGTGAACTTGAGCGCCTGGCGATGCTCGATATCCTCACCGGGCTGCCCAATAAGTCGATGTTAATTCACGAGCTCAACAAGGCGATTGCCTGTGTGGGGAGGGTGCACGACAAACTGGCGTTGTTGTTTCTGGATCTGGACGCTTTTAAACGTATTAACGATGCACTGGGACACAATGAAGGCGATGAGCTGCTGAAGATAATCGCCTCGCGGCTCAGTAACAGTGTTCGCAGCATGGATACGGTATTCCGTCAGGGCGGGGATGAGTTTTTGATCCTGCTTCGGGGTATCCGCGACGAACAGGACGTGAGGCGGGTCATCCACAAGATTTTTGCCTCTTTGCAGCAGCCCGTGGTACTGGGGGATCACAAGTTGATTGTTACCACCAGTATAGGGGTTGCCCTGTGCGAATCGCCAAGCACCAGTGCCGAGGAGCTGATTAAATATGCTGACCTCGCCATGTATCAGGCCAAGGATGCCGGTCGTTCCAATTTTCGTGTGTTTACCGAAGACATGCTGCACAAGGCCAATAATCGCCTGATGGTTGAACAGGACATCGGCAGTGCCATCAGCGAGCGGCAGCTGACGCTGTTTTTACAGCCGATAGTCTCTCTGGAAGGTGGGTGCATTAAGGGGTTTGAGGCACTGATACGTTGGTTTCATCCCAGTCGTGGCCTTATTATGCCCGGTAGTTTCATCCCCCATATCGAAGAGAGCGATGCCATTATCAAGGTGGGTAACTATGTGCTGTGCGAAGCCGTGGAAATGCTCAAGCGGCTCAGACTTCAGGGGTGGGATGATCTCTATATCGCGGTAAACCTGTCGGCACGCCATTATCTTGCACCGGGCTTGAGTGATTATATTCGTAAACTTCTGACTGCTTCGGGTGTTCCGCCAAAGTGCTTGCTGCTGGAGGTAACAGAAGAGAGTGTGATTGAGCAGGTTGACAAGGCCATGGAGGTGATGCGCGAGCTGAAAATGCTGGGTGTGCGTATTGCCATTGATGATTTCGGCACCGGCTATTCGTCACTGAGTTACTTGAAGCAGCTGCCCTTCGATGTGCTCAAAATCGACAGGTGTTTTACCGCTGGCGTGCTGGAGAACGGTGCTGACACTCACATAGTGACGACGGTGATAGACCTGGCACACCATCTGGGCAGAACCGTGGTGGCCGAGGGCATTGAAACCGAGTTGCAGCGAGAATTTTTGGAAACCGCTGGCTGTGAGCTGGCCCAGGGCTATTTGTTCTCCAAGCCCATCAGCGAAGACAAGGCGATGGAAATCCTGTCCGGCATTGCCGAAGGGGGGGAGTGGCCCAGGCGCGGTGATGGCGAACTCCTGGGCAAAATGGCGGGTTAGTTGGCGGAAGCGCTGGCTTCTATCTCCTGGCTGGCTTCCGTTTCTGGATTGAGACTCGCCTCTTGGCTGGTTTCCTGTGCCTGTACTGGCGGCTTGGCAGCATCTGTGCCGGCCGCTTCACTGACAGCCGCTTCCGGTGACAAGGTGACAGTGGGGGCTGTGGGTTCAACCACAACTGCCGCCTTCTTGGGTTTAGGCAGCAGGCTCATCATCTTCTGGGCGATTTCAGTATTGTCCTGATGGCCGATAAAAAGTCCCGACGCAGGGCCTTGGGCAAATACCTGTACATCGAGCGCAGTATGGCCGCCGCTGGTCCAGCCGGTATAGCTGCGTTTATCAATGATGGTTTTTATCGCGCTGCCTAAAACGTCCTGCCCTTGCATTCTCGCCCGTGAAAGCGCCTGATGCTCGTCAGATTCCAGAGTAAATCCCAGTTGTGTTTCAAGAGGCGTCTGCCAGGCTTCGTTGGCAATGATTCCTGCGGCCATGGTATCGGGACTTGCCTTAACACCACGCAGCAGTGCCGCATTCCACAGGTACTCGTCATCTGCCCCTATGCTCAGGCCACCGGTGTTGTGATCGGCGGTCACCACCATCAGGGTGTCACCCCGGGTGCGGACAAACTCTTCCACGACTTCGATGGCGCGGGCAAATTCATCCATTTCGGCCATGGCGGTGACAATATCGTTGTTGTGGCCTGCCCAATCAATCAGGCTGCCCTCCACCAACAGCACAAAGCCTTTGTCGTTTTGAGACAAAATCTCAAGCGCCTTGGCTGTGAGGCGAGAAAGCTGGTGAGCTTCCGGATTATCTATCACCCAGGGCAACTGCACCTCGGCAAACAGGCCCAGCACCTTGCCACTGCTGACGGTGTCCAGCGCGGCGATGTCGGTGAAGTGTTGGTAGCCCCTGGCGCGGTAGTCGGCAAGCAGCGACTCATCAAAGTATTTCTGGCCACCCCCAAGCAGCACTTCGGCATTGCTGTCCAATATGGCTTTTGCCAGCTCATCGTAGTTTTTACGGCTTTCATTGTGGGCCAAAAATGCCGCAGGCGTGGCATGGTTTATCTGGCTCGACACGGCAATCCCGGTCGCTAAACCGGCTTCCCGGGCTTTTTCGAACAGGGTTGGCAGGGGGGCTTTATTCACATCGACTGAGATGGCGCCGTTATAACTCTTGTGACCGGTTGCCAGTGCCGTTGCAGCCGCGGCCGAGTCAGTCACGTAGCCCGATACAGGCGCCGGATAGGTGCTTGCCATCCCCGCCAGCAATCGGTCGAACACGGTTTGCTCGATTTCTTCCGTGTCCGGGTTGTCTTTAAAGTAACGATAGGCGGAGGTATAGGCCGGCCCCATGCCATCGCCAATCATGATGACCATGTTCTTGGGTTTGGACGGGGTTTTGAGCGGATCGGCCGCGGCGGCTGTCAGGGGCAGGACCAGCAGCAACAGGGCCAATAATTTCGATGACATAGGGTTCCCCAGGCAGAAGGGCGCGAGGCGCCCACGGTTATTTTTTGTTGATACGGGCTTCGATGGCATTCATCAGCATGCCTGTAATGTCCACGTCGAAGGCGGCTTCGATTTCGCGGATACAGGTCGGGCTGGTCACGTTAATTTCGGTGAGCTTATCGCCAATGACGTCCAGGCCCACAAAAATCAGCCCGCGGCGCTTGAGTTCAGGCCCCAATGCCTTGGCGATGCGCCAGTCTGATTCAGACAATGGCTGGGCCACTCCCCGGCCGCCGGCAGCGAGGTTGCCACGGGTTTCTCCCTGCTTGGGAATACGCGCCAGGCAATAAGGTACAGGCTCACCATCCACCACCAGGATGCGTTTGTCACCAGCGGTGATTTCAGGAATAAACACCTGGGCCATGGCGTAGCAATTGCCGTGGTTGGTTAGGGTTTCAATGATGACGCCAAGGTTCGGGTCGTCCTGTTTGACGCGGAATATTGAGGCGCCGCCCATGCCATCCAGGGGCTTTAAAATGATGTCGCCATGCTCGGCATGGAAATCGCGGATACGGCCGGCATCGCGGGTGACCATGGTCAGTGGAGTAAACTCACTGAACCAAGCGGTAAACAGCTTTTCGTTGGCATCCCTGAGGCTCTGGGGCTTGTTTACAATCAACACGCCAGCCTCTTCAGCACGCTCCAGCATGTAAGTGGCGTAGATGTATTCGGTATCGAACGGCGGGTCTTTTCGCATCAGGATGACATCAAGCTCGGCCAGTGGCTGCTCAACGGCTTCGCCCAGCTCAAACCAGCAGTCGGCGTGTTGCATTACCTTGAGTGGATGCATACGGGCACGGGCCTCGCCCCTGACCATGGCCAGGTCCTGCATTTCCATATAGAAGAGCTCATAGCCGCGGCTTTGGGCGGCCATCAGCATGGCAAAGCTGGAGTCTTTCTTGATGTTGATGTCGCTGATGGGGTCCATCACTATGCCGAGTTTGATCATCTTGCGTCCTCTCATGGGGGGGAGCCGGGGTTAACCCAGGTCGCCAAATTTCATTTGCAGTGCAGTAATGGCCGTCAGCGCGGCCGTTTCGGTACGAAGCACTCGGGGACCGAGCAATACTTCGGTAAATTTGTGGGTCTCTGTCATGGCAATTTCCTCTGCCGACAGCCCGCCCTCGGGGCCTATGAGCAACCTGACCCGGGGATGCTCCAGCACCAGGCCATTGATACCATGGCTGGCGCGGGGGTGAAGATTCAATTTGAGCGCACTGGTTTGTTCTGCGCACCAATCGGCCAGCTCCATCACAGGGCGAACCTCTGGCACTGTGGCTCGGCCGCATTGCTCGCAGGCACTGATCACAATCTTCTGCCACTGGGCCACTTTTTTATCGAGTCGCTCACCGCTGAGCTTGACGCCACAGCGCTCTGAAAAGAGTGGGGTAATGGTATTAACCCCGAGTTCCACTGACTTTTGCAGGGTGAAATCCATACGGTCGCCACGGGAGATCACCTGGCCGAGGTGCAAATGCAGCGGCGATTCACTCTGGTTGTCTTGAGCCGCAACCACCTTTACCGTCAGCGACTTTTTACCCGCTGAGATGATGTCGGCAAGATAGTCTTTGCCATCGCCGTTGAATATCCTGATTTGCTCGCCTTCGCCCATACGCAGCACTCTGCCCACGTGGGCAAAGCCATCCTCGTCGAGGGCAAACTGTGCTGAAGGAGACAGGTCAAGTGGCTGGAAAATTCTTGGAATTCGCATTCGGGATCCTGAAACTGTTAATCTGCCGTTTGAACATCGAGAGCGCCCGCCTTACAGCCGCGTGCGACAAAGGGATTGTGATTCCCCTGGGCGCCGGCAATAAGCTGGTCTCTCTGGCACTCAATAGTATCAACTGGATAGCTTTTATCCCATGCCTCAAACAACTTTAATTGGGCGGGCGCAATCTTAAGCCCATATTGTGCCTGCATATAAAGGTAGCTGCGGGCAATGGCGCCGCGGCTTCGGCGCGGCGGCTGTACCTGGCGGGCCTTGAAGTCCACCACCATCTCGCATTGACCATATTGGGTTGGGCTGGCATTCCATTCCCGAAAGCGGTAGTTGCTTCGGTCGCCGTTGATTTCCCCTATGGCCGGCACCAGATTGTGCAAGTCGGCTTCCATACGCACGAAGGTCGCATCATTTTGGGTGCATTCCTTTCGTCCACCCTGTTGCCAGCATTGGCGCTGGTGGCCGAACTCCCAGGCCGGAACCAGATGTTCCCACTCTATCCGCTCCGCGCGTCCGGCATTTTTACGGACCTGATAACCGCAGCTGTTGTGGTCAACTTCCCAGCGTTTACCCTTGGTTTGAATGTTACAGCCGCAGTAAAAGCTCTGCATCGGCAGTGCGGCATAGATTTTCTGGGCGGTTCGTTTGGCTTCTGCAAAGTTGAACGGCGGCGTATTTTGGGCAAAACACAGGGACAATGGGGCAACAAGTGTTGCCAAAGCAAATAGATAGCGCAAGGTGTTTCCTGATACTGCTGGCCGCTTTCATCGCGACTTTTTTGATTGGCAGGGATGTTAATCCAACGGGGTAGGGCTGACAACCTCGGGTATCCCGTTGGGCGTGTCATGGGGGCATTCGCCTGAAACTGCGACGCGTCAGCGTGTTTCGGGTTGTTTCAGGTAGTCACCGCAGCGACGGCACAGGTAGCGTGCATCTCCCCTCAGTATTTTGTTGTGGCGCCTTATCGACAGCGGGACCGGGCCGCATTGGCAGCGGTATTCGACACTCTTGCTGACACTGGTGGTGTCCAGGGTATGGGTGGTGCGCGGTGACAATCCAAACAGGCCACGCATCAGTGCTTGCCATTCTTTGCCGTGGGGTTTGACCTTGCCGTGGAGGGTATGGGCCAGCAAATGGCAAAGCTCGTGGGGAATGACTTCGGTAAAGAAGATGTCGGGATTTTCTTCCAGCAGTTTGGGGTTCAGGCGGATAAGGTTCTGGCTGCTGTAGGCCATACCTGCTGTCTTGCCCCGGATATCGAACCTCAACGTGGGTCTTGGGATGTCCCTGCCAAGTCCGGCTTCAGCCCTGAGGCAAGCGCGTTCAAGGTGCAGGCTAGCATCCTCCTGGATGGCGGTTTGCGGTGGCATGGCATTGCTGACGAGTTGTGATGTCGCAGGCCGTTTGGATGGGCGAAAAAACGAAAACATACGGGTTCCGGGAAGACAGGCGTATGCATGATACCCCTGTCTTCTTCACCCGAACAAGCCCTGAGGATGCTGGCCCTGAATCCAAGGTTTCTATATCAGGGCCGTGCGTATTTACAGCGTCGCAGCGGCAAGCTCCACCATGGCACGCACCTGCTCGGCGATGGCTCTGCCGGTTTGAGCATCATAACCGGCGACCTTGGGGGTATGGATATGGCCGACGGGTAACTTGAGCCCAAACTGGTCCCTCAGAAGCACGGCACGGTAAGAAATTTCATTGGATAGATAGCCGCCGCCTGAGCCCTCCACCGAGATGGCTTCCTGCAGCTCTGCCAGAGAAGTGGCCTCAAATGTGCCTCTGCCCAGGGTGGTGACCCTGTGATTGTCATTGACCTTGTAGTTACCCGGCGCCGCTTGCATGGCCGTTACGGGTAAAGAAAATTCCACGAACTCATCGCCGTTGAGTGACTTCCCGTTCAGCATGGGGGCTATGGGTTGGGTTTTGGTTGCGCCTGTGAGCACATTCAGGTTATCCGGGGCCTCGGCGCTGCGGTTGCGGCCCGGGAAACGTTCGAGGTCAAAATCGTCCCGTCCCATGCTCACGGTAAATACCGCATCAATAGAGCGTTTGCGATAGAAGGGAGTCAGCAGTGATTCAATCATGCCCTGATCGAAATCGGCAAAGCGCACCGGGATCATGACGGTTTCAATCTGTGCCTGTTTGCCGCCAACTTTGAATTTATAGCCATCCAGCATCAGCGCCGTTATACCCGACGGGTTGCTCTGGCCTATGTTGCGATCAAGGAAGAAGGGGTCAAAACCGGTGAGTAGAATGCGAATTTGCACGTCCTCACCAAAATGGATATCCGAAAAACCCCGGGAGGCTGTTTCAACGGCGCGCACCAGAATATCTCTTTGCCAGGGGACTATGGCGTATCCGGCCTTATCCTGTTTGAGGCTTGCACGCATCGCCAGTCTTGCCCAATACAGGCTGCGGTCATCCATGTGGCCGGACTGCACGTCCCGCACTGCCTGCTGCCACAGCCGAATGCCCTGGTATGCCATGGCCTGGGTCACGGCCTTTTCTTCGTTGCCGGCTGCCAGCTTGTCTTTGAGGCCGTCAATCAGACCCTGATACCTGTTTGCCACGCCGCCGAGGTCGCTGTTTGCCTTGGGGAGTCGCAGTTCTTCCACGTCGAGATTGGCCTGGGCCAAAAGGGGCAGGGTGCCTACGCCGGCAATGAACAGAGCAGGGAGCATACGCTTTAACATGGGGCATCCTTAACGACAAAATTAATCTTTCACGCTATGGGGTTAGCTTTAGTTTAGTCAAACTTTAGGGGTACCACAGGACGGGAAAAAAGGCGAGCTTTTCGGCCTTGTTGTTACCCATACACTGTGAACATCTGTGTCTTAGCCCATCATGCCAAGCAGGGATTCCTGACTGCCGAAGCGCTTGATAAAGAAGTCGAGAAACACACTGATGTTGGTAGCCAGCTGTTTGCGACTGGAATAGACTCCATACACCTTGAAGGGCTCCATGGGCCACTCGGGCAGTATGGGCAACAGGGCGCCGCTGGCGAGATCTTTCTTGCACTGGGCATGGGACAACATGGCAATACCAAAATCATCCAATGCCAATTGGCGCACCATCACGGCGCTGTTCACCCGCACCTTGCGATTGAAACTGACCATGGTTTTACGGCCGCCTTTACCCAGTGGCCAGATGGGGGCCGAGCGGGTGGTGCCAAGGAGAATGCCGGCATGTTGCCCAAGCTCTTTGGGGGTGGCGGGGGTGCCATGCTTTTTCAGATATCCGGGGCTTGCCACCAAAATGGGCTGACGCTCAAACAGCAATCTGGCCACATTGTCAGAGGGCTGCAGTGGGCCGTACTTGATGGCGATATCGTAGCCTTCACCCACCAGGCCCACATCCGAGTCAGTAAACTGCACGTCCAGTTCCACACTGGGATAGAGGCGCAAAAAACCGCTGCACAGATTGGCAATTAACTCCTGGCTGAATGAGACGGGGATGGCGATGCGCAGCGAGCCGGACACATCCGCGTGGGTGTGTTCAATCACCGCCTTGGCGGCCTCAAGCTCATTCACTATGGTTTCGCAGTGTTGATAGAAAAGGGTACCGACCTGGGTGAGGCTTAGATTGCGGCTGTCTCGCTGCAGCAGTCGTACGCCAAGTTCTTCTTCCAATTGAGCAACTTTACGACTAATGGTGGATTTTGGCATGCCAATATCGCGGGCCGCCTGGCTGAAACCCTGAGATCTGACCACTGCGGCAAATAGCGCCATCCCATTCAAATCTGGCATGTTTTTTCTATCGTCTCAAAAATGGAACAAAGCGTCCAAGGCAGTTTAATGGTATTTGCAAACCGAAGGAAGGTATATTTGATGGCTAAAAATTTTCAGAGGCTTAGCAGAGGATCTCTTAATGACCACCAACAAGCAGCCCAAAAACATGACTCAAGCACAAAAGCCTGATCCGCTGTTTCTGCAAGCGGAACATCTGGCAAAGGATTTTTCGCTGTTCCCTGAGCACAGCAAACAAAGTTTATCCGAGGAAATCAAAGGTCTGTTGGACGATGCTGCCATCCAGACTAACCTCAAATCACTGACAAAGCTGGATGTGGATGGCTATGTTGCCAAGGTCATTCAGCCAACCCAGGACAAAAACCGCCCCGGTGCCAAGCGTATTATTGCCGACTTAAAGGGTAAGGTCATTACAGAGACCCATATGGGCTCTTTCTACAGCGCTGAAGTGGACCTGAACTTTGGCAGCCGTACCCGTCGTATCGGTTTTGTTGCCCAGGAGCGTACCACCGCCAATGGTGCCTGGATGCCTGAGCATCACCTGGCGGCCTGTAAAGCAATTCGTCACTTCGCCGAATTGTCCATGCCTATTGTTTACCTCATCGACACACCCGGTGCGGATGCCGGTGAGATTGCCAACAGCAATAATCAGGCACACTCCATTTCCAAGGCCATTGCCGAGAGTGCCAACGTTGACGTGCCAACCGTGGGTATCGTGATTGGTGCCGGTTATTCCGGTGGTGCGATTCCACTGGCGGCGGCCAACATTCTGCTGTCGCTGCGTGATGGTATTTTCAACACCATTCAGCCTCAGGGCCTGCAAAGTATTGCCCGTAAGTACAACCTGTCCTGGCAGGAATGCGCCAAGTCTGTAGGTGTGTCCCCTGAGGAACTGTACAACGCAGGTTGCATCGATGGCATCATCGATTTCTCGCCGTCCGACCGTGACGAGCGTCAGCACAACCTGCGCCGCGCCATCATCAGCTCCATCGAAGCCGTTGAGCGCGCAGCTGTTAATTTCGTTAAAGAGTCCAAAGACCTGCGCGAGCACTACGAGCGCAGTTTGACCCGCTTCCTTAACCCTTCAAGCAGCCTCAAGGCGCTGGAAAGCACGGCCGACATGGCGGTGGCGAGCAGCCCCACCATGCATCTGAACCTCTTCGGCAGCGCCTACCGTTATCTGCGTTACCTGACACTGCGCAGCCGTATCCACTCCATCTCCATGGAGCAATATGGTCGTCTGTCCAAGGTGAGCGTGCCTGAGGGTGACTTGCTGGAGCGTATCCAGAAGGAGCAGGAAAAGGTATTCCAGGCCTGGTTGTCTGCCCCGGATAAAGTAGTTTACGACGAAGAGCTGTCCAAACTGTGGAACAACTTTGTCAACAAGCGTGCCGAGATCAGCACAGAGCGTAACATGCTGACCCGTTTGATTTTGGGTGAACCAAAAGAGAACTACAAAAAGGCCAAAAAAGCGCTGCTGTTCAACATCGGCTGGTCTTTGTACCACCGCTGGAAGGCCAATGCTGCCAACAACTTCAAGGGGCTTATTCACTATCTGGAAACCCTGCCTGCCGAGGTGACCGAGGCCAATTGGCCTGAGCTGAACAACCTCACAGTGCTGGATGTGGTGGTGAACAAAGAACTGCGCGAAGACTTTATTTGGCAGTGCTACAACATTCTCATTTTCAATGCCCTGTACGACAACGTGGTTGGCAGCCTGGCCTCTATCGCCAAAGAAGCCATGATGAGCAAGAGCCTGTCCCGGGCCTCGGTTGACAGCCTGCTGCACAAGGCCATTGACCGTGCCCTGTCGACTCAGGACATCGCCAACGACAAGAGCAAGTTCTACAAGTGGCTGAAGTACTTCATGTCTCAGTCAAACCGTGCCGAACTGCTGACCAAGACTGAGCAGTGGAAGAGCGTGGGTTTCCCACAGCTGAACGACTCGCTGTTCGTTATCCTCACTTACTTCTTCGAACGTCTGCTGCCCGAATACTTCGACAGTGAAGACGACACCGGCAAGTACACCGGCGCCATCAACCCTGTGCGTATCGGTCGTCGTAAAGACTTCTGGAACCGCCTGACTATGGGTTACCAGGATCTGCTGATCCAGAAGGTGCTCCGCGACGAGAAGAAAGCCGGCAAGATGACCTGGGAAAACGTCATCAATAAGTTCTTCACCAATTTTGATGAACTGAACGGCGACAAGATGACCGCCAACCTGCTTAACTTCCCCGGCTTCCGTCTGTCGATTGAAGACGCGCTGGACAAGGGCATACGTCCTTGCGGCCTTATTACAGGTACGGCTGACTTTGAGCACAAGGGTGCTTCACTCAAGGTGGGTATCGCCGTTTCCAACACCGCCTTCCAGGCCGGTGCTTTCGATATGGCTTCCGCCGAGAAGTTCTCTGCGCTGCTTATCGAGTGCGCCAAGCGCCATATGCCGGTTATCTGCTTTATCTCTTCCGGTGGTATGCAGACTAAAGAAGGCGCCGCAGCCCTGTTCTCCATGGCCGTGGTAAACGATCGTATCACCCGCTTTATCCGTGACAACGAACTGCCGGTACTGATGTTCGGTTTCGGTGACTGTACCGGTGGTGCCCAGGCATCCTTCGTGACTCACCCACTGGTGCAGACCTACTACCTGTCAGGCACCAACATGCCGTTCGCCGGTCAGATGGTGGTTCCTGCCTATCTGCCGTCCACCTCAACCCTGTCGAATTATCTGTCGAAGGTGCCGGGTGCCATGAATGGTCTGGTATATAACCCCTTCAGCGATACTCTGGACTCCCAGCTGGCCAGCATCGACCCTCTGATGCCAATGCCAACCCAGAAGATCGAAGAAGTCATCAAGGGTGCTCTGTCTACTCTGGTGCCTGAGGCTCAGGTAGTGGATGAAGAAATCCGTCAGGATGACCCCCGTGCCCTGATGAAGCCAATCGACAAGGTACTGGTACATGCCCGTGGCTGTACTGCGGTGAAGCTTATCCGTAAGGCTCACGACAACAACATCAACGTGGTGTTGGTTGCGTCCGACCCGGATATGACAGCCGTTCCGGCCGATATGTTGAAGGAAAACGACAAGCTGGTGTGTCTGGGTGGTAACACCTCAGACGAATCCTACCTGAACGCATACTCTGTGCTGAAAGTGGCTGAATACGAAAACGTAGACGCCCTGCACCCAGGTATCGGCTTCCTGTCTGAGAGTCCACAGTTTGCTGCCCTGTGCGTAAACAATGGCGTTAACTTCGTCGGTCCAAGCGTGCACTCAATGACCACCATGGGTAACAAGTCCAACGCAATCAAGACCTCTCAGGCGCAGAACGTCCCTGTGGTACCGGGTTCACACGGTATTCTGTCCAACGCCGAGCAGGCGGTGAACGTGGCCAGTGAAATCGGTTACCCAGTGCTGCTCAAAGCGGTACAAGGCGGCGGTGGTAAGGGTATCCAGGTGGTAAAACGCCCAGAGGATATGATCCCACTGTTTATGAAGACCTCTACCGAAGCGGCTGCCGCATTCGGTAACGGTGACCTGTACCTCGAGAAGTATGTGACCTCACTGCGTCACATCGAAGTGCAGCTGCTGCGCGACAAGTTTGGTAACGCCAAGGTATTGGGTCTGCGTGACTGCTCGGTACAGCGTAACAACCAGAAGGTAATTGAAGAGTCTGGTTCTACCATGCTGCCCCCTGAGCTGAAGCAGCAGGTGATGGCTTACACCAAGGCGCTGGGTGATGCCGTGGACTACATGGGCGCAGGTACAGTGGAGTTTATCTACAACCTGGATGCCAATGAAGTGTACTTCATGGAAATGAACACCCGTCTGCAGGTAGAACACCCTGTGACTGAGGCTACCTCGGGTATCGACATCGTTTCTGCCCAGTTTGACATTGCCGCGGGTCGTTCCATCGAAGATCTGGAGCCTCAGGAAATCGGTTACGCCATGGAAGTGCGTGTGACTGCCGAGAAGGCCGCTCTGGACAGCAACGGCGTGCTGCAACTGGTACCAAACCCTGGCAAGATCACCGAGTGCGTGATGCCAGAGCGTGACGATGTGGAAATTATCTCCATCGCCGCCGAAGGTAAGGAAGTATCGCCATACTACGACAGCCTGATTGCCCAGATCATCATCCGTGGTGAGTCACGTGAAGACGTGGTCACCAAGATGTACGACTACCTGGACAGCGTAGTGATTAAAGGTATTGCGACCAACATTCCGCTGCTTAAGCGAATCCTCAAGGATGCCACCTTCAACGAAGGTGTGTACGACACCAACTACCTGCCTCGTCTGATGGCGGAGCTGGATATCCCTGAGCTGATTGCCGAGATGGAAGCCGCTGCCGAAACCCAGGGTGTGGATACCGAGTCTCTGCGAGTGGGTGACTCCAACGAGCTGAAAGTACTGGCCCAGGGTGCTGGTATCTTCTATAGCTCGCCTGCTCCGGGTGAACCTGAGTTTGTCCGTGAAGGTGACATTGTGACCACCGACACCACTCTGGCGCTGACCGAAGCGATGAAGATGTTCTCCCAGGTCACTCTGGCGAGCTTCAACCGCAAGGGCGCTGTGCTCTATCCGGAAGATAAGAAGTACCGCATCGAGCGTATTCTGAATACCAACGGTCAACAGGTATCTCAGGGCGATCTGCTGTTTGTGGTCTCTCCGGTAGAAGACTGATAGCAATAATGCTGATACAGCATAGCCAGGATACGGGTACTTAAAGCCCGCCGAAAACCCGCCCCAGTGGCGGGTTTTTTATTTGTCTCCAACAAATAATGGTCACTGGCATGGTGAATACAGAACCCTGTTTCTAGGAATGTGTTACAAGGGTTTTTAATTATGGTTAAATTGGCTTTGGGGCAGGTCTTTCTTCCATCAAACCTGCCACTTTCAATAGGGCAATGATCATAAAAAGATTCTAAGCTGTTGGTAACGCGATAGATAAAACGCGCTATGGCTGGGGAGAGTAATTTTGCACAAATTCGTAACAGCAGGCCTTATCGGGCTGATGTTTGCGGGATGGGCACACGCGGAAACGGGAGTCAGGTTCAGTGGGTTTGGCAGCCTTGGCGCCATCTACAACGACAGTGACAATCTTGGCTTTCACCGCGATTACACTATGGATGCCGTGGGACAAGGTTGGTCCACCGCTGGTGATACCCTGCTTGGGTTACAGCTTAATGCCGAAATGTCGGGCAGCTTTGATGCTGTGGCTCAAATGGTCTTTAAAGACAGAGTCAGCAATAGGGTTTCGGATAACCTTGAGTGGTTGTTCCTGCGTTATCGCCCCAACAACAATTGGGCATTCAGGGCTGGCCGGTTAGGGCTCGATCTGTACATGCTCACCGAGTACAGGGATGTAGGCTATGCCTACTCCTGGGTTCGTCCCATTCCTGAGTTCTATAATCTCATCTCCTCTATCAGTCGCTATGAAGGTGCCGATGTGACATATCGGCGAGATATTGGCGAGCTTAATTTTGAGGCCAAAGCCGCCTTCGGTGAAACCGATATGGATCTGCAGGGGCCAGAACAAGGAGGCCTGTTCGCCCTGGACAATATTATGGCTCTGACACTGTCGCTGTCGGGTAACGACTGGTTGGTGAGGGCTGCTGCTGCGCAGGCTGATACGTCGGGAACCAATGCCGACACTGACATGCTGCTGGATGCCCTGCGCGCTGTACCCACAGCGGTTTGGCCTCAGGCCGGATTGCTGGCCCAGGACATCGCCTTTGACGACAAGCTTTCGCGGTACTACGCCCTTGGTTTCCAATACGATGATGGCCAGTGGATTGTGAAATCAGAGCTGGGTTACACCGAATCCGAATGGCGGTTATTGCAGCCCTATGCGTCGGGGTATCTCAGCATCGGGCGTCGATTCGACGACCTCACTCTTTACGGAGTATTTGCCCGGGTCGAAAACACCAAAGAAGCGCCCAGGATTGAGTTGCCTGAGTCACTTCCCTACTTGCCGGAGCCGGAAAAGGCCGCCTTGTTGGCACTGCATCAGGCTGCTCAATACAGCTATGAGGTATCAACACTGGCACAAAGCACTTATTCGTTGGGCCTTCGCTGGGATTTTTACGAAGACATGGCGTTAAAGCTGCAGTGGGATCACTCTGAGATAGACCCCAAGGGGTCGAGTCTTTGGGTGCGAAGCCATCCCATGGGCCACGACGACAGGGTCAATCTGTTTTCGGTTAACCTGAGCTTTACCTTCTGACTATGAAATTACTGATAATCAGTCTGATAGCTTGGTTACTTGCACACTCTCCAGTCAGAGCGGATGATGCTCTGTACGTGGTGGTGAATGCAACAAACGGCATTGAACGATTAAGTCATCATGAAGTCGTGGATATCTTCATGGGGCGTGACAGTACATTTCCAGATGGTAAAGATGTCACCGTCTTTGATAACAGCAGCGATATTGACACCAGAGCATTGTTTTACCGGCAGCTGGTCAATCGCAGTCTGGCACAGGTAAGCAGTTATTGGGCGCGGCTGCAGTTTTCTGCAAGGGTCACTCAGCCCAGAAAAATCGACCAGAGCTCTACCTTGCTTGAGTTGATGAACCGAACCCCTTCGGGCATTACCTTTGTCAGAAGCGCAGATCTGGATCCGGCATTAAAGGTGGTATACAAATTTGATCCCTAATCGCCAGAATCTATACGTCAAAGTTGCAGTTGCAATCGGGGGCGGCGCTTTTCTCGCAGCGGTCCTTGCCTGCCTGTATTTTTTTTGGGATGCCCGTGAAACCAAGCTCAAGGAAGTGACCAATCAACTTGGGCAAATCGCCTTAACGGTGCAAAAGACCGCGTCGGTGGCGCTGTACGTTAAGGACGTGGAGCTGGGCAAAGAAATCGTTGAAG
Source organism: Shewanella litorisediminis (assembly GCF_016834455.1). Lineage (NCBI taxonomy): Bacteria > Pseudomonadati > Pseudomonadota > Gammaproteobacteria > Alteromonadales > Shewanellaceae > Shewanella > Shewanella litorisediminis. The sequence continues at coordinate 607,498 of NZ_CP069213.1, forward strand.
GGCTTGAGGTCAATGATCTGGTGGCCGGCGCCTTGCTCACAGCAGACAGCGGTGACTGGGTCAGTTCCAGCGGGTATGCCGCTGATGACGTGCTCCAGGTGCTGGAGTTTGACATTCCCCATCCTTTCTTCGCGGGTGAAGTCCTGGGCAAGCTGAAGCTGCTGCCAAACACCCAATACATCCAATCAAGGGCAACCGAAGTCGCACTCAAACAAGCATGGATGCTGGCGCTGCAATCGGCACTTATCGCGCTGCTTGTTTCCCTGTTGGTACATAAAACCCTTACAGCCCCCTTGAATCGCCTGACCTCAAATTTTGAGAATATCAAGCCCGGTGACAATAACCCGCTCAGCGTACCCAAATACCATGCCCAGGATGAGATAGGCAGCCTGGTGCGGGGTATTAATCAACTGGTGGCCAACCTGAATCAGTCCATCGAAAAAGAGCGCAACCTGCGGCAGAAGACAGAATTGCTGGAGCGTAAATTCAGGCTCATTTTTGAGAGAGCAACAGCGGGTATTTGCCTGATTGATAAACAGAATCACGTTTTGGTGGTTAACGAAGCCTTCGAGCGCCTTTGTGGTACAGACTCCATTGATAATCAAACCTCCCTATGCCAGTGGTTTGAAGAAGAAGCTGAGTTGGATCGCTTCTTTAATGAACTGCGGGGCAATCTCAATCTCAATCATGTGGAGATGGAGCTGCAACTGCGAAGTCAGCAAACCGAGCAGTTAAAATGGGTTCATTGTCTGTTTTCCAAAGTGGAAGACAATGTCGGCGCCAGCAGCGAGATGCTTATTGAAGTGATGATGTATGACATCACTGAGCGAACTTATCGGGAGCGGATGATACGGTTTGAGGCTGAGCATGACCCCTTGACGCAGCTTAAAAATCGCCGCGCAGGTGAGCGCCTGTTACTGGAAATGATGCGAAAAACCGATCAAACCCGGGCGCTGATGGGGGTGTTGCTGATTGATCTGGATAAATTCAAACCTGTGAATGACATCTATGGCCACGAAGCCGGGGATGCGGTGCTGAAATCTGTGGCCGAACGTCTGATGAAGCTGGCTGGAAACGGCATTGTCATCCGGTGGGGCGGCGATGAGTTTCTGATTGGCATTTCCAATGTTGATAAGGATTACAACAAGCTGCGTGAACTTGCCCAGGAATTATTGATCCAGATAGCCAGGCCGGTAGCCATTCGCGGCAATCTTTCCTGTCAGGTCGGCGCCAGTGTGGGGATTGCCATTTACCCCCATCACGGCCATACCCTGGAGGCACTGCTGGAGGCGGCAGACGTGGCTATGTACGAGGTTAAAGATCAGGGGCAGGGGAGTTTTCGCTTTGGCAAGATTTCTTCCGGTGCGGCCTGAGTAAAAAAACCACCATAGCAACGGCAGCTTATGCCAGTGCCCGCGCAAAAAAACAGCGAATTTATTTAGCGAAGGCAAAGCGCTTTGAGGTTGATTTTTAACCGTTTTTGGTTGTGGTCACTCTGTAGCTGCTGTTTTGTCAGCTAAAAAATGTCTAAGCAGTTTGCGCCGGGCGCCCTTCCCAATTACAATATGCGCCTCAAATCCTGATGTGTGGTCTGCTGCTTTTTTGTGGCATACTCCGTCTACTTTTATAAACCAAGCAAAAAAGTTGAATCATGACCGATTTATCAAAATACAGAAACATTGGTATTTTCGCTCACGTTGACGCGGGTAAAACCACGACCACCGAGCGTATCCTCAAGCTGACCGGTAAAATCCACAAACTGGGCGAAGTTCACGATGGCGCTTCTACCATGGACTTCATGGATCAGGAAGCAGAGCGTGGTATTACCATTCAGTCTGCTGCCACCACCTGTTTCTGGAAAGGTCACCGCTTTAACGTAATCGACACCCCCGGTCACGTTGACTTCACAGTTGAAGTTTATCGTTCTCTGAAGGTTCTGGACGGCGGTATCGGTGTATTCTGCGGTAGCGGCGGTGTAGAACCACAATCAGAAACCAACTGGCGTTATGCCAACGAGTCTGAAGTAGCTCGTATCATCTTCGTAAACAAGCTGGACCGTATCGGTGCTGACTTCCTGCGCGTTGTTGGCCAGGTTAAGAAAGTTCTGGCTGCCAACCCGCTGGTTATGACTCTGCCTATCGGCCGTGAAGACGAGTTCACTGGTGTTGTAGACGTACTGAACCGTCAAGCTTTCGTGTGGGACGATTCTGGTCTGCCAGAAAACTACACCGTGACCGACGTTCCTGCTGACATGGTTGACCTGGTTGAAGAATACCGTGAAATGCTGGTTGAGACTGCCGTTGAGCAGGACGACGACCTGATGGAAGCTTACATGGAAGGTGAAGAGCCTTCTATCGAAGACCTGAAGCGTTGTATCCGTAAGGGTACCATCAACCTGTCTTTCTTCCCCACCTTCTGCGGCTCTGCGTTCAAGAACAAAGGTATGCAGCTGGTACTGGATGCAGTAGTTGACTACCTGCCTTCTCCAACTGAAGTTGAGCCACAGCCTCTGACTGACCCAGAAACTGGTGAAGACACTGGTAAGGTTGCTACCGTTTCTGTAGACGAGCCTTTCCGTGCTCTGGCGTTCAAGATCATGGATGACCGTTTCGGCGCCCTGACCTTCGTTCGTATCTACTCAGGTAAGCTGAAGAAGGGTGACACCATCCTGAACTCTGCTACCGGTAAAACTGAACGTATCGGCCGTATGGTTGAAATGCACGCCAACGATCGTAACGAAATCGACTCTGCCCAGGCTGGCGACATCATTGCCGTTGTAGGTATGAAGAACGTTCAGACCGGTCACACCCTGTGTGATCCTAAGCACGAGTGTACTCTCGAGCCTATGATCTTCCCAACGCCTGTAATCTCTATCGCCGTGACTCCTAAGGACAAAGGCGCTTCTGAGAAGCTGGGTGTTGCTCTGGGTAAGATGGTTGCTGAAGATCCATCATTCCAGGTTGAAACCGACCAGGAAACCGGTGACACCATCCTGAAAGGTATGGGTGAACTGCACCTGGACATCAAGGTAGACATCCTGAAGCGTACTTTCGGCGTTGAGCTGACTGTAGGTGCTCCACAGGTGGCCTACCGTGAAACCATCACTGCCGCCATCGAAGACAGCTACACTCACAAGAAGCAGTCTGGTGGTTCTGGTCAGTACGGTAAGATTGACTACCGCATCCGTCCTGGTGAGCCAGGTACCGGCTTCACCTTCAAGTCTGCCGTAGTAGGTGGTAACGTTCCTCGTGAATTCTGGCCCGCCGTTGAGTCTGGCTTCGAAGAAATGATGAGCCAAGGTCCTCTGGCTGGCTTCCCAGTACTGGACGTTGAAGTTGAGCTGTTCGACGGTGCTTACCACGCAGTTGACTCCTCTGCCATCGCGTTCGAAATCGCCGCTAAAGGTGCATTCCGTCAGTCTATGCCTAAGGCCAAGCCACAGCTGCTCGAGCCTATCATGAAGGTTGACGTGTTCACTCCAGACGATCACGTAGGTGACGTAATCGGTGACCTGAACCGTCGTCGCGGCATGATCAAGGATCAGGAAGCTGGTCTGACTGGTGTACGCGTTAAGGCAGATGTACCGCTGGCCGAAATGTTCGGTTACATCGGTCACCTGCGTACCATGACCTCTGGTCGTGGTCAGTTCTCCATGGAGTTCTCTCACTACAACCCATGTCCAGCCAACGTAGCTGAGACTGTGATTGCAGAGACCAAGGCCAAGAACGCTGCCAAGAAGTAATTAATACTTCGGTCCATAAAAACCCGCCCAAATGGCGGGTTTTTTTATGCCTGTAATTTGGGTTATTCAGTTTGAATCAAGCATGGCGGCCTAAACTGGTATCTAAAGACCCTATTTAAAGGAGGGATTTCTATGAGCAAGGTCTTTGTGATTGCCGGACAGGACGGCCAATCATCCACTACATTGCAAACGGCGCTGGAAATCGCCGATGCATTGGCGCTTACACCCAAGGTATACGCCTATGGGCATGCCTATTTTTCCGGTGCCGAATACTACAATCCCCGCCTTGCAGGCGCTGCGAGACAAAAGATACTCGCTTGTCTCAACGATGAACTGACCGCAATCCTCTCTGAACTGCAAAGGCCGGATGTGGCCCATGAGGCCGTGTGGAGTAAGCGTTTGCATGAGCATGCGCTTCCCTGCGCTGCCAGCGAAGGCTATTCGATGATGATAAAGGGTATAGAAGGCGCCGAATCACCTGAGCCCGAAGATTGGCAGCTTATAAGGCATACCAAGGTGCCGCTGATGCTGCTCACCGCCAATCCCCTTGCGCGGGGGCGGCTGGTACTGATGGCCGTGGACCTGGATGCGACCAGTGAGGATAAGAAGCTCCTTAACCGGCTGGTGCTGGAGCGAGGACGGCATCTTGCCAATGCGCTGAATCTGCCATTACACCTGGCTTGCGTTGTACGGGTGCCCCAAGTTCTGCGGGAGCTCGACATTACTACCCCCCACGAAATCCTCATTGCTGCCCATGAAAAGCATCGGGATACCCTGTCGCAATTTGATCTGCCAACCGAACAGATCCATTTGGTTACGGGAGACCCTGCCCAGTGCCTCTATCAGCTCAGCAGCAGCTTAAAAGCCAAGTACCTTGTGATAGGGGCGCGGCAACGGGAGGGCATATTCGGCGCCACTATTGGCAGCACCGCAGAGCAGCTGATCCATAAGGTAAGGTGCAATTTGCTTATTTTGCCGCCGGATCCCCAGTGGCTTGGCCCCTGTCACGACTGAGAGCCAAAAAAGCGGCCGCAGCGGGGGTAAGATGCAGATGGCTGCGCCATATGAGCGCCAGATCCCAGGTGTGGCCGCCACTCAATGGCCTGAAACACAATACTTTATCAGTTAACTTTTCACAGATGGGGGCGGGCAATATGGCCAGCCCCATATTGGCTTCCACCATGCTCGCCAAAAAATCCCACTGGCCACTGCGATAGGCCACATTCAGCTCTACTCCGGCGTTTCTTGCCAGGCTGTCGAGCAGCTTTGCCAGCGCAAAATCCTGGTTGTACATGATAAAGGGATGGGAGCCAAAGTCGCGCCAGTCGAGGGCGGCTTTTTCTGCCAGCTTGTGGCCTGCCGGCAGGCATGCCAGCAGCGGATAAGCGGTCAGCGGCTGGGCGGTTAACTCATCGGCGTGGGTTGCGGGCAGAGCGGTAAAGGCAATATCCAGATTGTTTGCCAGCAGTGCCTTTTCACAGCCGAAGCCGCCGTATTCGAACATCTCCAATCTGACTCCGGGATACCTGGCACGAAAGGCGGTAAGGAGTTCAATCACCAGGCTGCTCATCATGGGGCACACACCAAGGCGTAAGTATCCCCGTTGTACCCCGCGAAGGTTTGCTAAATCTTCTTCCAGCAGATGCCATTGCCCGAGGATTTCTCTCGCGTGTTCAAGCAAGAGTTCGCCCGCTTGGGTCAGCGACAGCTTTTGATTGTTGCGGATGATAAGCTGCTGCTGCCAATGGTCTTCCAGTCGTTGCAGCATCTTGCTCAGTGTGGGTTGAGTCAGGTGCAGTTTTTCGGCAGCGCGGGTAAAACTGCCGGTCTCGGCAAGGGTTACAAAACAGTGCAAGTTCTTGATTGGAATGTTCATGCCAATATGGAATGGAAGTGATGGAATAGATTCATTTTACTTATTTATGGCCGGGAGATACCTTGAGCGGCATCTCAGCTTTGGAGGAATTTTGATGAAAGCCTATCGCAGTATGTGGGTCAGCAGTATGTGGATGACAGCAACGCCTGCCCCTGATACGCAGGAAGCCGTTAAGCCTTCACTGTGGCGTCGCTGGTTTGCGCGTCCGGCAAAGGTTGCATCCTGACCCCTCAACCCCATTTCATTGCCTCAATTGGGTTACCGTGCTTTAGCCCAGTTGCTTTACCCGGCTTATGCCGGGTCTTTTTTTATCTGCGGCGGGATTTATTTGCGTTTGGGTTGCTGGCTTATCCAGATGTAGAGGCCGCTCAAAGACAAAAATACAAAGCCAAGGGCGAGCAGATCCCAAAGCCAGACACCCCACTGGCCGAATATCCGGCCGGCATGCAAATCGAGCAATACCCGTTCCCAGTGCAGGTGTGCGCTGCGGGCATCCTCGAGCAATTGGCGCTCAGCGGCCTTGCCTTCAAGCCAATGCAATGGTGCAAATGACGTCGTACTTTGCCATTCAATCAGGTCTTCATCCGCAAGATATTGGCCATTCTGGCCACTCAGCCACAGCTGAGATTCGCCTTCGATGGCCATGGCCTTGAGCGGTACCGGTAGCCCCGTGGCTTTATTCTGGGTTTCTATCAGCTGGCCATCACCATTCAGGAGATACAGGTTTTCGGCATCAATGGCGATGGTTTGATTGCGCCATTGGGTGGCGGCGATGAGGGGGTGCTTGGCCTCCAGCACCATGGTGCCTTGGTGCCACAGCAAATTATCTGTGATGCCATAGTCACCAAATTGGCCACTGTGGGAGGGAAGCGGGATACCGTAATAGTCCAACAGCCAGGGGAGTCGAACCCTGGCTTGGGTAAGCCCTGTGTCGGCTGCGTGATTTATCAGTATGCCGGTGACTGTCAGCAGTAACAGAAACAGGCCACCAACAATACCTATGCGTCTGTGCCAGGGGCGGATTTGTTTACGCAGCCGGTGGCCGAGCTGTTTACCGGCAGTATTCGAAAGGCGTCGAGTCATCCGTTATGGGGTCTTTTGCACGGCAGCATCCAGATACAGGGCTATCCGGGACAACTTGGTCAGGGCTCTCACCGACAGGGTTGCCCCTGTAATGCCATCGATGCTGCGATCCAGTTCAAGGGAGGGCGTCAGTGTCGCCGATTTGAATTGGTTGGTAAAGAAATCATGCCTGACCTCATCACCGCGACTTTCCCGGTATACCAGTACCTTGGTTTTGACTATCTGTTGGTTGGCGATGTGGATACCGACTGTGATGGGAGATTCTTTACCAATTTCATCCAGGATCCACACTGTCTGCGCCCCATCGCGCCAGTAGCGCACCCTGAGTTTGTTGTAAGCATGGGCAAGAATGGATTCGATGTTGGCCTTTTGGACATCATCCAGCCATAACACGCTGGCTTTGGGCACGGCACCCAGCGCATCGGCGATAAAGCCTTCATTACTCTGAAAGCTGGTTTCGGCATGTCCCATCAAGGGCCAACAGGCCAGCAGGGCCAGCAGGTATTTCTTCATGGTTGTCTGTTCACTCAGGTAAAAGGGGGCTAACGCCCCCTCTATCTACTTGCATTAGAACTGGTAGCCAACACCGAGGTTGAAGCCATCGGCATCCAGGGAACCGCTCTGCTTCTCGTAGTCGGCCTTGAATACCACATTCTCATGCAACCAGTAGTTAACCCCAACACTGGTCAGCTTCTTGGTGGTATCGGCATCGTTACCGGCTTCGTTATCCCACTCGTTGTAACGGGCGAAAACACCAAAGCTGTCGTTGAAACGGTAAGACGGCTCTACGTACCAACCTTTTTGGCTATCGCGGCCAAGCAGTTCGGCTTCGATGCCATCAATGTTCCACTGAGCATAAAGCGCCTTGATGGTAAAACCGCCGATGCTGTAGATACCATGGGCTTCGAGCAGGGTAGCAGAGGCTTCGTCTACGCCGTCTTTACCCTGGGTCAGGTCACTTTGGTACTGGGCGCTGGCGGCCAGTTCCAGTCCGGCAATGCCGGTGTATTTCACGCGGCCGGTGTAAGCCAGGGCGTCAGCATTGGCGTTGGACACTTTTTGACGACCACTGCGGATGTTGTAATCATCTTTAACCTTGAGGCCGGAAGTGATAGCAGCATCAAATGCCAGTCCGGGGGCGGCTTTCAGATTGACTGCCAGCCCGCCTTCCCACCAGGTGCTTGGTACAATGTTGGACTCAACAGGGTTACGCTCAACGCCATAGAAGGTGTTGGGTTCGTGGGTTTCGTTGATGATGCCAACTGGCATCAGGAACAAGCCGGCCTTACCTGTGATGGCGTCGGTAAAGTCGTGCTCAATGTAAGCCTGTTCCAGCTCAACTTCGCCTTTTTTACCTTCGCCTGCCAGAGAGTGTTCCAGTTCCAGCTCAGAGAAGAAGCGGGTCTTGTTGGTGAACTCATGGCCAAAGAACAGCACGAAACGGTGGAAGTCCATTTCGGTTTTGTCTTTGCTGTGGTCTAAGTTGTTGTCGATGTTGTTGTAGTGCAGTTCACCGTAGCCGCCGATGGTGGTGGCGCTCTTGGCGCTGGCGTTGGCTTCTGCGGCATCGGCAGTCTGCTCAACACGCTTCTCGGTTTCTTCCAGGCGTTTTTCCAGATCTTTCAGAACCTGCTGTTGCTGTTCAATCACTTTACGCAGTTCGGCGGTTTCGTCAGAAGCAATGGCACCGTGGCTGGCGAACAACCCCAGCAGAGCGCTGGCGATCAGAGTCTTTTTCATCATTTCCCTTTCCCGTTTTATTATCTGAGGGTTAGTAATTGGAGCGGATTCTAACAATTGATTTAATAAATGCAAACGATTCGTATTGGGATTAATGATCCAGATCAAAAAACGTAAAGCTAAAGTAAAGTGGCTTGATTTATAATGATTTTTGTCTTGCCCGCGATTAATAATCAATTAATTGATTTTTAAGGTTTAATTTAGAGGCATGAAAAAGGCGGCCTAATTAAAGCCGCCTTTAGAATATCAAAGAATATATTTAGAACTTATAAGAATATCCTACCGTAATGCTTCTGGGTTTGCCAGAAAACACCGAGCCATGGGCGCGGGTTGTCATATAGGTTTCATCCAGCAGGTTATCCAGGGTCAGGTACACTTCCTGTTGCTTATCAATAAAGTAGCGGCCTGACAGATCAACCAGCGTCCTGGCTGCAATCAGGTCGTCGTCGGCAATCTCGCCCTGACCTGCGGTGGCGCGCATATCAGAGGTGTAGCGGCCAGCCAGTGTCAGCTCCCAATTTTCAGCGTTGATACCAGCGCTCAGGTACAGCTGATGCTTGGGGGTGTAGCTGAACTCATCACCCACCTGCACCGCGCCCCAGGTCTCAAACTCAGATTCGAAGCTGTTTTGGAATTCGGTGCTGGTGTAGGTGTAGGCCAGTTTTACCGGGAAGCTCAGAGAGCCTTCGGTGTTGAACTGGTGGCCAGCTGACAATTCCAGCCCTTTCACAACTACTTCGCCGGCGTTGTACTGATTGTCCAGTTTATCTTCATCACAGCCCTGGGCGGCAGTGCAGTTGCCGTGCATGTTGCTGTAATCGCCGTAAAAAGCGATGGCCTCGGCGTTGAAGTTGCCATTCACAAAGCGCGCGCCTGCCTCGTAGTTCCAGCTTTCTTCTTCCTGGCCTTCGGTGTTACCCGGAGCGGCGGGGGCAAAGCCCTTTTGCACGCCGGCCAGCAGCAGGGTGTTATCGGTCAGCTGCCAGGTGGCAGACAAGGACGGCAGCAGGGCAGAGAAGCTGTTTTCCTTGAAGGCTCCCGCACCATTACGGCCCGGGTTGGTCTTGCCCCAGTCTTCACGCTCTACGGTGACATCTTCATAGCGCACACCGGCGGTGAGGGTGAAGGCGCCAAGAGTTAACCTGTCCTGGATGTATGCTGACAGGGCTTTTGCACTGTCGATACGGTTGGAGTCAGTCCCCGGTACACCGGCCTTGGTCAGGCTCATCTGCTGATTGACATCCAGGCTGTAGGTGTCGGCCCACTGGAATCTGTCCATCTCGTCCTGATGCAGGCGCACACCGATATCCAGCTGGTGATCGCCAAGTAGCAAACCCAGCTCGGTCTGGATTCCCTGCGACAGATAACCACGGTTATTGGCCTTCACACTGACATCAATCGCTCCTGCCGGGTTGGCGTCGAAGGCACTGGCGGCGTCAATGCCACCCTTGGACAGGCTCTTGCCATCCACCTTGTCTGCCTTGTACCAGTTACGTTTAAAGTCATTGTAATAGGCCGTGGTGGCGAGGCTCACCGAACCGCTGAAGTCGATGATATGACTCAGTTGCAGCTGCTTGTGCTCTGTGGTCATTTCATCTTTTTGAGACGCAGAATAACGGCTGAATGGCTTGGCAGCGTAGTCGGCATCGGTCAGACCCATATAGGTCTCGTCAGAGACTTCATCGGCATACTTGAGTTTGAGCTCCAGACGCTGGGCGTATTTGGCATCTTTGGCGCTGTCGATGGCGACCTTGGCCAGCACATCATTTTTCACAAAGCCGGTATCACCGCCCACGCCGTTGATGTCGCGAAAGCCATCGGCCTGATAGCGATAAACCTCGGTAACGGCACCAATGCGCTCACCCTGACCACCGGCGTGGGCGTGTAGCTTGCCATAGCCGTCCTGACCCAGGGCAACGTCCAGGCCGCCTGCTAGCTCTGCATCAGGAATTTGGCGGGACACCATGTTTATCACGCCGCCTGTGGTGCGTGGGCCGTATTTCACGGTAGAAGAGCCTTTGAGTACTTCAATCTGCTGCATGCGGCCCGAGGTCGGGAAGTAATAGGCCGCCGGTGACGCATAGGGCGCCGGTGCTGCCAGCACACCATCTTCCATCACGGTGATTTTTTCTGAGCGGTTCTGACCCGTGCCACGCATACCCAGATTAGGGCGCAGACCATAGCCTTCTTCTTCCTGAATATAGACACCGGGCACCGACGCCAGGGTGCGCATAATGTCGGAATACTTGAAGGTATCCAGCTCTTCCTGACTCAGCTGATGGGCGCTGCCCGGCACCGTGTTAATGGGATTCTTTTTACCGAAGATGCTGATTTGCTCGATGTCGGCATTGGCGGTTGCAGTGGCGGCGAAGCTTGCCAGCAGGGCGCTGGACAGCAGGCTCAGCCTGATGGCTGGTTTGGCGATGGTGGTCATGGTTTCTCCCTGTTGTCGATAATGACAATGGTTATCATTTGCGTCGAGAGGTTAGGGGAAAGTGCTTAAGGCTAACTTAATTTCCATTGTCTTTACTTTTGTAATAAAAAGGTTAATCCGCACGGGCGGAGTGCTTTGGTCATGGCCGTAGGACGCTTATTTTATCGACGCAAGTCATCGGGTGAGTTATTTCAACGATTTGATGTAGACTTCTTGGCCTAAAAAACGACATCACAAGAATTCAGGTTAATTACTGCCTATGTTTCTCGAGCAATTTTTTAATCAAGCAGATGAAACTGTAACGATTTCTCCTTTTCAGGCCAGCGAGTTTGCCAAGCGGGTCGCGGAGGACTTCAACCCCATTCACGACGAAGGTGCCAAGCGTTTTTGTGTACCCGGCGATCTCTTGTTTGCGTTGGTACTCAGTCACTACGGCCTGAGCCAGAAGATGCAGTTCAAGTTCGAGGGCATGGTGGGGGAGGGCGTGAGCCTGAACTTCCCGACCGAGGTGGGCGACAACTTCCCTATCTGCGACAGCCGCGACAAGACCTATCTCAGCGTCAGCCGTCAGGGCGAGGTGAGTCGCTGTGAAACCCAAATCGAGTCCTTCGTGCGCAGCTACGTGTCTTTCTCCGGGCTTAACTTCATCCATGTGCTGGTGCCCATGATGCTTGAGCATGGGGTGATGATTAACCCGGATCGCCCGCTGGTGATTTACGAGAGCATGGCATTCGATTTAACCACCCTCAAGTTTGAAAAAGTCTCGCTGGAACTCAGCGATGCCCGTCTCAGTGTGGATGGCAAGCGCGGTGATGTCACCCTGGAATTTGCCCTTATCAGCGAAGGCAAGCAGGTAGGAACCGGGGTGAAGACCCTGGTAATGAGTGGCCTGCGTGAGCTCGATGAAACAGCCCTCAGTGGCATGGCTCACTTCTATGAAGAGCGCCGCGCAACACTTTAATGTGCCGCTTGGCTCAAATTCCCGCCAAACAGTGCGCAAAGCCTGATATGGCGGCGCTTCAAGGCCCCGTGTGATTGCCATCCACGGGGCTTTCCTTTACCTTAATAATCCTTTCCCATGCGTTTGCTTGGCTCAGGTTTTTACCGCTAACGGCGCGTAATTCATCCATGGGCCCTGGCCGTCATTTCGGCCTCTTGCTGCCAACCGACGGTCGCTTTGCTTTAAGGATAAAGATGTCTAGCTTGCAACGAATCGTGCTTATCGACACCCACCTGCCCGGGGTGGTTGAGCTGGCCCTCGACGGCCATACCAATATCTGTGGTACCAATGCCTCTGGCAAGACCACGCTGCAACGCTTGGTGCCGGTGTTTTACGGCGAATACCCAAGCCGGGTGGTACCTTCCACCCGCGACAGTTTTGAGCGCTGGTACCTGCCCCACGACAGCAGCTTTATCATTTACGAATACCGCCGTGGCGATGGTCTCCTCTATCAGGCGGTATTAAGTTCCAACGGCGATGGCAAAGGTATCAGCTACCGCTTTATCGCCAAGGGCTTCGAGCTTGAAGATTATGTCAAGGCCCGCAACGGTGATACGCTCATTTGCCACACCGCCGCCGAGTTTGGCCGCGAAATGAAGCGTGCCGGCATTGCCCACACCAATCTGCTCAATACCCGCGAATATCGCGCCATTATTCAAAACGATCGCACCTTGCTGTCCAGTGGCACCAACAGGGTTGAGCTCAGAAGCTATGCCCGCCAGTTTGCCCTGTGCGATGCCGAGCACACCTTAAGGCACATCGAAAAACTCGCCAAGGCAGTGCACTCCAAAGAAGGCAAGATGGAAACCGTGAAGTCCATGATTGCCGCTATCCTGGAAGAAGACGGTGTAAATCCGCCTACCTCGCGCATCAATCCACAGCAGGTGGAAAACTGGATCCGTGAGTGTCAACTCATTGCCGGATTTGAAGAAATTCGCCCCGAGTTTGATAAGCTGGAGCAGGAGTTCAATCAATTGCTCTCCGCCGAGCTGCGTCTGGCCGGGCTGCACAAGGGCTACAAGGATGACGAAGTGCTGGAGGCCGAGCGTCTTGAGCGCAGTCAGACCGCCTCCAGGGAATACAATTTCCGCCTGCGTCAGCTCGATGACGAATGGAAGGAAAAGCGCGATGAGCTGAATCAGGAAATCTCTGCCGCCCGTGGCGATGTCAGCAAGTTCGAGCACGAGCTTGAGGTGATTGAAGATCAGCACGGCGCCTTCCTCGATGCCGATATCGAAACCGCTAAGGGCGACCTCGAGCAGCTGCCGCTGTGGCGCACCGACCTTGAAAACCTCACCGAGCGCCATAAGCTTCTCACCGACAAACATCAGGATGTGGAAGCGGCTTATAATGCCCGCCGTTCCAGGATTGTTGAGCAGCTAAACCGCGACCTTGAGGTGCTGGATCAGGAGCTGGATAAGCAGCGCGACGCCCGTGAGCGTCAGGCCGCGGCTGCCCGCAGCGATCTTGAAAAACTCGAGCAGTTCTGGCGCGATCAGCTGGAAGCGGGCAAGAACCGTTTCCGCGAAGAAGAATATGAGCTCAAGCTCGCCGCCTCTGAAGAAAAGCTGCGTCAGGACGCAGTGACCTACACCGAAGAGGAAAAGCTCAATCTGGCAGTGTTCGATGAGCGTATCGAACGTGCCGACGAAGAGCAGGAAGCCAGCAACGCCAACGTGGAGCGTCTGGCGCTGGAAGAGCGTCGTCTGCGCTCCCGCCGCGATCAGGCCAGCGAAGCCCTGCGCCTCGCCAGTATCCGTGTCAGCGAGCGCCAGAATGCCCTGGACGAGCTCAAGACCATGCTCTTTCCTCAGTCGCACACCCTGCTGGAATTTCTGCGTAAAGAAGCCCCCGGCTGGGAAGAGCACCTGGGGAAGGTGATTGCCCCCGAGCTGTTGCACCGCACCGATCTGCATCCTTTTAACGCTAACAGCGGCGCCGATGGCAATAGCCTGTTCGGCATAGGGCTGGACTTAAAGGCGCTGGATATTCCCGAGTATGCCCAGAGTGAGCAGGAGCTAAGAAGCCGTCTTGCCAAGGCCGAAGAAGCCCTCGGCAGTGCCCGCGAAGTGCAGGAGGCCGCCGAAGAGCAGCTGGTGACAATCAACGGAGAGTTGGAAAAGCTCTCCCGCGAACTCACTTTTGCCCGCACCGCCTTTAAAAACGCCCGTGAAGACCTGCGCCGTTTGTTCGATGAAAAACGCGCCGAGCAGGACAGGGTCAACAAGGCACTGGCCGAGCGTAAGCAGTTGGCCGGTAAGCGTTTGGTGAGTATTGAGCATCAGCTTAAACAGCTTGGCCGCGACCATCAGGACTGGCTGGAGGAGACCAAAGAAGAGTCCCTCGAAGCGCGGATGGAAAAGAATGCCTACTGGCAGGAAGTGGTGGGCGCACTGGATGCCCAGATTGCTTCGGTCAAGACGGGTATCGAGAGCCGCCGCGCCAACGCCAAGGCCGAAACCAAGGCCTGTGAACAGTGGTACAAAAACGAGCTTAAGTCCCGCGGTGTGGATGAAGACAAGATTGTGGGCCTCAAGGCCGATATCCGTACCCTCGAGCGCAGGATTGCCGATGCCGAAGGCCGCCGCGCCGACGTACTTCGCTACGAAGACTGGTATCAGCACACCTGGCTTAGCCGCAAGCCACGGCTCGCCGAAGAGCTGGCCAAGGTGCGCCGCGCCCAGTCGGAGCTGGAGCAGCAGCTCGCCCGTTTCTCAAGCGAGGTGAAAACCCAGCGCAGCGAACTGGAGTCGGGCCGCAAGGCCTCCGATGCCGCCCAGGTGGAAGCCTCGGAAAACCTCACCAAGCTGCGCTCATTGCTGCGTAAACTGGCCGACCTTAAGCTTTCGCCCACCGACGATGAGGCCCAGGGCAGCATTGGCGAGCGTTTGCGTCAGGGCGAAGAGTTACTGCTTAAACGCGACTATCTGGTGGGCTCGGTGAAGCAGTATGTAGAGCACTTCGATACCGTGATTGCCGCCAAGTCGGGCTCTGGCCTCGCCGAAACCTGGGAGCGTGCCCGGGAAGAGGCCACCTCCATCAACGACAAGGGCATCCGAATTCTGGATTACCGCAAGCTGGTGCCAAGCCTTGAGCAGCTTTTGAACGTGATGGTGCCCCAGTCGATTATGGCGCTGCGGGAGCAGGGGCGTATTTTCGGGGTGGATCTTACCGCCTTCTACGACGTGCTGGCCGACATCGACCGCCGTATCGCATCCCAGAGTGCCCGCATTACCCGCGAGGTGGGCGAGGAGCTGTTCCTGGATGGGGTGTCTGAATCTGCAGTACGTATTCGCTCGCGCATCAGCGAGCTTGAATTCTGGCCGGAGCTGGAAGTGTTCGTGGCCGCCTTCCGCCGCTGGAAGAGCGATGGCTTCGCTGGTCTGCCGGACGAGCATTACACCAACAGCATGCGCCGGGCGCTGGATATCATCGGCAAGGCGGCGCTCAGCGGCGGTATTTCCAAGCTGCTGGAAATCGAGCTGCGTCTGCGTGAAGGCAACTCGGATCTGATTATCCGCACCGACCGTCAGCTTAATGAATCTTCGAGCCACGGTATGGCGTATCTCATCCTGTGTAAGTTCCTGCTGGCCTTTACCCGCCTGCTGCGTGGCTCGGCACAGGTGACCGTGCACTGGCCCATCGACGAGCTGGGCACCTTGCACCACAACAACGTGAAAAAGATTTTTGATGCCTGCGAGAACAACAATATCTCGGTGCTGGGGGCTTTCCCGAACCCCGAGTCTGAGGTACTGAGCCTGTTTAAGAACCGCTATATCATCAACAAGCAAACCCGCAAGCTGCAGGTGGTGAAGCCCAAGAGCAATCCCATCGCCGATAAGCTGGCCAGCCGTATTTCCAGGGAGGCGGTGTAATGTCTGACGCAAACTTTTCAGGAACTGGTACAGGCACAGGCTTAGTGGGCCATGGTGCCCTGATTGAGCGATTGCTGCGGGGCGAGTTTATCTGCCGCGTCACTGACGAAGACGGCTGGCGTGCGCTTAAGTCGCCTGCCGTGCGTGAGCGTATCGAAACCTACCTCAATCAAATCAACCGCACTGTCGCCAGCGCTGGTGAGGGCGAGGTGTTTTTCTGCGGCTATGCCCAGCTCGGCGAGGCCGAGCGCAAGGTCATTTCCAGCCAGTTTAAGGACATCTGTCAGGCGCTCATTCCGCTGGTGGAGTGGCTGGTGTTGGTGCAGGAGGCCTCAGGCCAGGATGCGCCCCTTACCGAAGGTGCGCCCGTGCGCTTGACCGAACTCCAGGGCCGCATCGAAGAGACCCCGGCGTTTCGCGAGCAGCTTGGTAAACTCAGCCAGTACCGGCTGTTCGGTTCTACCTCAAGTAATGTCGATGCCCAGCTTAAGTTGGTATTCAAGCGTCTGGTGGAGCTTGGCTTCCTGACCCGTCCCAATGTGGAAAAACAAATCTACATCGCCACGGGTAAGCTTGATTATCTCTATGAAGTGATTCGCTTTATTGATGAAACCGAAGGGTTGAACCTGGAAGCGCAGGCCGAAACGGCTACCCAGAGGGAGCTGATATGAGTAGCAACCTGCACCAGTCAGGAGTGCGGCTGCTGAGGATGCTTGGCCGCCACGCCGAGACAGTGATGGATGTGTACCTGAGCGGCGCCGTGGACGAGGCCAACGCCGATGCCGGTGTGCTGAAAAAGCTCACCGAGGCAGGCATCCTGTGGCGCCCCGAGGAAGACGGGGGCTTGAGGCTTACCCGCAGCGTGCGGGCGCTGCTGGAAGAAGGCCTTAAAGATGAGCGCAATCGCCAGATTAACGCCAACGTAGGCTCGGCGCTTGCCACCATCAAGACCCTGGCCGACCACTACAAGGAGGCGCGCAGTCACTCGGACTACAGCGCCGCCGAGGCGTATTTGGCCGACCTCAGTGAGCATGTGTACGCCTTTACCGAAAACCTGCGTTATTCCATTCGTGTGCTCTGGGGGCGGATTAACAACGAGTTCGGTTATGTCGGTACCATCAGCGCCAAAATCCGCGAGAACGAACTGGCCCAGAGCCAGGTGTCTGAGCTCTTAAATGGCCTGGAGCTGTTTCAGTTCAGCGAACTTGGGGAAATCGCCTCAGATATCCGTGAGCTTCGAAAACTGCTGGTGACCACGTTGCAGGAGACCCTGAGTGACTGTACTCAGGAGCTCAGCGTGGTGCAGGCAAGGCTCCTTGAACTGCTTGGCCGCTTCCGGCAAATTCAGGGCCGTACCAGGCTGCTTAAGGGCTGGCTCTTGTACACCGACATGCACCCTGACTACGAGCCCATGGATCATGTGGCTCACCGCAAGGTGCCGATGCTCTTTAACCGCGCCGAGGCCATGCTGGCCGATGCCCATGTGGACGTGCATAACCAGAGCCAGGAGCAGGAGCTCATGGAGATGGTGGCACGCATCAAGTCCATCAGTCGCCTCGACGTTAAGCCTGCGGCCAAGGCGGCAGAAACAAGCGTGGTGCTGAGTGCAGCGGAAGACTTCGATATTCCGGAAAACCCGCTCAAGCAGGATGTGGAAGACTACTTTGTGGCGGTAATAGATTCAGGCAAGCGCCAGTCTGCGCTGGAATACCTGCAGGAAAAAGCCTTGCCCTGGGATTCAGAGAGCTGGATTTATCAGGTGATTGGCGGCTTTGAGGGCTTGAGCGAAGAGCATAAATCCTTCTTCGAACTGGAGCCTTTGGGTGAGCCTCATCCTGTGTATACCGGCAACTTTATTATCCGCGACGTGGAGCTGTGGCTCAGCTAGCCCCCTTGTTTTGCCAAGGCCACCTCAGGGTGGCCTTTTTACTGGCTGTAACATGGCGTGCTGGGCTGGCTGTGGCGGTGGATGCAGATAATTACTTAGTCAGGCAGGCTTCACCTGGCGTGATTAACTGTTTAATTCAGTATTCCTGGTTTTATTCACTGCCTGTTTTTAAGTGGTTGTTTTGGAAGTGTTTGCCTTTGGTAAAATTGGCTGCATCTGTGTAAAGGCGGAAATTTCTGCCTTTGAGTGTTAGCTGTTAAATATCAGTTGGTTATATTCTGCTTGTTACAGGGTTGCAGGATTGTGTCCATACATTTTCGTTGAAATTGCGGCTGGCATGTTTCACTATCCGGGAGCGCACGGGGCAGCAGACCCCAGACACAATAACAACACAGGCATTCAATCTATGTTCAAATCTCTGTCGGCCAGGATTTTCCTCGGCCTCGCTATCGGACTCCTGTCCGGCACTCTGGTGCAGTATGTGCTGCACGATATCGCTTTCTTCTCCGGCACCCTGGTTGAAATCGCCTCAGGCCTTGGCACCATGTTCGTCAATATGATCATGATGCTGGTGGTGCCGCTGGTGTTTGTCAGCATTGTTTGCGGTGTCTGTGAGCTTAAAGATCTCTCGAGTTTCGGCCGTCTCGGTGGCAAGACCTTCGGCTTTTACATCATCAATACCCTGGTCGCGATTTTTGCCGCGCTGACGGTTGCCCTGCTGCTGCAGCCCGGCAAGGGCGTGGACATGACCGGCGGCGGAGAGCTTGCCATTACCGCCACGGAACTACCGAGCCTGATGGCGCTGGTGGTGGACATAGTGCCCCGCAATCCGGTGGCGGCCTTTACGTCCGGCAATATGCTGCAGGTTATCTTTATGGCGCTACTGCTTGGCGGCGTCATCAAGTCGTTGGGTGAGCATGTGGCCGGCGCCGTATCGGCGTTCCAAACCGCCAATAAAATCATGATGAAGCTGATTTCGGTGGTGATGCATCTGGCGCCTATCGGTGTTGGTGCCCTGATGTTCAAACTGGGCGCTACCCTGGAAGCCGGGGTGTTCCTCAGTGTGATGGAATATCTGGTGCTTATTCTTGGCTTGCTGCTGCTGTGGATTTTCGTGGTCTACCCTTATGCGGTGCAGCTGTTCACTCCGGTGAAGGCCAGCGTGTTTCGCGAAAAAACCCAGGAGCAAATCCTGTTTTCTCTCTCTACCGCCAGCTCCAATGCCACCATTCCGGTGACCATGCGCACCCTCACCGAAAAACTCAAGGTGAACCGCGCCGTGGCCGGTTTTGGCGTGCCGCTGGGCGCCACCATGAACATGGGCGGTG
This sequence comes from Shewanella litorisediminis, assembly GCF_016834455.1. Lineage (NCBI taxonomy): Bacteria > Pseudomonadati > Pseudomonadota > Gammaproteobacteria > Alteromonadales > Shewanellaceae > Shewanella > Shewanella litorisediminis. The sequence goes on from NZ_CP069213.1 coordinate 626,464, forward strand.
TGTCCATTTACATCACAGTGGCGATTTTCTTTATCGCCAACGCCTTTGGCATGCCCATTACCATGGAGCAGTTGCCGGCGCTGGTATTCAGTATCTTCCTGCTTTCTGTTGGCGCCGGTGGCGTGCCCGGCGGCGGTATGGTGATGATTGGCGTGCTTATCCACCAGATGGGCCTGCCGGTGGAAGCCTTTGCGTTGGTGGCCGCGCTGGACCGTCTTATCGATATGGTGCTGACTTCCTGTAACGTGGTGGGCGACACCGCCGTGCTGACGATAGTGGATCAGACTGAGCGCCCCCATCAGGTCGCCAGCGATAATGACTGAGCTTTGCTTTAAGCGATGAGCCGACGTTAAGTCGGCTTTTGGCTCTTCATGCTATTGATCATTGTTAAGGCTGTGATAGCGCTGTTTGGTGTTTAAAATCGGGATTGCTAGCTTATCGCAACCGTCTGTTCACCGCTGTAGTATTAAATCCTGATGATTAATTATCGCTGATAACTAAATCAGCTGTTTCTTATTTCGCCACTCTGACAGGGGCTGAATACCAATAGCAGTTTAAAGCTAATTAAGCAGGCTCACTGCTTAATTAGCTTTTTGGGTTTACGATGAAGTGATTATTCAGTGATGTATGTTAATTGTTTTATTTTAAGCCGATCGCAGTGAAAGGAACCGGCTTATATTAACAATTGATTGGCGTAAATAATAAGTCGCGTTTTATTCATGCGCCCTTATTGCTTAAAGTCGATAGAAAATATACCAACAAAATGCATCAATGAACTGGCGTTGGTTAGAGTTTACAGCTTGCTGAAAAAGCAGTGAGATTGCTCTTGTGCTTATCAAGATTCAATTGTGAGATAGCCGTATTCCCAGTACGAAAAGAAATGGCTTCAAGGGTCAACTCAGCGTGCTCTTGGTTTGTAATTGATTGAATCCAGTCGACATTTGTTTCACTGGTGAATTTCCGAATGCTTGATTCACCGTAGAGTTTCGCCACAACATGTTTCTTATCCTGAATGATAAGACTGCTCTTGTCCTGTGATAGAGCAAATACCTTAGGCAGGGTGAGAGCGACAGATAAAGCTTGAGTTGACTTTATACAGCTCAATTCAAGCTCGAGATCGGTTTGTACCAATCTAATACTGTTGTCCGCAGCAAATACCAGTTGGATTGGCAGAATTACGCCTGCTAGAGCACTGAAACGTCGCAGCACTTGGTACATCCTTATTACCTGATGAAGGGATATTGGCTAAACCTAAGTAGAGGATTTAGTCTAACAGGCGTATTTTATTGATTTTTTGACAGCAGTCAAAAGTTTGACATCGGATTATTGAAAAATGATGCTCGATATTGTGCGGTTTATTTGAATTTCAATTTAATAGTTGATTTCGTGCACAAAAAAAAGCCGATCCCGGAATGCCGGGGTCGGCTTTTTCACAAACAGGCAGATTAGGCTTGCTTGTTGTAGCGCTCGGCGCTGGTGAGGATTTCTTCGCGGGCAGCGGCGGCGTCTTCCCAGCTCTCAACCTTCACCCACTTGCCGGTTTCCAGATCCTTGTAGTGTTCGAAGAACTGCTTAATCTGGGCCTTCAGCAGGGCTGGCAGGTCGTTCACGTCCTGAATGTGGCCGTATTCTTTGGACACTTTCTCGTGCGGAACAGCAACCACTTTGGCGTCTTCACCTGACTCGTCGGTCATTTTCAGCACGCCAACAGGGCGACAACGGATCACGCTGCCAGGCTGCAGTGGGTACTGGGTAGGTACCAGCACGTCAACGGGGTCACCGTCCAGGCTCAGAGTCTGGTTCACATAACCGTAGTTGCAAGGATAGAACATAGGAGCAGTCATGATGCGGTCAACAAACAGGGCGCCGCTGTCCTTGTCCACTTCGTACTTGATAGGATCGTGGTTCTGTGGGATCTCGATGATTACATAGATATCATCTGGCAGGGATTTGCCCGCTGGCACTGCATTCAAGCTCATTTTCATATCCTTTAACGGTATTGAAATCAGATTTCAGAAAATCGGTTGGCGCGTATTATAGCGCGATTTGGCGGCTTGCCAATCAAAGGCCGCCGCCATCGGACTAAAGGCTAAGCCTCATGCCCCGGCGTGGTAACCCAGACAGACGTCCACCTCGTTGGCCGAGCCCAAAATTACCGCCACACGTTGGTGAATTTCGCTTGGTGTTATGTCCAGAATGGTCTCATAGCCGGTGCTGGCTTTGCCGCCCGCCTGTTCAACCAAAAACGCCATAGGGTTGGCTTCGTACATCAGGCGCAGCTTGAATGGCTTTTTGGGATCCTTGGTGTCTGTGGGGTAGGTGAACAGGCCACCGCGGCACAGCACCCGGTGCACATCGCCCACCATGGCTGCAATCCAGCGCATGTTGAAGTTCTTGCCACGTGGTCCTTCTTTGCCCTTGAGCAAATCGGCAATGTAGGCCTGCATGCCCGGCTCCCAGAAGCGCTGGTTGGACATATTGATGGCGAACTCGCCGGTGTCTTTACTTATTTGTACGCCGTCTACGGTCAGCAGATAGTCTCCACTTACCGGGTCGAGGGTAAAGAGCTGCACGCCCTGACCTGTGGTCAGTGCCAACATGGTGGATGGGCCGTAGAGCACGTAACCTGCCGCCAGCTGCTTGCGACCGGATTGCAGGAAGCTTTGCTCTCTCACCTCACCGCTTGGTGCTGGCAGGACCGAGAAAATGGTGCCCACCAGGGAATTGATGTCGATGTTGGATGAACCGTCCAGTGGGTCGAAGCACACCAGAAACTGACCGTCCTGGGCCAGTGGCACTATCTCATCTTCTTCTTCAGAGGCCAGCGCCTTCACCGAGCCCTGGGCAGCCAGTGCGTCTTTCAGCATGTCGTTGGTGATAACGTCGAGCTTTTTCTGATCTTCACCCTGCACGTTTTCGGTGCCGGCCACGCCCAGCACGCCGGCAAGGGCGCCACGGCGCACGGCCTGGCTGATGTCTTTGGAGGTGTTTGCCAACACGGTTAGCAGGCTGGCGAGTTCCTTACTGATAGCGCTTTGTTCGAGGGATTGGGACAGGGTCTGCATCTTGTGTCCTTCTGGTTAGACAAATTTGGGGAGGTCTTTGGAATAATTCTGGCGCTAATGATACCCGAGATTGGTGACATTTTCAGTGGCCTTTGCCATTGGCTATTACTTTGGCAGGGACAAAGTTTTCGGGCAGAATGGTTGGCTTATCTAAGGAAGGTGCGAATAAGTCCCGTGCTTGCTCTGCGTGTGCTTAGAGTGGATAGATGCAAGGCACAGTTCGCAGCGAATGGCCCTAGTCCTTCGCAAGAACTGTAACGCAGCAGATACCTCTGTAAGTCATGCCCTGCGGGGCTTTGATAGCAACACCATTTCGGCGTTATTCAACTTCAGCAGGCCTCGGCATGCCCTCAGTTGAATGCCTTGAACTGTCGCTGCTATCAAAGCCAGAGCTGTGCGACGACTTGTTCGCACCTTCCCTAAACAGCCGACAGCTGTTTAGAAATACACACCTCACGAACCACACATGGAACAAACAATGATTAAAAAAATCGTGGCTTCATTGATGCTGGCGGGCGTGGCCGTCTCCATTCAGGCGGCGCCGGCCTTCCCGGGCGCAGGCACTGAGCCTCTGGCAATCGAACGCATGTATGCATCCCCGGCGCTGGCGGGCAGTAGCCCACGTGGTCTGGCCCTGTCTCCCGATGGCAGCAAGGTTACCTTTTTGAAGGGCCGCGCCGACAATCAGCACTTTTACGATCTCTGGCAGATGGACGTGGCGAGCGGCAAGGTAAGCCTGCTGCTGGATGCCGACAAACTGGCAGGTGGCGAGCTTTCCGATGAAGAAAAGGCTCGCCGCGAGCGTCAGCGCATTTATGGCCAGGGCATTATGGAATACTTCTGGGCCAAAGACGGTGAGGCGCTGCTGATCCCGGCCGCTGGGCAGCTGTATTACTTCACACCCAATAGCGGCGATGTGCGCCTGCTCGCCACCGGCGAAGGCTTTGCCACCGACGCCAAGCTGTCACCCAAGGGCAAGTATGTCTCCTTTATTAAGGAGCAAAACCTCTATGTGTATGAATTGGCGAGCAATAAGCTTACTCAGCTGACCAAGGACGGTGGCGGCGCCATCAAAAACGGCATGGCTGAGTTTGTGGCCCAGGAAGAAATGGACCGCATGACCGGCTACTGGTGGGCGCCTGACGAAGCGCGCATCGCCTTTACCCGTATCGACGAGTCGCCGGTGGAGCTGGTGACCCGCAATGAAATCTATGCCGATGGCATTAAGCTCACCGAGCAGCGCTACCCCTATGCCGGTAAGGCCAACGTGGAAATCGCCCTGGGGATTGTCACCCTGGATGGCGGCAACACCAACTGGGTAGACCTTGGCAAAGAGAAAGACATTTACCTGCCGCGGGTGAAGTGGCTGCCAAACAGCACTGAGCTCAGCTTCCAATGGCAGAGCCGTGACCAGCAGACCCTGGAGCTTCGTAAAGTGGCGGTGGACAAACCCGGCAAGAGTCAGCTGCTGGTGAAGGAAACCAGCAAGGCCTGGGTAAACCTCAATAACGACCTGCGCTTTTTAAAAGAGAGCGGCGATTTTCTTTGGGCCTCAGAACGCGATGGTTACAACCATATTTACCTGTTCGATGCCAAGGGTAAGGTGAAACGTCAGCTTACCAAGGGTGACTGGACCGTAGATGAAATTGCTTACGTTGATGAAACAGCCGGTATTGTTTACTTCAGTGGTCGCAAGGACAAGGTCACCGAGCGTCATCTGTACCGGGTGAGCCTCAAGGGCGGCGAGATTGAACGGCTCTCAACTGCGGCCGGTATGCACGGCACCGTATTTGCCGAAAACAGCCCAGTGTATTTGGATTACTTCAACAGCCTGTCGCAACCGCCGCAGGTGAGTTTGCATGATGCGGCCGGTAAGTATCTGGCCTGGGTAGAAGAAAACGCCGTGAAGGACGGCCATCCACTGTATCCCTTTGCTGGCCTGTGGCAGCTGCCCGAGTTTGGCACGCTGAAGGCTGACGATGGTCAGGCGCTGCATTACCGTTTGTTCAAGCCGGTAAACTTTGATGCCAGCAAAAAATATCCCGTGGTGGTGCGGGTTTACGGTGGTCCCCATGCTCAGCTGGTGACCAACAGCTGGAGCGAGCAGGATTACTTTACCCAATATTTGCTGCAAAACGATTATCTGGTATTTCAGCTGGATAACCGCGGCTCGGCCCATCGCGGTACTAAGTTCGAGTATGTGATCTATCAGAATCTTGGTGATGCTGAGGTGCGTGACCAGATGGCGGGAGTGGATTACCTGCGCACGCTTCCCTTTGTTGCTGGCGACAAAGTGGCGATTTATGGCCACAGCTACGGCGGTTATATGGCGTTGATGAGTCTCTTTAAGGCGCCAGGTCACTTTAAAGCGGCCATTTCCGGTGCCCCTGTAACAGATTGGCGCCTTTACGATACCCATTACACCGAGCGCTACATGGGTCATCCGGAACGCAATAACGAAGGCTACGACAAGGCGAGCGTGTTTCCCCATGTTGGCGGTTATCAGGGCGGGCTCTTGATGTATCACGGTATGGCCGATGATAACGTGCTGTTTGAAAACTCGACCCGGGTTTACAAGGCGCTGCAGGACGAAGGAAAGCTGTTCCGTATGGTGGATTACCCCGGCTCCAAGCATTCGATGCGTGGCGAGAAGGTACGCACCCACCTGTATCGCACCCTGGCGGACTTCCTGGATACTGAGCTCAAGCGTTAACCTGGCTGCAGCTTAAGCACTTAGTTTAGCCCACTGAAAAGGCCTGTCGATGACAGGCCTTTTTTTGATGCTTGTTGGTACTACTCGAGTAAGCTTGTCGCGCTTCAGCCAATGACCGCTTGATAAAATTCAGCCAATAAAAAAGCCAATCCGAAGATTGGCTTTTTTGTTCAGGGTTAACCCTTACTCGTCCAGGTTACCGCAGAAGCGATAGCCTTCACCGTGGATAGTGGCAATGATTTCCGGCGTGTCCGGCTGGCTTTCGAAGTGCTTGCGGATACGACGGATAGTCACGTCTACGGTACGGTCATGTGGTTTGAGTTCACGGCCGGTCATCTTCATCAAAAGATCGGCGCGGCTCAGGATCTTGCCTGGGTTTTCAACGAAGTGCAGCATTGCACGGAATTCGCTGCGTGGCAGTTTATAAGACTCACCGGATGGGCTGACCAGAGAGCGGCTGTTGATTTCCAGGCTCCAGTCATTGAAACGATAAACCTCGACCGCGGCTCTTTCTTCGACTTCGGCGCCAGCGCTATTGACGCGAGTCAGAAGGTTACGGGCACGAATGGTCAGCTCACGTGGGTTGAACGGCTTGGTAATATAATCGTCCGCGCCAATTTCAAGACCCAGGATCTTGTCCACTTCGTTATCACGGCCAGTCAGGAAGATCAGGCCAATGTTGTTGATTTCACGCAGTTCGCGCGCCAACAACAGACCGTTTTTACCCGGCAGGTTGATATCCATCACCACCAGGTTGATCTTGTTTTCCTGCAAGGCTTTATGCATTTCTGCGCCATCGTTGGCCTCAGTCACCACATATCCCTCGGCCTCAAAAATACTTCTTAATGTATTACGGGTAACGGCTTCGTCTTCTACGATCAGAATGTGCGGATTTTGCATAATCAAGTACCTAAATTTAAAACAAATCTGTGCTAATCGGGTGTGTCGGCTGGCTGTCAGCCAGGCCCTGCTTTTTTATTCCGGCAAGACCCAAATAACCTGAGGAGGTAAAGAGACAACGCCTTAGAGGCACACTCTACGACTAGTTCAATAATCTTTCCGCAGGGGAAAGTGCGAACTGTACCCACTTCGATAAAAAACAACTTGCTGAAGTTCCCAAGTCGTTATTTTTTTTCAAAGTATAAATGTTAAATTGAATATGGATCACATTTTGTACAGTTGTTTAGCCAAGTTACTGACATCAGCGGAAAATCTGTAACAGCCTGTATCAAATGAACGGCTGGATGATTTGGATGGCTAACGCTGTCAATTGTACTCGTTTTAGGCATTTGTTAACAATTGAAATGTTAACAAATCCATTGTGGCAGCCGATTAATTATCATTAATATTAATTATGTTTTTGAAAAATATATGAATATACGCTTATTGAAATGAGATCCAGCTCACAAGGCTAGGCAGCGTAACAGAGTCTGCTAAACTAGCTCAGGTTCTTTTGCATGATTATCACGACATGGAAAATCATTCTCACACGCTCTGGAACATCTATCAGTCGGCAAGTTTCTTGTTGACTCAACACCTTTCTCCACACGCACACTTTGCCATTATCACTGCCTACAACCCCTTGGGTGAACTTCTGGATGCCTGCCAAAACCGTTTGCTTGACCGGCAACTGTTAAGGGATATAGAAGCGTTGGGCGTGCCTTATCGCGCCCTTATTGGCACCAATGATCAGCTGTCCCACATGGAAAAAAGCTGGGCTGTGTTTTTGGAGCAAGAGGACAGTATCCGTTTGGCCCATAAATACCGGCAAAATGCGCTCTACTATGTGATGCAGGACGAGCTGATGTTGCTTCCTTGCCGGATGGGCAGCGCACCGCAGACATTGGGGTCGTTCCGCTCCCGGGTGAGACTGGTGCATGAGCTGCCTGAGTTGGTGCCAACCGACGGGGCAGAAGGTCAGGCATCATTGGGATTCCAGTTTCTGTGAACACAGCATTTTTTCAACTTGCATAATTTCGCATTGACTTGAATACCGCTTTATTGCTACTTTTTTCGTCCCTTCCCCGCGGAAGGCACAGAAGAGGAGCGCCAACTAGGTAGCAGGTTTGAGGAGCAATCACTCCAAAGACGGCCTGTGAGGGAGATTGGCGCCGAGGCGAAACCGCTTGCTTGAGTGCGTTTTGTCGGTCGTTCAGGCTGAATCCTGACGATTGTCACCTGTTAATTGGTGGAGAGCTTCTGGTGACGATCGCTTTTCCCTCCTTTTGGGGTGCCGTATCTTTGCACCAGGCTCTTCGAACGAAGTCAGTTCGGAGATTACTCATGAAAACCCGTTTTACCTTGAATGTCGCTGTCTTCCACTCGATGGAGGTGTGCTGATGTCTCTGGTTGTAGCCAAGTTCGGTGGCACCTCGGTCGCCGATTTCAATGCCATGTCACGCTGCGCCGCCATAGTGTTGGCCAATCCTGCTACCCGTTTGGTGGTGGTCAGTGCATCCAGCGGTGTGACCAATCTGCTGGTGGAACTGACCCAGGCCACAGTCACCGATGAGCGTCGGCTGCAGCTGCTAAAGCAGATTGCCCAAATTCAATACGCCATCCTCGATAAGCTGGAGCGCCCTCAGGATGTGGCAGCCGCCCTCGATGCCCTGTTGTCGCGCATTGCCAGCTTGAGCGAGTCATTGGTGCTCAATCGCAGCAAAGCCATCATGGATGAGCTCTTGTCCATGGGAGAGCAATGTTCCGCGCTGCTGTTTTCGGCGGTACTGAGGCAGCAAGGTGCCAAGAGCAGCAGTTTCGATGTGCGTCAGGTTATGCGAACCGACAGCCACTTCGGCCGCGCCGAGCCGCAGATTGAAGACATAGCGATGCTGGCCAGGGATTTCCTGCAGCCATTGCTCGAACGGGACATAGTGGTGACACAGGGCTTTATCGGTGCCGATGCCGAAGGCCGCACTACTACCCTGGGCCGTGGTGGCAGCGATTATTCCGCTGCGCTGTTGGCAGAAGCTCTGCGTGCGGACGCGGTAGAGATTTGGACCGATGTGGCGGGTATTTACACCACAGATCCCCGTTTGGCCCCCAACGCCAGACCCATTGCCGAAATCAGTTTTAACGAAGCGGCCGAAATGGCTACTTTCGGTGCCAAGGTATTGCACCCTGCCACCATTTTGCCGGCCGTACGTCAGCAAATTCAGGTGTTTGTAGGTTCAAGCCGCGAACCTGAAAAGGGCGGCACCTGGATCCGCCATCAGGTGGAGAATCCCCCAATTTACCGCGCCGTGGCCGTGCGCCGCGACCAGACGCTGCTGAACCTGCACAGCCTGCAAATGCTCCATGCCCGTGGTTTTTTGGCTGAGACCTTTGCAACCCTGGCACGTCATAAAATCTCGGTTGACCTTATCACCACCTCAGAAGTAAACGTGTCACTGACGCTGGATAAAACCGGCTCGGACTCCACTGGCAGCGGTTTACTCAGTGAAGCCTTACTGCAGGAACTGTCCCAACATTGCCGGGTGCGGGTTGAGGACAACCTCGCGCTGGTGGCCATTATCGGTAACCGTATCGCCAGCACGCCGGGGATTTGTCGACAGGTGTTTACCGTGCTCGAAAACCATAATGTGCGGATGATTTGCCAGGGCGCGAGCCCCCATAACCTGTGCGTGCTGGTGGCCGAGAGTGAAGCGGCACAGGTCGTGAAGGCACTGCACGAGAATCTGTTTGAAGGTCAGGCATAATGCGGGTCGATAAACACGACGTTCGGGTGGGTGAGCTGGCTGCGGGTCAGCCACTGTCTTTGCCTGTGTATCGCTTTAAAGGCAAGGGTGCAGGACCCAGTGTCTATATTCAGGCCAACGTCCATGGCGCCGAGGTGCAGGGCAATGCGGTGATCTATCAGCTGATGAAACTCCTTGAGCACTATGAGCTTTTTGGGGATATCAGTCTGGTGCCGCTGGCAAACCCACTGGGTATTAACCAAAAAAGCGGCGAGTTTACCCTTGGCCGTTTCGACCCTATTACCGGGGTGAACTGGAACCGCGAGTATCTGGACCATGGGTTTAATATTGAGGTCTGGTATCAGGAGCACGCCCATCTGGATGACGGGTCGCTTATCACTGCGTTTCGCGCCACCCTGGTCGAAGAGTGTGCCCGCAGACTGAATAATCCCTGGGGTGTGACCACAGGGCACAGGCTTGCGGTAACCCTGCAATCCATGGCCCACAAGGCCGACATAGTGCTCGACCTGCATACCGGCCCCAAGTCATGTAAACATCTGTATTGCCCGGAATATGAGCGCAGTGCTGCTCAGTATTTCTCAATCCCCTACACCTTGCTCATACCCAACAGCTTTGGCGGCGCCATGGATGAAGCGGCTTTTGTTCCCTGGTGGACACTGGCTGAGGTGGCCTCCATCCATGGTCGTGAACTGGGGGTTAAGGTCTCGGCGTTAACCCTGGAGCTTGGCAGTCAGGAGCGTATTGACCTCGACGATGCGCTGGAAGACGCAGAAGGTATTCTGGCTTACCTCAGTCATCGCGGTGTTATAGCCGAAACTGTGCCGCCCAAGCCCATGAAACGCTATGGCTGTTTCCTGAAAAACTACCGCAAGTTTCATGCTCCCAAGGCGGGCATGGTGGAATACCTTGGCAAGGTGGGCGTGCCGATGAAGGCCAGTGAACCTCTGGTGAACCTGTTAAGACTGGATCTTTACGGGACAGGTGAAGAGCTGACTGTGCTGCGTCTACCGGAAGATGGGGTCCCCATACTGCATTTTGCCTCGGCTTCGGTGCATCAGGGGACAGAGCTTTATAAGGTGATGACCAAGGTCTTTGAGCTGTAAGCAGATGGTTGGCGATAAAAAAACACCGGACTTAAGTCCGGTGTTTTTTTATCGTGCCATTTCAATCAGGGTTTTACCGCCCGCACTATGGGGTTTTGCAGACTTATCAGGGTCTCAGTGGACTGAATTTCGGCGATGGACTGGATGCGATTAATCAGCACATGTTGCAGGCTGTCGATGGACTGGCACATGACTTTCACGAAGATGCTGTAGTTGCCCGTGGTGTAGTAGGCCTCTACCACTTCTTCCAACGCGTTGAGTTTGGAAATGGCGGCAGGGTAGTCACCGGCACTTTTAAGGTTGATACCAATAAAACAGCAAACGTCGTAACCCAGGGCTTTGGGATTTACAGTGATTTGGGCGCCGGTAATGATGCCGGCCTGCTTCATCTTTTCTACCCGCACATGGATGGTGCCGGCGCTGACCCCAAAGCGCTTTGCCAACTCCGCAAAGGGAGTGCGGGCATCGGCCATCAGGGCCTCGAGGATCTGATTGTCCAACTGATCGCGCTGAAATGATGTATCCACTGCTAACTGCTCTAACTACCGAATGATTGAACAATAATTTACGGGCTTCAGTGTTTTTTTTCCAGTGAAAAGGTGGCTTTACTGGTTAGCCGTTGCTTCAGCGAAGGGAACTTCGGCATTGAAGGTCAGTGCCTCGCCGCTGTAAGGATGGGTGAAGCTTAAACTGGCGGCATGAAGCAGTAAGCGATCGGCAAGTGACTTCGCCAGTGGGTCGGCATAAAAGCCGTCACCGAGAATGGCATGCCCCAAGGCCATCATGTGTACCCTGAGTTGATGACTGCGGCCGGTAACGGGTGTCAGCCTTACCAGAGTCGAGCGTTTACCATAGCTGATGACTTCAACATGGGTGAGGGAGGGTTTACCAATCTCATGGTCCACTTTCTGCTTGGGTCTGTTGGGCCAATCACAAATCAGCGGCAAATCAACGCTGCAATTGGCTTTCACATGGCCTGCCACCCGGGCAAAGTAAATTTTATGGGTTTCGCGGTCGCGAAATTGGCGTTTGAGCTCAACCTCAGCACTCTTTCGCAGGGCATAAACCATGACGCCGGAGGTCGCCATATCGAGGCGGTGAACCACCTGGCTATTGGGATGTTCGGCCTTAATCCGACTCCAGGCGCTGTCATGGTGGATGGGATCCCGGCCGGGTACCGACAATAAGCCGCTGGGCTTATTGATCACTATGATGTCCTTGTCCTGATGCAATATATCCAGCCAGGGGGTGGTGGGTGGATTGTAGCTGAAATCGTCCATCATGGTTCTCGGTACGGCCTTAGGGGCGCTTAAGATACCCAAGGGGGCAAAGGGCGGCAAGCATAAAGCAGGCTTTCTTGGTTCTTTGCTTCCACTCCTTCGCCGATATTGATTAAATAACACAAAAATAAAGACTGAGTAACAAAGCGAACAGCATGTTTAATAATAAAAAATACCGCCTCGGCCCCTACATGGTTATCCCTGAGCGGTGTGTAATAACCAACAATGGTTCCGACACCAAACTCGAATTTCGGGTCATGCAGGTATTGGTGTGCCTGCTTGAGCGAGCCGGTCGCCCCGTCACTCGGGATGAGCTGATTAAGGAAGTGTGGCGCGGTGGCCAGGTGTCAGACAACGCCATCAACAGGATTGTCGCTCAGCTGAGAAATGCGTTGGGCGATGATGCCCGTACCCAGCAAGTCATTCAAACTGTCCCCAAGGTCGGTTATTTGCTGATAGCGGAGGTGGAACCACTCGAGAGTCAACCTGTAACGCTGCCGGTCGCGACACTCCTTCCTGAACCCCACCATGTAAAGGCTCCCGAGGCAGCGATAGAAGCTGAGGGCAGTAAGCAGCTGAATTCGCCGAACACATCGGACAATAAGCCGGTCACTGGTCAGTCAAAGCATAGCTATCTTGTTCTGGCGGCCTATGCGATGGCGGGTGTACTCCTGTCGCTGTTGGCATTTGTGGTCTGGGATAGCGTGAGTCAAAGCCGCGAGGCGAAGTCCGAACCTGTGCAAGACAGCATTGCTTCTTTACTGCCTTTAACTTCACTTGAAGGGCAGGAGGTAGATCCTGTGTTGTCACCTGATGGCAACAAGCTGGCATTCGCCTTTCGGGATCTCAGTGCCAGTGAGTGGCGAATTCTGGTGCAGGATCTTACCACAGGGCAAGTTTCGCTGGCAGACAACGCCCCCACCGCAAATAACCAGCGCCACCCAGCCTGGAGCGATGATGGCGGCCATCTGGCGTACTTGAATTTCGATGGAAAAGGGCGTTGTGAACTCGTGCTGTTGGACTTGCTGACCCGACACGCGAAAGTCGTTTCCGAATGCGATAAAGCGACCCAATCCAGTGCGCTGGCGATAAGAGGGCAGGAGCTGTACTTTGTGGACTCTGATGGCGTTGGCGATTTTAAAAAGATCTATCAGGTTAACCTCAACACCCTCAAGAAAGAGCAGCTAAGCCGTCCCCACAGCATTGGCCGTGGCGATTATGGTCTGAGCTTATCTCCGGATAAGTCTCAAATGGCGGTGCTGAGAAACTTAAGCTGGTTTGATACCCAGTTGATGGTGTTTAACTTCAGCACCGGTGAGTGGCGTCAGGTGCTCAAGGTGGGCTACCCCTTGAAGAGCGTAGCCTGGTCGCAAGATGGTAAGGGACTCATTTATCGCGCCGAAGAAGGGCAGCTGCACCGTTACGATTTGGACACGGGAGAGCGTGTTCGCCTGACCAAGATACTGCAGGAAATCAACTCACCCCGCTCTAACAGCAAGGGCCAAACGGCTGCCGTCGTAGGCGAGCTGATGGAGGAGGAGCTGTGGCATTGGTCAGTACCGGGCAATACCAAACCCGAACCATGGGTGTCATCCAGTCGACGTGATTATCGCGGCGCCATGAGTCCCGATGGGGCATTAACTGCCTTCGTGTCTAATAGAACCGGCCTGCCACAAATATGGCTAAGGCGGATAAATGGTGAAGAAATAAAGCTTACCCATTTCGACAGGTTTTCATTTATAGACGAGTTGACTTTTTCCCCTAACGGTAAATTATTGGCAGGCACCATTAATGGTGCTGCCTTTACTTTGGAACTCGCCAAATCCGAGATTCATTTTATTCCGGGAAGAACATCTGTCAGAAATATTTCATTTGGGATGAGTGCAGATGAATTGGTTATGTTTTCATCAGAGGCCGGTAAGCGGCAAATTCAGCTGGTGGATATGAATACTGGAAAGATGCTGAATCTATTGGCAGAAAATGGTTTTTCCGGAAAGTTCGATAGAGTCTCCGGCGAGTTTTATTATTCGAAAATGAACAGTTCAGGTATATGGAAGTTAACCCAAGGCGTGGAGACGCAAGTAACCGATAAGGTAACCCCACTTTTTTCCGGTGGTTGGCATGTGGCCGATGGCAGAATCTGGTATCTGAAGAGTGAGGAAGGATTAACCAAACTAATAGAGCTGGACGTCAATCATGCCAGGGAGAACGCGCATCCGATACCAATTGCCAATGTGTCTATGAACACATTATCAATGACAAACAATAACCAAGTGCTTTTATCCGTGCTGGCCAATGCCAATACGGATATTTTTATTGTGAAATAAATCAATGGCATATCTGTTAGTCACTTTTTCGTAACCTTTTCCTTGTCGCCAAATCTGAACGCCCGGGCCTACTGTTGAACCCATCAACTGGCCCGGTTGCGCACAACAAAGACGCCTTACCCTGAGTCGCTTTGATTTGCTATTCCGCTGGTCGCAAAAAGCAATGGCGCATCCCCGTGGCCGGGTCGGTTGATAATTAATGTATTAACTGTGGGATATGTGAGTCTCCCCATGTCGTTTATCGATTGGAAAGTGACTCTCGGTATTCTGCAGCCATTTATCAGCCTTGTTTCATTAAGCCCTTTTTTGGCGTGGAGAGTTTTGGTCATGAAAAAGTATATCACTATGTTATCAGCTGCAGCCCTTTCAACTGTCTTTGCTGTGCCATTTTACATGTCGCATGTAGAAAACAAGCAGCAGGAAGAAACTCCCAAGCTTGCTATTTGTGAGCCATTTCCAGATTGCATTATTTATCGTGTAGATGACAACGGCGAATTGACACAAGAGCGTTAATTAAGTTGGCAAACACCGGTTGTGATTTATTCCCTATTTTAATTAGCGAAGTATGTCGTTAATTGAATACCTGCGAAATAAAAGAAGGTAGCTTATGTGGTCTATCAGTCTATATATCGTGGGGGCACTGAGTGGATTATTTATAATCTATTACGTGTTCATCAATGTGGTTCTTGCGTCCGAGGAATCATGTTTGCTCGACCAAAAGGACGACTAAATCTCCCTTTCCGCCAAAGCCGGCACCTTGAGTATTCTTGGTGCCGCTTTTTATTTGGGCTAGAGACCGGCATCTCTTAAGTGCATGATGGCAAAGGTCCACACCACAAATGCCAGGGTGCAGTGTACCAGCGCATAAAATCCCTGGTCGAGACGCCGCATTCCCCGGGAATGCCAAATAAGCCAGCCGTGGGCAATCAGGATGAGAGGGTACATCGCCAGTAAAGGATAATAAAAGATGGGGTTACCCAGCCCTGCGATGGCGCGCCCCAACAGAGCCCACAGCACAATGAAGCCTGTCATCAGGGGCGGGATGGCATTTCGGTATTGATCCGGGTACGGAAACATAGTCAATCCAGAGGTTTGCGGCAGATGATTGTGGCTTTATAGGCGCCGCTGCCACCGGGTGTCTCGGGTGTGTCCTCACCATAATACAGTTGCTCCCAGTCAGTAAAGCGCTCTGTGAGTTCGTTAGTGCCCAGCAGGAATGCCGGATTTCTGGGTCTGCCGATACTGGCCTGTGCTTCGGTGAAGGTTTCATAAACCAGTATTCCACCTGGCAATACAGAATCCCGAATCCATGGCCAGAGCGGCCGGTGCAGGTAATTGAATACCAAAACCACGTCGAACTGTCCCAGAGAAGCTGTGACTCCTTGCTCAAGGTCGAACTGCTGTATGTCGGCTCTGGGATTCTCTTGTATCTGGGACGGAAGCGAGGCGGTTATCCGATCGACAAAACTGACACTGTGTCCACGCTCCAGAAACCACATACCGTTGCGGCCTGTACCACAGGCCAAATCCAGCACACGCAATGGTTGCATCGGAGCAAACCATTGAGGGAATGCATCGAAAAGTGCTGAGGGGGCAAGGGTCATCCTTTGATTTCCTTGCGGCTTTCTATACGGCGTCTGTGCCAGATGGAGTAATGCCTGAGTCCAGCGGGGCCATGGGACACCAGCACAGAAAGCAGCAAAATGACCACAAACAGCAGAGCTTTATGCTCTGGAAAAGGCACGAACAGGCACAGCAGCCCCAGCTTGGCCAGGGTGAGCACCCCTTTCAGTTGGATAAGCCAGCGCCAGTCACGCAGAATTTCCCAGCCCATCAAGAGGCTGCCACTTACAACGGCTAATAGCCAAAAGTCTTGCCACTCGGTCTTGGCAAGATGGAACAGCACGCCACCACCCACACCACAAACCCCGAGCAAGTGCAGTGCCCTGAGGCTGGTTTTACCTATACGCTGGATCCAAAAACTGGATTCGGAGAGCTCTTTGTTGGCCATTTGCTGTATCTGCTGACATTGATAATGGCAGCATACCAGCTGTGTGCATACCGTGGGAGTTCTGCGGCAATAAACCAACAAATCTGATGTCTTTTTATTGATAAAGTGTTGCCCCGTCGACATTTTTACCGTGGCGCCTGTGATCGGCTTCAATCATTGACGGAAAAGCTTGCCTGCACCGGCAATTAGCAATTTGCAAAGGATTTTTGGTGGAAAGACTGTGACTCACCCGAAAAAATACCCCTTTAGATAGTGCTACTATTTTTACGGTGGTTAGTGTTTTGCTCCGAATATTAAGAGTAATTAAGCGTAAAACACGCCATTTAAATACCTCTTTATAAGTAGTTTTTGGAGGAACACTTATGTTCACGGGAGCGATGAAAAAAACGGTACTGGCGGCACTGATCTCCGGGATCATGGCGGGCACTGCATGGGCGGGTGCCGATAACCTGGCCGATTTCCACGGTGACAACGGTTGCGACAGCTGTCACCAAAGCGACAAAGGACCCAGCAACGACAACCTGACCTTTGAAAACGGCCAATGCGTCAGTTGCCATGGCAGCCTTACTGAAGTAGCCGAAGGAGAGCGCGAAGGCATTGTCTCTCCCCACAAATCACACCTGATTGGCGATATTGCCTGTACCAGCTGCCACAAAGGCCACGAAAAGTCTGTTACTTACTGCGATGCTTGCCATAACTTCGGTTATGAGATCCCCTTCGCCGGTAAGTGGGAGCGCAAGTTTGTGCCTGTGGATGCAGATAAAGCCGCCCAGGATAAGGCCATTGCCGCCGGTCCCCGTGAAACCACCGATGTGGTCATCATAGGTTCGGGTGGTGCTGGGCTTGCGGCCGCCGTATCGGCCCGCGATGCCGGGGCCAAGGTCGTGGTACTCGAGAAAGAACCTGTACCGGGTGGTAACACCAAGCTTGCAGCAGGTGGTATGAACGCCGCCGAAACCAAACCTCAGGCCAAGCTGGGCATTGTTGATAAAAAGCAGATCATGATTGACGACACCATGAAAGGTGGTCGCAATATCAACAATCCTGAGCTGGTAAAAGTGCTGGCCAATAACTCTTCCGACTCCATTGATTGGCTGACTGCCCTGGGCGCAGACATGAATGACGTTGGCCGTATGGGTGGTGCAAGCGTTAACCGCAGCCACCGCCCAACCGGTGGTGCCGGTGTGGGCGCGCACGTGGCGCAGGCACTGTGGGATGCCGCAGTTGCACGTGAAGCTGATATTCGCCTCAACAGCCGTGTGGTGCGCATTCTGGAAGACGGCGCCGGTCAGGTTACCGGTGTGCTGGTGCAGGGTGCCTATACAGGTTATTACGTGATCAAGGCCGATGCTGTGGTGGTTGCCACCGGTGGCTTTGCCAAAAACAACGATCGCGTTGCCAAGTACGATGCCAAACTTAAAGGCTTTAAAGCCACCAACCACCCCGGTGCCACAGGTGACGGTTTGGATGTAGCCACCCAGGCCGGTGCTGACACAGTGGATCTGGAATACGTTCAGGCGCACCCAACTTACAGCCCTGTGGGCGGTGTGATGGTGACTGAAGCGGTGCGCGGTAATGGTGCTATTCTGGTTAACCGCGAAGGCAAGCGCTTCGTGAACGAAATCACTACCCGGGATAAGGCGTCTGCTGCGATTTTGGCCCAGAAAGGTGAGAGTGCATATCTGCTGTTTGATGACTCAGTACGTAAGAGCCTGAGCAAAATCGAGGGCTACGTGCACCTTAAGATTGTGAACGAAGGCAAAACCGTAAAAGAACTGGCCGACAAGTTAGGTATGCCAGCGGCCGAGCTCGAAAAGACCATAGGTACCTACAATGGCTTTGTGAAGAGCGGCAAAGACGAGCAGTTTGAACGGGCCGACATGCCACGGGAGCTGGCGAGCGCACCTTACTATGCCATCGAAGTGGCTCCGGCCGTGCACCACACCATGGGCGGTGTGAAGATTGACACCAAGGCCGAGGTTGTAAGCAAAGAAGGCAAGCTCATCAAGGGCATGTATGCCGCCGGTGAAGTGACTGGTGGTGTGCACGGTGCCAACCGTCTGGGCGGTAACGCCATCTCCGATATCGTGACCTTTGGTCGTATCGCAGGTGCCGAAGCGGCCAAGTTTGCGAAAGACAACTGATCTTCCTTAGCACGGAGTGGGCACCTGGGTGCCCAGCCTCAGGCGGCCCTTTGGGCCGCTTTTTTATTGGCCTTGCTCAGCAAAGGTGATCTGCTTCACCTTTCTGGCGACGACAGCCATGCAGAATTGGCTTACACTGCGGCCATTCACGCAATTCTCAGGACATTCCCATGAAAATCGGATTCTTCAGCGCCAAACACTACGATATGCAGCACTTTGACCGTACCAATGCCGGGTTCGGCGCTCATATCGAATACTTCGATTCCAGATTGTGCATGCAAACCGTCAAGCTTGCTTACGGCTTTGAAGTGATTTGTGCCTTTGTGAACGACGAACTATCGGCCGAAGTCCTGAATGAGCTCCATGGCAATGGTACCCGGGTAATCGCCATGCGCTGCGCCGGCTTCAACAATGTGGATCTGGAAGAGGCCAAACGCCTGGGTATGACGGTGGTGAACGTACCCGCTTATTCCCCCGAGTCAGTGGCAGAGCACACGGTTGCCCTGATGCTGACCCTGAACCGCAAAATTCACAAAGCTTATCAGCGTACCCGTGATGCCAATTTCTCACTTGAAGGCTTGGTGGGATTCAACATGCATGGCAAAACCGTTGGCGTGATAGGCACGGGGAAAATTGGTCTGGCGACCATTCGCATCCTGCTGGGTTTTGGTTGCAAGGTAGTGGCCTTTGACCCCTTCCCGAGTCAGGCAGTGGAAGCCCTCGGGGTGCCTTATCTGGGGTTGGATGAATTGCTGCAGCAATGCGACGTGGTGAGCCTGCATTGTCCGCTGACCAAGGAAAACCATCACCTGCTGCGGGCCGAAACCTTCGCCAAAATGAAACCGGGTGTCATGGTCATCAACACCAGTCGTGGTGGTCTGCTCAACGCCTTTGATGCCATGGAGGCCCTGAAGGTCGGTCAAATTGGCGCACTCGGGCTCGATGTGTACGAAAACGAAAAAGAGCTCTTTTTCGAAGACAAGTCCAACGAGGTCATTCAGGACGATGTGTTCCGCCGTCTGTCGGCTTGTCATAACGTGGTCTTCACCGGCCACCAGGCGTTTTTGACCGAAGAGGCCCTGGGCGCCATTGCCACCACTACCCTGACCAATGTGCAAAAGGCCCTTGCAGGTGAGCGCTGTGGCAACGAACTTTTCTGATGATCGGCGCTGACAGCGGCGACGGGGCTTGCTAGATTGAGTGCACTGTTAATTCCAGGAGGTCCCGATGCGCGTCTGTGCAGAACACCATGTTATCAATACCGCTACCGGCCCCATGGGCACCCGGGTTTATCGCCCAGCAGCACCGGGCAGTTTTCCGGCTATTTTGTTTTATTCTGAAATTTTTCAGGAGACAGCGCCCATCAGCCGCATGGCCACAGTGCTTGCCGGGCACGGATTCGTGGTCTTGGTGCCGGAAATCTTTCACGAGCTGAACCCCGCCGGTACTGTGCTCGGATACGATGATGTGGGTAAAGACAAGGGCAACAGTGACAAGGCCACCAAACCCCTTGAAAGCCACGACAGCGATACCGCCGCCATGGTGGACTTTGTGCGCCGTCAGCCCTGGTGCCAGGGCAAAATAGGCGCCATGGGTGTTTGTATCGGCGGCCATCTGGCTTATCGCGCTGCGGTTAACCCGGATGTGGCGGCGGCTTTTTGCCTGTATGCCACCGACATCCACTCGGGTACTATTCCCAGTCAGCTGGGTAACGACTCCCTCAGTCGCACCCGCGACATCCGAGGCGAACTCTATATGGTGTTTGGCAAGCAAGATCCCCATGTGTCAGGTGAGGGGCGCAGGCTTATCCAGCAAAATTTGGAACACCACGGCGTGAATCACAGCTGGCTCGAAGTCAATGCCGAGCATGCCTTTATGCGGGATGGCGATGCCCGCCATGACCCAGCCCTGGCGCTGGAGATGTACCAAAGCGCCATCGCCTTGTTTCAGCGAACCTTATAAGAAAAAGCGGCCTCAGGGCCGCTTTTTCGTTCTGTTCTTTTGTCCGCAGTTTTTGCTTTTTCGTCCGGCGTTACTGCGCCTTGGACGGTGATTTTTGTTCGGCGGCGTCTCTTGGCGCTTCTTCGGTTTTGGCAGGCTCAGGTGTTTTGGTCTCAGGGGCTTTGGCGTCCAGAGTCTTGGCTTCGAGGGCCTTGTTGTCGTAGACCTCGGGATTGAGCAGTTTGATCACCGACTTTTGCAGGATCTGGCTGTTGGGATAGGTGATAAGATTGCCGTCATCACGCTGAATAAGCACATGAAAAAGGGCAATTTCCTGAATAACCCCCCGGATATCTTCGTCCTTGTCCACCACCTTGATGCGATCGCCAATGCGGTACGGAAACACAAAAAATATCAACACGCCCGCAGTCAGGTTACTGAGAATGGACCATTGGGCGACCAGGGCAACCCCGAGCACGGCAAAGGCGGATGAGACAAAGAGTGCGACATCGTGGTAGCCCAGCCCAACCGATACGGCGATTAAAGACAGGGTGATAAAAAACAACACCGCCGTTAAAAAACGGCTGACGAGACTGGTTCTCGCGGCGCTGACCTGCTTCTTTTCGGCGAGGGCATTTATCACCCGCTTGAGATTGCGCTGAATAATGTAGAAAGCCAGCAAATAAAAACAGGCAAGCAGTATTTGGTTTGTCATAATAGCCCTTTGAAAACACCCCGGCAGAGGTCCTATTGTAAAGGGCCACACCGGGACCAGTGAAGGGCCATTCTGCGGCCAGGATGTAAATTTGTCTGATTTTTCGGTTATCTATCAAACTTCCGATGCCCTTGGCCCTATCCGGGTACTCGATAATGGCGAGTCGCGTATTCTCGCGTTTGGCGACAACGATGAGCAAAGCAAGCTCAACAAAAAAACACCCCATGTGCCCAAACACTCCTATGTGCAGGTGATGTTGGAGTCGCTGATGTTTTCCAGCCCCAAGAGTGCCATAGTGCTGGGGTTGGGGGGCGGCGCTCTGGTACATGCCCTGCGACGCTTTGATGGCGCGCTTAAGTTAACCGCCGTTGAGCTTAGAGGTGAGGTGATTGATATTGCGAAGAAATATTTTTATCTCCCCATAGGTAAAAAGCTCAATCTGGTTGAAGCGGATGCCGCTGTCTTTGTGAGTGACGCCGACCATAAAAAGGTCGACATCATTTTTGCCGATCTTTACGGCGCCGAAGGGGTGGACGCTAAGCAACTCACCGACAGCTTTATTCAGGGCTGTGTGAGATTGCTTAAACCCGGCGGTATGTTGGTACTCAATTGCTGGAAAGAACACCGCCAAAGAACCGATGTTCGTGACCAGTTACAACAACACTTTTGTGATGTGTACGCTAGCCTCAGCAGCGGTGGCAACTGGGTGATATTTGCCGCCCTGACCCCGGGTGTGCTCAAAGAAGAAGGATTGAAACAAGCCAGGGCCGAGTTATCGACCAGGTTGGAGTTTAATGTCGGCAAGGCCTCGCTCGGGTTCGGACCCTGGGCTGACTGATAAGGCGGTTAAGCGGACGTTGAAAATTGTAAGCCTCTGTTAACCCGGCGTAAGGTTGGGTTACCCCCCGAATACTCCTTTGTTATTCTTGCCAGTCCCATAATAACAAGGTGTGTTCTCATGCTGAAAACCTCTAAATCCACTCTTGCTGTGCTGTTTGCCTCTTTGCTTTCATTACCCGCAGTGGCCGACAAGGTGCACTTTTCATCTGAACTGACTGCCAGTGGTGAAACCCTGGTGCTGTTTAAAGTACAAAATACCGACTTCCCCGGCGCCCGTGTGCTGAGTGATGGCAGCCTGACTCACCTTGAGCGGGCCATGCAGGTCAATCAATTCGATGGTGGCGAAGGTGAAATGCTGGAGGTGCTGGCGCCTGCCGGCAGTCAGCTTAACCGGATCCTGGTGATGGGGCTGGGTGATGGCAAGCTGACCGACGGCGAACTCAATAACCTGGGGGGCAAGCTGGCCGACAAGCTCTCGGCCCATAAAGATACCCGCATCACCCTGATTGCCGAAGGCACTCCCGATGCAGCCAATCTGGCGGCAGAAGTTGCCCATGGCTTTGATTTGAAGCGCTATCAGTTTGGTCGTTACACCAACAAGTCGCAGGATGAACGTGAACTCAGTTTCGCCCTGTCTGACGCCAAAGCCGCGGCTGCCGAATATGCCCGCCTCGCTGCCGTGGATGCGGGGGTGGTGCTGGCCAGGGATTTGGTGAATACCCCCGCCGGGGATATGACCCCGGAAGACTTTGCCGCCGAGGCCCGTAAGCTCAAGAGTCTGGGCGTCAAGGTGACAGTACTCGATGCCAAAGGCATTGAAAAATTGGGTATGGGCGCCCTGAGCGGGGTCGGTAAGGGCAGCGAGAGCGGCCCGCGTCTTGTGGTTGCGCACTGGGAAGGCACCAAGGGGGCGCCCATCGCCATGGTCGGCAAGGGGATAACCTTTGACTCTGGCGGTTACAACATCAAGGCTTCCGGAGATTCCATCTCCCACATGAAATCGGATATGGCTGGCGCCGCTGCCATTTTGGGTACCGTAAAAGCCATGGCGATGCAAAAGGCCAAAGTGAATCTGGTGGCCGTGTTGCCGCTGGCAGAGAACATGGTTTCCGGTGATGCACTGCGCCCCGGAGATGTGCTGCGGACTGCAGAAGGTCTGACGGTGGAAGTGATGAATACCGATGCCGAGGGCAGGCTCATCCTGGCCGACGGCATGTGGTATGCCAGAACTCACTATCAGCCAAAGGTGCTGATTGATGTGGCAACCCTCACCGGCTCCAAGGTTCGTGCGCTGGGGCGTGAGTATGCGGGTATTTTCAGTGATGAAGAGGCGCTGGTATCCGGCTTGACCGCCTCCGGCGCTGCCATGGGCGAGAAACTCTGGCGTTTGCCGCTGGACAAGGCCTATGGGGATGAACTCAAGTCAAATATCGCCGATTTGAAAAATACCGGTGCCGAAGGCAGCGCAGGCGCTTCCTCTGCGGCCATGTTCCTCAAACGCTTCTCCGGTGATGTGCCCTGGGTACACCTGGATATCGCCGGTAATGCCTTGTCTTCATCGGAAAAACCGCTGAGCCCCGCCGGTGCCACCGGTTTTGGTGTGCGTTTACTGAGCCATTGGCTGACCGAGCAAGGCAGCAACTAAGCCTGCCATGAGTCAAGACGAAAAGGGAAAACGGCGGTTTTCCCTTTTTTTGATTAGTTCAAATAAAAAATCGATTAAGGTGATAGTTTTTATCCGTTATCAATGATTGATGTCCTTAGCTAATATGCTCTCCATCGGCGGGGCATACAGCCACTGCCCTGATAAATTCACTGAACCAAGCGTTTGTTTATTAAGGAGCAAAACATGACTCAATCCATCATCAACAGCACCATCAAGCCATTTAAAGCCACTGCTTTCCACAAGGGCGAATTCGTGCCTGTGACCGAGCAGGATCTGCTGGGCAAGTGGTCTGTGGTGTTCTTCTATCCAGCCGACTTCACCTTCGTATGTCCAACGGAGCTGGGCGACATGGCTGACCACTATGCCAAGCTGCAGTCCATGGGCGTGGAAGTGTACTCAGTGTCTACCGACACCCACTTCACCCACAAGGCGTGGCACGACACTTCTGACACCATCAACAAGATTGAATTCCCGATGGTGGCTGACCCAACCGGTATCATCAGCCGTAACTTTGGCGTGATGATCGAAGAAGAAGGCCTGGCCCTGCGTGGTACCTTCGTTATCAACCCAGAAGGTCAGGTAAAAGTAGCCGAAATCCACGATCTGGGTATTGGTCGCAGCGCCAGCGAGCTGGTTCGTAAAATTCAGGCCGCTCAGTACGTTGCTACTCACGATGGCGAAGTATGTCCAGCCAAGTGGCAGCCAGGTGACGAAACTCTGGCGCCTTCTCTGGACCTGGTTGGCAAAATCTAAGTTTTAGACTGCATCACCCCTTGCTCCGGGCCTCCCCCTGATTTGGCCCGGAGCCTTTCTCAGCGTTATTTATCTTTGCTTGCATCTGGAGCCACCATGTTAAACGCGGATTTGAAACAGCAACTTAAGACCTATCTGCAAAATCTACGGCAAGACGTCAGACTCGTGGTGTCTGCCGATGACAGCAAAAAATCTCAGGAATTGCTCGACCTGGCCAATGACATCTCCTCCTTGTCTCCGTTGGTTTCAGTGACCCAGGCCAGGCTCGAGCGCACCCCTGAGATGCAGGTGACCAATGCGCAGGGCACCGACATTCGCTTTGCCGGCTTACCCATGGGCCACGAATTCACGTCCCTGGTGTTGGCACTGCTGCACACTGGCGGACATCCACTCAAGCTGGACCTGTCTGTCATTGAACAAATCAAGGCGCTGCCACAGACGCTGAAGTTTGAAACCTTCATTTCTCTGAGCTGCCAAAACTGTCCCGATGTGGTGCAGGCTCTGAACATGATGGCTGCGCTGAACCCGAACATCAGCAGCACCATGATTGATGGTGCCCTGTTCCAGGACGAGGTGGAATCAAGGCAGATCATGGCTGTGCCCTCGGTATTCCTCAATGGTGAACTCTTTTCCCAGGGGCGTATCAGCCTCAAGGAAATCCTCGCCAGGGTGGATACCCAGGCCGCGGCGCGAGAAGCCGATGCCCTGAGCGAGAAGGACCCCTACGAGGTGCTTATCGTGGGTGCAGGCCCCGCCGGTGCCTCGGCGGCCATTTATTCGGCCCGTAAAGGCCTGCGCACGGGCCTGGTTGCCGACCGCTTTGGTGGACAGGTGACTGAAACCGTGGGCATTGAGAACTTTATTTCGGTGAAAGCCACCGAAGGCCCCAAGCTGGTGGCAAATCTGGAAGCCCACGTTCGCGATTACGAAGTGGATGTGATGGAAAACCAGAAGGCACTCAAGCTGACCAAAGACGGCCTCTATCAGGTGGAGCTGGCAAATGGTGCCGTGCTGTCCGGGAAGACCGTGCTGATCGCCACCGGTGCCCGCTGGCGTGAAATGAACGTACCCGGTGAGAAAGAATACCGTGGCCGTGGTGTGGCTTATTGTCCTCACTGTGATGGCCCGCTGTTCAAGGGTAAGCGTGTTGCTGTGATTGGTGGTGGTAATTCCGGCATTGAAGCCGCCATCGATTTGGCCAATATCGTGGAACACGTGACTGTGCTTGAGTTTGACAGCAAGCTGCGCGCCGACGAGGTGCTGGTTCGCAAGGCGCGCTCCATGGGGAATATCCATATTATTACCCAGGCACAAACCACCGAGGTGGTGGGCGATGGCAACAAGGTGACCGGGCTTGTGTACACAGACCGCGCCACAGGCGATGTCCACCGTGTTGAGCTTGCCGGTATTTTTGTTCAGATTGGTCTGGTGCCCAATACTGAATGGCTCAAGGGCACCCTGGAGTTGACTCCTCGCGGAGAGATAGTCGTGGATGAGCGCGGCCAAACCTCGCTGCCCGGTGTATTTGCAGCAGGTGATGTGACCAACTCGGCCTACAAGCAAATCATTATTGCCATGGGCAGTGGTGCGGCGGCGAGCCTTGGGGCCTTTGATTACCTTATCCGTCACAGCGAGGCCGATACCTCAGCAGCAGCCTGATAACAACCAACTCAAAAGCCGGCATCTTGCCGGCTTTTTTGTCGCTGCTTGATACGGGTGTACACCTAGAATGGTGCGCAGCACATGCTATAGTCATCCAATCATCTTCGTAAGTATCGGAAATCTTAGTGGATAAAGAATCACTGTCGTTTGATGAAGCGCTCAAGTACGAATCGCGCCAATACCTGTTGGTCAGCTTTCAATGGTTGAGCTTTATCAGCCTGGTGCTGCTGAGCGCCGTCGGTCTTAATATCGCGCTGGATCCCAACCTCGGCTTGGGGCGGGATGCCGTCTTTACCCTGATGCTGCTACCCGGCACCCTCTGCCTGGCGCATTTGGGGCTGAGGTTTGCCAAGGTTTCCTGGTCGAGGAGCCTCGGTTGGAATCTTTTCTTTTTGGCGGCGCTGGTCATCAGTTGGCTGGTGTCTATGTCGTTGCTGCGAGGCATGGGGCTTTTGGTGTTGCCGGGTATAGAGTCCCTCAGTGATGTGCTCAGCCTTGCCATGGCTGTTGCACTCTTTCCCAGCATGAAACTGACTGCCGCAGCGGTGGCGCCTTTTTTACTCTATTCGGCCTTTTATCGCTACGAAGTCTATCCAGAAAGCATTTACTTCAGTGTCATGCGCGCCCTGTTTATGTTTTTGATCATCATGAGTGCCCAGCGGGTGATCTTTAAATGGTTTCAAAAAGCTGTGCGCCGCAATGTGGAAAAGCAGCGGCTGGTAAAGCATTTTCGCCGTATGGCCCTGCTGGATGGCCTCACAGGTCTGAGTAACAGGCGTCATTTTGATGAAATTCTGAATCAGGAAATACGGGCCGCGTCCCGAACCGGGCATCCATTAAGTCTGATACTACTGGATATCGACTTTTTCAAACGGCTCAATGACTCGCTTGGACACCAGGCCGGAGATGATTGTTTGCGGCAGCTTGGGCAGCTCCTATCCGATGTGGCAGCAAGACCAAGGGATCTGGCCGTGCGTTATGGCGGTGAAGAGTTTGCAGTGCTGTTGCCTGAAACCACGGTAACAGGCGCGGCGGAGGTTGCCGATCGCATCGCCAGATTGTTGGCCAAGGCCGCCATGCCGCACCCGGACTCTCAGGTTGCTGCCCATATTACTGTGTCCCAGGGATTGGTGCAGTGGCAGCGGGGAATGGATGCCGCAGCCTTGTTGGAGGCAAGCGATGCGGCCCTTTACCGGGCCAAAGAAGACGGCCGTAACCGCTATGTACAATCAGCATCGCCAGGGGAGTAGATGGCGGTTTAGACCGGCTTTTCTTGATTTTGTTCATTAAAGTTAGTTAAAAAGTTGTCAATTTGTTGCTCGCGCCTAAGCTTAAAGTCGGATACACCTGACAAATAAAGGGTTTTGTATGAAGCACAAATTGGCTGTCTGCCTCGGCTCGCTGCTGCTCTCTGCGCCTGCGTTGGCTGAGATTAATATATCCGGGTTTGCCTCTGTTGTCGGTGGCAAGGTGTTGGAAGGCAGTGGGGTTGAAGAGTTTGGGCTCGAACCTACCTTCCTGGCCGATTATCCACTGGTGGGTGCCTACACGGAGGAGTTCAGCTTTGAACCAGACACCCTGTTTGGCCTGCAAATTTCTGCTGACCTTCTGGACGGACTTTCCGCTACGGCGCAAATCGTCTCCCGGGGCGCAGACGACTTTTCTGCCAACTTTGAGTGGGCTTATTTGTCCTATGAGCTTAACGAACACTGGACATTACAAGCCGGTAAAAAGCGCCTACCGCTTTACTACTACAGCGATTTCTTTGATGTGGGTTACGCCTATCCCTGGATTAGGCCACCCGCAGACAATTACACCTGGCAGATTTTTAACTACACAGGCGTGAGTGCCCTTTATAACTACCTAATAGGGGACTGGACGCTGACAGGTCAGGTGTATTTTGGCCGCGAAGATGATGAACCCAACAAGCTGTTGTCGGAATTCTTTTTTGGCGAGTCCACCCGGGAAATCTGGAAAGACATTGGCGGCGTGGTGGTGCAGCTTAACTATGAATGGCTGGATATACGTCTCACCCATATGCAGTACACCAACGAGCGCTACATTGGTGGTGAACAGGTGGAGTGGGACGGCGAAACCGAACGTGATGGAAAATTTTATGGTTTGTCGGTCAACATCGATTGGAACAATCTGGTGGTGCTGACTGAAATCAATCGCTTGACCCTTCAAGACTCAGATCTCGATACCTATTTGGTGACTCTGGGTTATCGCATTAAAGACTTCATGCCTTTTGTCTCTTATTCCGACTTTGATGATGGCAGTGAAATCCACAACACCACTTCTGTGGGGCTTCGCTGGGATTTCCACCCATCGGCCGCCTTTAAAATTCAATATGACGATGTAAAAGACGACGGAACCGGGGCCGGTACCGACGACTCCTGGCGGGTTGCCGGGGACTCCAAGTCAATCAGCCTGGGTATAGACCTGGTATTTTAGGAGAGAGCCATGAAAACCGTGATTTCTGCCATCCTTTTATGCCTGAGTGCCATGCAGGCCTGGGCCGGGGTAGCCGTGATAGTGCATCCAGGTAATGGCGACACTATTGATAAAAAGGCGATTGAGAATATTTATCTGGGCAAAACAAAGTCCTTCCCCGGCGGCAGTCAGGCCGTGCCGGTGAACATAGAGTCCGGGCCTGTTAGGGAAGCCTTCGATACCAATGTACTGGGTAAGTCATCCAGTCAACTCAAGTCATACTGGTCACAGAAGGTCTTTACAGGAAAGGGCACTCCTCCCAAGGAAGTGGCTACTGCCGAAGAGGTACTGGGGCTGGTGTCCTCCAATCCCAATATTATTGGCTATATTGATAGTAGTCAGGTAAATGGCTCGGTAAAGGTGGTTGCCGAGTTCTAACTGGCGGTGCCGACTCAGGTCGGCACCCCTTTTAAGGGGCTGTCTATGACATGGTTTAATAACCTTCCCATCTTTAAAAAAGTCGGTGTCATCTTCATCATTTCTGTGATCATCTTTGCGGTGAATCTCGCCATTAGCCTGGTCTCTATCAATAAAAATCGTGAAACCCTGGGATTTATGGAAGAGAAGATTTACCAGCGGGTTGAGCTGGCGAACCAAAATCTGATGTTGGTGCAGCGGCTCGAGGAGGTATACACCCAGGCGGTGTCATTTGCCGATGAAGACCTGTTGGAGCAAGCAGGCGGCCTGCATGAAAACCTGGCGGCCAACCTTACGCTGTTGCAGAGCTCAGACACAAAAGAGACCGACACGCTTCGACAGATGCAGTCGCAGCTTGCCAATTACAACCAGATAACCTCTGGCTTGGCAAAGAGCATGTTGGATGGTTCTGCAGATATGGCCAACATAGGTGCCATCAGTCAGAAAAAGTCCGCTGTGTATGAAGCCCTGCTGGGTCATGTGCAGCAATACAAGCAGGCTAAGGTACTGGAATTCAAAAACTCCATCAAAGAAGCTGCAGACAGATCGCAAAACAGTCTCTGGTTGACCATGGTGGTGGGGGTGGTGCTGCTGTTGTTTATGGCCATAGTGACTATGTCTATTGCTCGGGCCATCAGTGCCAGTGCCAAAGGTGTGGCCCATTCTCTTGGTGAGTTGGCCAATGGCAAGGGGGATTTGCGCCACCAGTTGCCCGCCAGTAGTCGCGATGAGCTGGGGCAGGTGTCCGGTAACTTCAATCGCTTCCTAGGGCTCTTGGCGGACTCCATCCAAAGGGTGGTGAATGTGACGGCACCGCTGCTCAACAACGCCCATGATTTGAAAGACAAGATGGAGACGGCAACAGGGGCTACCCAGCGTCAGAGCCACGATGCTCAAACTGTGCAGGCGTCTATGGAAGAGATGCGATTGTCGGTAATTGATATCTCCCATAATGCCAGCCAGGCCGCAGATGCCGCGCAAATAGCCGAGCGGGAGGCCACTGACGGGATGGCCGTGGTACAGCGCACCATGGACATTTCCCTTGAGCTGAATCGCGAAATTGAGCATGCGGCGACCGCTATCAATGAGTTGGCAAGGGATACCGAAAGCGTCAGTTCGATTCTGAATGTTATCACCTCCATCGCTGAGCAAACTAACCTATTGGCACTGAATGCTGCCATTGAGGCGGCCAGGGCTGGAGAGCAGGGGCGCGGTTTTGCGGTGGTCGCAGATGAAGTACGCGCGCTGGCATCTAAAACTGCCGATGCCACCAAGGAAATTCGTGAGGTACTGTCGCGGCTAAAGGGCGCTGCCGAATCGTCGGTAAGCACCATGACTGTGGCTATGTCCAAGTCGAGTGAAAACGAGGAGCATGCACAAAAGACGGGAATGGCACTCAAGACCATTCAGGAGCAAATTGTCAGTATCAATGCAATGAACACCCACATTGCCAGGTCAACCGATGAGCAGTCTCAGGTGGCCTCCAGGGTGGTGGATAATGTGGTTGATATGAATGCGTCCTTCGAACAAACCCTGAATATTCTGGATCAAGTGCATCAGGTTTCGTCTGAGCTATCTGAGTTTGCCGAAGAGCTACAAAGCGCGACGTCCCAATTCAAGCTTTAATGTTGAACCGCAGAAACTCAGGGGGGAGGTGTGCTTTTTAATACTAAGCGTACCCCACCCTCTGTCCTATCAGCCCCTATCTGTGTGTAGGGACAATCCTTGTATCGGTACCTGCTGAGTCTTTCTATGTTTCAGTCCTTCTCTGGTCCAAAGTAATCAAGCCGGAGTTAAGGCCATGAACAAAATGCTGAGCTTGGGAATGCCTTCAAGGGGCGCTGGTCGTTAAACTTAGCAAGACCTTGGGGCAGTTGCTATCCGCGCAATGATTTGATCAACAACGCCCACTGACACTGATCCTTAT
The DNA here is from genome assembly GCF_016834455.1 of Shewanella litorisediminis. Classification (NCBI taxonomy): domain Bacteria; kingdom Pseudomonadati; phylum Pseudomonadota; class Gammaproteobacteria; order Alteromonadales; family Shewanellaceae; genus Shewanella; species Shewanella litorisediminis. Next base: position 657,219 of record NZ_CP069213.1, read on the forward strand.
GACCCCGAGAGTGACAGGCGCCAGTGTGAGGCGCAGGTGGAGCAGTATATGGATGAAAAAGCGGCAGAAAAACAAAAGCGCCTGGCTCGAGAGCAGCAGGCGCTGTTGGATGAGGCCATTGCCTCCCGCATCGAACGTTGAAGGTCAGGCGGTAGTGTCTATATTGTGGCCAATGTTGCCAACGGGTTCGGCTTTTGGCGCTGGCGCAGTGGCGGCAGCAATCAGGTCAACGGCGATTTGCCCTTCCACTTTTTGCTGATCTTTTGCCAATTGTGCCACCTTCACGCCGATAGCGCCGTGGCTCAGATTGGGTTCAATGCTGTTGATGCTCATCGACGGAAGACTCCTCCTGACTGCATGTGGTCGATAACTGTTTATCGGCCACCATGCAGTAAACTTTAGCGCCACAGCCGCTCATTGCAAGGGCTCATTGCAAGGGCTCATTGCAACGGAGCATGGCGCCTTTGGCATTAGCTTTGACGGGCGGTCAGTAACTTTCGCCCAATAATCAACACGCTGGTAATGCCGATAGACCCCAGGATCAGCGCCACCGCCAGCACCACATTTTGCAGTGATGTGGGATCCAGTACCAGCATGCCGCCCAAGCCGACCATCATGATGCCTGACATCAGCTTGAGGGTTTGACCTTCCTTCTCGCTCAGTTTGCGCTTACCCAGTGTCAGGGCAAACACCAGCACTATCAATGCCAGTGGGATCACGTAGACGACGTTGTACATCACCAGATAAAAATAGCGCTCTGTCGCGGGCAGCTCGTGCATGGCCAGCACACTGGTATAAATCATCGGGAAGCCGGCGGTACAGAGCAGCTCGTAGGCGTTGGCGAGAATAGCCAGCACTGTGGTGCCCAATATCATGGCGGTCATGGAGCTGGCACTGGATAACTTGCCCATGCGTTTAATCAGCCCGGTGCGTTTTTCGGCCGACATGGACAGACTGACGTCGCCCTTTTCAAAGAAAAATTCCTTGATGTTGATTGTACCCGCCACCAGCGCCAACAAGCCTGCGGCGAAAATGATGCTGCCGCCATCGCCATCGGCTCCCAGCAGTTCAAACATGTTGAGCCATGCGGTCATAAACAGGAAGTAAATAAAGCCTGAGAAGAACACGAAAATGCCACCCACAATCAGCATGCGACTGCGGCTCTTGGCGTTGACCATGATGGACAGTAAGAACAGGAGGACGAAAAAGGCGCAGGGATTAAAGGCGTCGACTCCGGCCAGCACCAGGGTCAGCAGCGGCAAAGATAGCTGGTCCGGTGTAACAACACCGATAAAGGGTAACTCAACCGGTTGCACATCTGAACTGGCGGCCTCCTCACCGAGATCGCAGGTTCCGGCTTCACCGGCGGAGCTGCAGGTGCCAAACAGTGGCTGCTCTCCTGTGCTGGCCGCGTGTATCACTGACGCATCATCGCCGACCACGCCACCCAGGCTGCGATAGCACTCCTTGAGCCGTCCGAGCAGGTATTGCCCGGTCACATCCGCACTGCTGTATCCCACGCTGGCTTTACCGCAAATGGCGAAATAGGGCACTGAGCGGGCCTCTGTGCCGGTAGCCTTGGCGACGGCCTGCCATTTTTCCCGGGCACCGGGCGCCGTGATCATATAAGACTCGAGGGAAATCCACGGATACTGCTCTGGCAATGCATCGATAAAGGGATGTGCCTCGGCGCAGTGTGGGCAGGTTTTGGACCAGAAAAAGTAGAGTTTTACTACGGGTTTACCGTCGGCATCCACCTGGTGCCAAACCGGCGATGTGGAGAGATCTTCTGTGGCAGAAAACGCCGGAACTGACAGGAGCATCAGCAATGAAAGCAAGAGTGCGCGGACCATATGGCCTCCAGACCCACCTGTGGTGGGAAGCAAAGACAAAACCTCTGACTCTACTTTACTGAAATCCCCATGGCGGGCTAAATCATGCTTTCAAAACTGTAAAACACATCAGAAAAATACCGGAATTGAGATCAAGATGCCCTTCATTCCACTGAAAAAAATCGTGATTTCAAAGGCGATGTACTGCTACTGACGCGTCTGCCAACATTTGGCCTTGCTCTTCATCGGTGGCTTTACACCATTTCAGGGCCAGGGCGCGGCTCTCTGTGTCTACCGCCGTGCGAATACGGCTCACCATGACGGCACCAAAGCCCGCATTGGTTAGATAGCTTTTAACCCGCTCAATGCGGCGCTCGGCGAGCCACATATTGTACTTTTGCAGCGCATCGTCACCGGCATTGCGGTTGAACTCAAATTCAAGCAACAGATACCCATTGCCAGTGTCGGCACTGGTTTGCTGAGTTTCAAGCAGTTGTTTCAGGGTAGCAGTGCCCGTGGCGTCGAAGTAGGAGCTGTTTTTGTCGAAATTCACAGCGCCGAGCTCTGTACTGCCTTCACAGCTGGCGTTGGCGCCAAATACTGCAAGGCCTATCATGATAGTTATATATTTCAGCATCCTTCACCTTTAAAGAACAAAATCCTGTAAAATCTGGGTTCTTTAGGCCTGTCACTGTAAGGGAAAGCCTACCGGAATTCAATTTGTATACAGAGGCAAACACGGTGGTTTTTTACGTGTAAAAAACGTCAGAAAACCAACGCCGCGACCTGGCTGTCTCTGTCTCTCTTTTCGGTGTTTGGGTGTCAGTAATTTGGCTGGGGTAAATTGTCATTTTTCACTGAAATTGGCTCGCCATATGGCCGTTTTTTTTGCTATAACACAACTAATTTGTGTGCAATGTAAATCGATGTGAGGCTTCAGGTGCAAGATACTCTGGCTTTGGACCGACAGGTCTGCTTTTCGCTCTATCGGGCGAGTAATGCGATGATCCGCGCCTATCGTCCCGTTCTGGATGGGCTTGGACTGACGTATCCCCAATATTTGGTGATGTTGGTGCTCTGGGAAGAAGAAGGCCTCAGTGTGAAGTCGCTGGGAGAGCGGTTGCATTTGGATTCGGGCACCTTAACGCCATTGCTTAAGCGCCTGGAGCAAAAAGGCCTGGTTACCCGTGGCCGATCTGCTCAGGATGAAAGGGTCAGGGTGTTGCATTTAACTGACGACGGCAGGCTCCTCAAGCGCGGCGCCCGGGATATTCCCGACAGAATGCGCTGCATGGTGGGGACCGGACTCGATGAACTGGCCGAGCTGAAAAGGTTGTGTGACAAAGCGGCCAAATTGTTGGAGCGGGAATCCATAGGATGAAGCGAGTGGACGTGCTGGTGGTGGGCGGCGGTATTGCCGGCGTGGGCATCGCGCAGTTTGCTGCGGCGGCCGGGTATTCTGTCGCCTTGATTGAACGGCAGCGGATAGGCGAAGCGACTTCCGGCAATTCCAGCAAGCTCATCCATGGAGGGCTGAGATACCTTGAGACGATGCAGGTGGACCTGGTGCGCAAGTCGCTGAAAGAGCGCCGTGCGCTCCTCAGGCTGGCGCCGTCTCTGGTGAAGGCAGTCCCCTTTTATTTTCCCGTATATCGCAATAGTCGCCGTGGCGCACTCACCATCAGGGCCGGTTTGTCCCTTTACGGCTTGCTGAGTGAATTCGATGCCCTCGGACGCTTTAAAACCCTGACCAGGGCTCAGTGGTCCAGGTTGCAGGGGCTAAACGATTGCGGGCTTGAGACAGTGTTCCAATATTGGGATGCGCAAACCGACGACAGGCTCCTGTGTGAAGCGGTGGCGCACAGTGCAACCCTGCTCGGGACTGATGTGTTTGAACAGGCTGAAGTTGGGCATATCCTTCATCGCGGTGAGGGCTGTCAGGTAAGTTTTACCCAGCAGGGGCAGCAACATGAAATACAGGCTGGCGTGGTCATCAACGCCTGCGGCCCCTGGGTGAACCAGTTGCTGGCGCGGGTGACGCCAGCGGTATCGGCGCTGGAGATTGACTGGGTTCAGGGCGCGCATCTTTTGCTGGATATTCCGCCGGTAGAAGGGGTCTTGTATCTGGAATCCCCCATCGACCAACGGGTGGTGTTTGTCATGCCCTGGTATGGTAAAACCCTGGTCGGCACCACTGAGACCCGCTTAACTCAGCTGGATAACAAACCTGCCGTGACCGAAGCTGAAAGGCGCTACCTGTTGGCGCTCTATGCCCACTATTTCCCCAGGGCTGGAGGCGTTGATGAGCTTGATAAAAAAGTGGCAGACACCTTTTGTGGGGTGAGGGTGTTACCCCGCAGCGGCGGTGATGCTTTTCACGCGCCGCGGGACACCCTGATGCACACTTGCCGCTCTCACCCCAGACTGCTCAGCCTCTACGGCGGTAAGCTGACCACCTTTCGCAGCAGTTCTGCAGAGGTGCTTGACTGGGTAAGGGAACAGCTAGGGGAGAGAACCGCGATTGCCGATGTCGATAAATTGCCGCTCAGCTGTCCGGTGAACCGGGATGATTTTATGGCGCAAACAGGCTAAAGTGTGCGCCGTTTTTCGATGTGGGAGCCGAACGTGAGCTGTGACTATTTCAACCGGGGACTTTGTCAGTCTTGCCGTCTGATGCCCAAGCCTGTCAGTGAGCAGTTGCTTGATAAAGAGGCCAGGCTTACCCGACTGCTTGGCAGTCTGGCGGTGGACGAGCGGCTGGCACCGGTATCCGGTCCTGAGTTTGGCTTTCGTAACAAGGCAAAAATGGTGGTCATGGGTGCTGCCCATGCTCCGGTACTGGGGATCCCGGGGCCCGATGGTCAACCCGTCGACCTCAGCCATTGCCCCCTGTATCCACAAGACATGCAGGCCCTGTTGGTTGAGCTGACGGCCTTTGTCCGCCGCGCGGGTATTCCTCCCTATAGAGTCGATAAGGCCAAGGGCGAACTTAAGTTTATTTTGCTGACCCGCAGTGCAGTGCGCGGTGAGTTTATGCTGCGATTTGTGCTCAGAAGCAAGGATGCCATTCCCCGTATCGAGCGAGAATTGCCGAAATTGATGGCGGACTTCCCGGCCATCAAGGTGGTCTCGGTGAACCTGCAGCCTGTGCACATGGCAAGGCTCGAAGGCGAAGAGGAAATCTTTCTTACCCAAGCCACGCGCCTCGATGAAGTCTTTAACGGGGTGCCACTCTTTATCCGCCCCAAAAGCTTTTTTCAAACCAATCCCGAGGTGGCATCGAGCCTTTATGCCACGGCTGCCCGGTGGGTCGATGAGCTAAAGCCTAAAAGCCTGTGGGATCTGTTCTGCGGTGTGGGTGGCTTTGGTTTGCACTGCGCCAGCCATGAGCTGCCGGTGACAGGAATTGAAATTGAAGCCGAAGCCATCGACTGCGCCAAAACCTCGGCAGCGGCTATGGGGCTGGATAATTTGTCGTTTGCGGCACTGGATTCCACCGGCTTTGCCATGGGGCAAGAGGCGCAAGACGTGCCCGAGGTCATCATAGTGAACCCACCGCGCCGGGGGACTGGCAAGGAACTCTGTGAGCGTTTGTCGGCCTTTGGCCCAAAAGCCATCATTTATTCCAGTTGCAACCCAGAGACGCTGGCAGAAGACCTGGCCCTGATTTCAGGCTATCGCATCGCCCGGGTGCAGCTGTTTGATATGTTCCCCCACAGCGACCACTTTGAGGTGCTGTGTCTGCTTATCAAGGAAGTGGCCTGCGCCAACGCAGACTGATGGACGCGCCGCCAAGCTCGGCCGAGTTTTCCACCATCAGTTTGCCCTGATGCCAGATGGCAATTTTACGCACGATATAGAGGCCTAAGCCAAACCCGGCACTCTGCTGCTTACTGCCGCGCTGAAATGCCTGGCGCAAGTCTTTGCCCGGCTCCTGAATACCCGGGCCATCATCTTCTACGGTCAGCCGCCAATGGCGGGTTTCGGCAATCAGCGTCAGCTTGATAGTGCCGCTGGCGAATCGCAATGCGTTGGCAATCAGGTTTTGGCCAGCCAAGTCCATGCTCAGAGGATCCAGCAGCACCTTGTCACCACTTGCAGTGCAGTCCACGTGGCAGTGCACTGTGTATTTGGGGGCATAGACGGCAAAGTTATCTGCCATGGCTTTGATAAACTCAGCGGCATTGACCCACTGGCGATGTTGACTGGGCTGCTGGTGCTCAACCCGCGCAAACGACAGGTAGCTCTTGGTCAGGGCCTCGATTTGATTGATGTCTTCTTCCAGCCGCGCGCTGTGTTTCTCAGACAGTTGCGCCCGGGCCAGCTCGAGTACAAACCGCATCCGTGATAAGGGCGTGCGTATCTCGTGGGACATAATCCGCGACAGATCCCGGTGCAGCTCCAGAAAGTCGACGATTTGCCCTGTCATGGTTTCAAAGCTCTTGGCGAGGGGATAAATTGCAGAGCGGTGCCCTATGCCGGTTTTGATACGCTTGGGGTGCGCACCAAAACTCAGCGCCTGTGACTGAAGCAGGCTTAAATCTTTGAAAACCCTTCCGATCAGCAAAAGTATTGCCAGCGCTAATGAGGCGTAAAGCAGGGGAATGAGGGCGTTGAGCTGGCTATGCTGCGCCTGGGGATTGATGGGGCCCATTTCCCGGATGTGGCCACTATCGAGGCGCAGATAATAAAATTCCTTGCCATCCTGATGGGTGAGGGAAATGACTTCGCCGCTGTCGAGCCGGGTTTGCAGCTCGGGAGCAAAGGCGATGCTGCCCGGTTGCAGCTCCCGAAAACCAAGGCGTCCCTGTTTCAGCAGGGCATCGGCATCCAGGCTGTAACTATAGGCTTCATCGGACGCGCTGTAGATAAGGTTAAAGGACCAAACGATAAAGGCGCAGGAGGCGATGATAAGAACAAACAGCCGGATAAGCTGGGGTTTCATATCTCGGCAGTCGCAAAGCTCAGCAGGTAACCCCGGCCGTGGACGGTGCGAATGGCCAGACCCTGGATACCTATGTTTTCCAGTTTGCGTCTCAGTCGGGAAATTTTTAGATCCATCGCCCTGTCGAGGCCATCGTATTCGCGGCCAATAATTTGCTCGAACAGGTATTCACGGCTCAGCACCTGTTCCAAATGGTGCACAAAGACCCACATCAGCTCTGTTTCCTGGGTCGTTAACGGATAATTCATGTCGGCAAAGCACAGTTGCTGATGTGCCTTGTGCAGAATAAGGCCGTCCTGTTCCCAAATCTGGCTGTTACTTGGGGTCGATGGCGGACGATTGAGCCGGGCGCGGATGCGGGCAAGCAGCAGATTGGGGACGACGGGCTTGCTGATATAGTCTGCAGCGCCAAGCTCCAGGCCAAAGATTTCGTCTTCCGGTGCGGCCAGTGCCGTCATAAAAATAATGGGGGCAGCTACCTTTTTGGACAAGGTTGGAAAGGCGCTGAAGCCATCCTGCCCGGGTAGCATCACGTCACAGAGCACCAGCTCTATTTTCTTCCCCATGCTTTGGGTAAAGGCATCTTCGATGGACTCGGCGTGAATGACACTGAACTCCTCGGCCTCGAGAAAATCCACAATGAGTTCTGCCAGGGGCAAATCATCTTCAATCAGCAACAGTGTGTGTTTTACAGCAGATCCCAATTCAGCCCCCTGCGTTTACGTTTTTGTGGTGGTTGAAACAAGACCACCGACACCTGGGTTGAAAGCAATACGCGGGAATTCATGTCCCGGATTTCGATGGTGGCATCTTTCTCCAGTGCCAACGAGAGTTCTTCACTGAGCTCTTTCATCCCCGTGTAGCAGCGACGGGGTTGTGCTTCATGCTTAAGCCATAGACACAGATTCTGCTCTGTATCTGTTTGGTAATGTACCGAAATATTGAAACGACAGGGAAGTGCTTCGCTGCTGGTGGCACAGGCTTTGGGGGCGACATTCAACTGATCCGCCATGGCCAGTGGAACTATGCTTAGCTGTGACAGCAAGAACAACAGCGAGATAACCTTTCCCATACCCGCTCCTAGAAACTGTAGCTGACGCCGGCAAAACCCGAGAACAGGTCGTCTCTTTCTATCAGAGCGCTCTCTCGTATGGCTTTACCCAGGCGGGTGTGATTGACGGTGAGAACAAAGTTCAGACTGTCGCTCAGGGGAATATTCAGCACGCCTTTAACGTGCCAGTTGGTAGCCGCTTCCAGCGGCGCGGGTGGGCGTCTGGCGCCGGACTCGGCTTGAGTCACGTTATAGTAGTAGTCCACCAAATCGGCATTTTTGTATACGCCGCCAATTTCAATGCCGGCAGCGCCCCAGGACCAGGCGAAGGATTTTCTGGCACTGAGTTGCCACTCATAGCCGTTGTGTACCCCGGTCACATCGTAAAACACCCCTGTGGTCAGGTCGAACACCGGCGTATACCAGGTTGCGCTGAGGCCGCCAAGATATGACAGTTTGCGCTCTACAGGCTCAAGCTTGGGAGGCTCAACCCCCGGACGAACGATGGGGCCATTATTGGGTTTGTAGCCGAGGATATCGGACAGCAATAACTTGCCAAACCCATCGTACTCAAAATAGATACCGTCATCGTTTAACTGCCCCTGTACATCAACACTCAACCAGTCGGTTTCGTAGAGGCTGTAACCCAGGGTGAAATTTTCAACGTAAAAATCTTCGCCGTAGTAATACCAGCTTGGCAGTACATAGGTGGTGATGTCTTCGGTTTTCTTACGGGGGTTTTCCAGTATGCCATAGCCAAGGGCCAGCGAGACTTGCCAGTCTCCCGGTGTCACTGTTTGCAACTCTTCGGCTTTCAGCGGAAAAGCCAGAGACAGCATCAGCATAAACAGTATCAGGGGTTTCATGGGTTCTTTTTGTTAGCGCTTTATAAAGAAGTTTGTGTGTTTTTCGGGCTTTTAACCAGAGATTATCACGATAATCTGTGCTCTCCAGCAAATACTGAGAAAGACTACAAAATGCTACATTCGACCGGAATGTTTTGATTTTGTATCAAATGTGAATTTTGTCTACAAAATGCTACATCAAAGTGTTGAGGTTCTTCCTTTAGACGGTGCTTAGATGATGCCCTCCTGACCGGTTTTTCACCGGCGGACGAGTAAGCAATCCAATAACAACATCGGAGATAGCGTCTTGAAACTGAACCTCGTAACCAGTGCTGTGGTAGCGACCCTTTATGGGGCTGGCAGCATGTATGCGGCGGCCAGCTTGAACGTCAACGAGCAGCACAAACTCGAACCCCTGAAGCTGACTACTGAACAAATCGCCCAATTGCAAAGCCCTTCACCCGTTACCGAGGATAGCCTTGGTCAGGGTGAAGGTCTTAACATCCAGATCACGCCGCAGTCCCGTCGCTTCGAGTTCGAAGAAGGCCTCAGCGGTGAACATGTTTACATTGTTACCCTGCGCGACAAAGCGCTGGCCAACTCCGGTGTTGCTATTCAGGCTCGCAGCGCGAAAGGTGGCAAAGGCAAACTCTTTGTTGCCGGTAAGCCTGCATCAAGAGAAGTGGCCGCTTATCGCTCACAACTGCTGAGCAAACAAAACGAGGTATTGGCAGCGGCTTCTTCGGTGGTGGGCCATCGCGAAGTGCGTGCCCAGTTTACCAATGCGGTAAACGGTTTCTCCATGGCCATGACTCAAGACGAAGCCAAGCGCATGTCAGAGGTTGCCGGTGTTGCCACAGTGCGCCGCGCCAAGACCTATGAGCTGCTGTCTGATACGGGCCCTGAGTTAATCCAGGCCAACAAGATATGGGATGGCAGCGTTACTCAATCCATGCCTTACAAGGGTGAAAAGGTTATTGTCGGTATCGTGGATACCGGTGTGAACACCGACCATGCCTCTTTTGCTGATATCGGTGGTGACGGTTACGATCACACCAACCCATGGGGCGCCGGTAACTACGTGGGTGACTGTGCCAAAGAAGGCTTCGAGAACCTGTGTAACGACAAGCTGATTGGTGTACGTTCTTATCCTGTTATCACCGACAACTTCACCAGTGGTGTATTCGGAGATACCCGTCCAGCCGTGGGTGAAGACTATCAGGGCCATGGCACACACGTGGCTTCGACCGCTGCCGGTAACGTGCTTTACGATGTACCTTTCTCTTCGCCAACGCCCGATGCCGTATCTGACGGCGCCATCATCAAGGAAGGCCTGTTTCCCCGTATCAGTGGCGTAGCACCACACGCCAACATAGTGTCCTATCAGGTTTGTCATCCGTCCAACGATGTGGCTGAGTTCCGTGGTTGCCCGGGTGAAGCGCTGATCGCCGGTATCGAAGATGCCATCAGCGACGGTGTGGATGTGATTAACTTCTCCATCGGTGGTCAGGATTCTCACCCCTGGAGCGATGATGTGGAGCTGGCATTCCTGGCGGCCCGTGAGGCCGGCATTTCTGTTGCCGCCGCAGCCGGTAACTCCGGTCAACCCGTTGGCTATAAAGAATACTTTGGCGCCATCGACCATGCGTCTCCCTGGCTGATGAACGTAGCGGCCACCACCCACGATCGCGAAGTGGTTGTCGAAACCAAGCTGACTGACCCCATGGGTGGCAGCGAAGCGCCACGCTGGAGCGAAATCGTCGGCGGTGCTATCAACGATGCCCCGGTAACCGGTATGGTGGTGCAGGCCAAAAACTTCGGCGACGAATACTGCGGCACCCCCTTCCCTGAAGGGACTTTCGATCTGCAGGACAGCAGTGGCAATCCGGTCGACGTCATTGTGGTCTGTAAGCGCAACAGCCTGACCGACCCCAATGGTATTGCCCGTACTGCCAAGGCCGATAACATCAAGGCCGGTGGCGCCGATGGCATGATCATGTACAACTACGCCAACAACGACCCACTGGTTGCCCTGGCCAAGTATTCTGTGCCATCAATCCATATCACCAAAGAAGAGTGGGATGGCCGTTATGACAACGGCATGAGCGGCTATGGTCTGAGCGATTGGCTGGCCAAGGGTACAGATCATATGCTGACCATTGGCAACACCCGTATTGAGCGTGAGCTGAATCCGGAAAATGCCGATTGGCTGGCGCCTTTCTCTTCCCGCGGCCCAAGCCCATCAACCCCGGAAGCGCTGATCCCAGCGGTTGCCGCCCCCGGCGTTGATATCTACGCCGCCTTCGCCGATGAGCATCCGTTCACCGCAGCCCCAGGCTCAGGTGACTACGCCTTCCTGAGCGGTACCTCCATGGCTTCACCCCATGTGGCCGGTGCCATGGCGCTGCTCAAGCAGGCGCAGCCTTCCTGGAGTGCCACTGAAATCCAGTCTGCGCTGGCCATGACGGCCGAAAACAAGGTCCAGTATCGTCGTCTCAACGAAGCGACCGGTGACATCGAACTTGCGTCCACTTACCGTGCCGGTACTGGCCGTATCAACGTTGCCAATGCCGTGCAGGCGGGCCTCATCATGGATGAAACTGCCGATAACTTCCGCGCGGCCGATCCATTGAATGGCGGCACAGTACACAAGCTGAACATCCCACAGCTGGTAAACTTCAGCTGTAAGCCAAAGTGTCAGTGGATCCGTACTGTAAAAGCGACCAAAGACGGCAGCTGGTCTGTGACCCACGATGACGTGGTGAACTGGGCCTACGACTCCCGCTCTCAGTTCTCTCAGAACGGCGTTAACATCAAGGTCAGCCCAAGTGAGTTCACCCTGGCGGCCGGTGAGACCCAGACCATCATAATTGAGGCGTCCATCATGGACACCCAGGACTGGTTCTCGAATGCCGAAGTGGAACTGCACTCCAATCTTATCTTCACGGAAAGCAGCGGCAAGTCGCCTGAAGCTCACTGGCCCGTAGTGTTCAAGTACGACATGAACGAGATGCCTGCTCGTTTGGCTGCCACCGCGCACCGTAATGAAGGCAACGCCATGCTTAAGGGCATTAATCTGCCCGAGGGTGACAGCATCCATAGCCGCATCTTTACCCCGGTTAAAGCCGATGTGCAGACTCTGGTATTGCCCAAGGACAATGATGGCTTTTTCCCCTGGACCGCGGGTGGCGAAAATGCCGCGCCCATGGAAGAGCGTCTGGACGAAGCCACGGCAACAGTGACGATAGATGTACCTGCCAATGCCCGTCGCCTGATTGTCGAGTCTCTGGGTACCACTGAGTCTCCGCTGGATGGCACCCTGGATAAGGCGAACCTGTTGGTGTATGTGGGTAAGGACTATAACGGTAACGGCCAGGCCGATCCGTTCGAAGAACTGCTGTGCGTCTCCAACCACATCGCTTACAACAACTTCTGTAACATTAACGAGCCGGAAGAGGGCCAGTACTGGGCTGTGTTCTATAACCCCCGCAAGGGCAGTGCACAGAACAATTACCATGATTTCCCTGAGGAAACCTTCCAGTATGCCGCTGTCGTTGTCACCGATGACGTGGCTGGTAACATGAGTGTTGATGTGCCTGCCAGCAATGGTAAGGAGCCGGTAGACATTCAGGTGAACTGGAACATCCCTGAGATGCAGGAAGGGGATCTGTACTACTCCCTGATTGACTTCGGTACCTCCGCAGTCAATGCCGGCAACATAGGTAAAACCGCGTTCAAGCTCAGCCGTGGCAAAGACGACGTCAGCCTGGAAGTACCTCAGACTGCGGCCAAGGAAGGGGATGTGGTTCCGTTTACCTTCACAGTGCTGCCCAACGACTCGGGTGCTGACCGTGCCTTTACCATCAGCGCCGATGTGCCGGCTGAACTGAGCCTGAGCGCCGAAGACGTGTTGGCTTCTTCCAGCGCCATGGTGACCGACATCAGCCTGGAAAATGGCAAGCTGACCATCAGCGGTGTTCAGCCTGACACAAGCGATCTGGCGCCATCTTACAAGATCAGCACCAACATTGAAGATGCCATGTGCCGTACGCCGAACTTTGGCAACAGCAACCCCGGTGGTTACGTGAACCTGGAAGAGTTCCGTCTCTATCCTCAGTTCGGTGGTTTTGCGCCGGTGGAATACGATGCCAATGGCAATGCGATCAGAAACAAGGACAACCAGCTTCTGTACCGCAATGGTATTGAGTTGCCAATGGATGTGATATTCCGTGGCGCTTACGATGCCTTCCACCTGTACAACAACAGTGACAACCTGAACACAGGGCGTGAGAACTACCTGGACATCCGTGCCCATGGCTTTGTGTCTCTGTGGGGTGGACAGCCGCTGTTTTACCCATGGCATGACATCTTCCCATACCAGAGCTTCCCCTATGAAAGTATAGGTATGCTGTGGCGTGGATTTGGATTGGGTGCCGGTGCGACCCAGGCCATCATGGCCGCGCCGTTGGTGAATAGCATCAATGAGCGCTCGGGTATGACCATCGCCAGTACCAACACCGGTTGGGCGATTCTGGAGTACGACAATGCCCGTTCCTACAAGTCAGCCGGCCGTGACGCCAAGCGCGTTTACCAATGGGAGGAGCAGGATGACAGATTCGATTTCGAGCTGATCTTCAACGCCAATACCCGTTTCGGTGACGGTGAGTACGAGATGATGATGGCCTACGACAACATCGACTTCGGTAGTCAGGATGCCCGTGGCTCCATCGGTGTGCAGGGCTTCCGTGGTGGTCTTTATGCCTACGGTCCACTTGAGTCTTACCTGGGCGAGCAATATGCCTTCAACGACCTGGATGAAAAACTCAAGAATGGTCTGGTGATCTGTTACGACTATCAGGGCCCTGAGTCATCTCAGTTTGAAGTGACTGCCTGGACCAAGGTGAAGCCAAGTGCCGCAGGCAAGACCCTGGCCTTCAACGCCGTGAGCCAGGTTGAAGGTATGGCCGATATCGAGATCAACCACGAGCTTAAAGTGCCTGGCAACATCAGCATGGGGGCGATTGCCGACCAGAGTGTGGCCGAAAACACCACCCTGGAAGGTATCGAAGTGCTCTATGCCGACGAGCAGAACAGCGTCAACCAGATTACCGTGACCGGTGAGCACATCACCGCCACAGTATCCGGTAACCGCTCTGGCAGCACCATCAGCATCACCCCGGAAAAAGATTTCCACGGTGAAGTGGAAGTGACTGTGACTGTGAGCGATGTGGAAAACCCAAGCGATGCCGCGTCTACCAGCTTTATGCTGACCGTGGTATCCGATGGTGTTGAGCCTCAGCCACCAGTGACGACTCAGCCTGAAACCCCTGCCAGCACCTCTGGTGGTGGCAGCACAGGTCCTCTGGCACTGATGATGTTGCTTGCTCTGGGTCTGCGCCGTCGCTTCCTGTCCAAGTAATTGGCAATGAAAGACGTCAACTGCCCATAATGCAGTCAAGGTCCGGGATGTGAAAATCATGCCCGGGCCAGCAAAACGAAAAACCACCGCCGCTGCGGTGGTTTTTTTATGTCAACTTGGGGTCACAAAGATGTCATACTCTGATGCCATTGCAATCGGAGAAAACTCAAGGCTATGTGGCAGATTTTCGTGCGTTTTTTCATGTTGGGATTGACCAGCTTCGGTGGGCCGGCAGCCCATATAGGTTATTTCAGACAGACATTCGTCAATGAGCTCAATTGGGTCGATGAAAAGCGTTTTGGCGCCCTGGTGGCCCTGTCGCAGTTTTTGCCGGGGCCAGGTTCCAGCCAGCTGGGATTTGCCATCGGACTCACCCGTGGTGGGCTGGGCGGCGCACTCGCGGCCTTTGTAGGCTTTACCCTGCCATCGGCCGTGCTGATGTATCTGCTGGCCGTCACCAGTGCCAATCTGCTGGGACAGTCCTGGTTCGACGGCCTCATTCATGGGCTCAAACTGCTTGCCGTGGTGGTGGTGATGGATGCCTGCCTGGGTATGTTCCGTCAGTTTTGCCAGCACAGGGCAGCAAGACTGATTATGGCGGCCAGCACCATAGCACTGCTGCTGTTTGGCCTTAGCTGGGTACAGTTTGTGGTACTGGCCCTGGCGGCCGTGGTCGGTGTGGCCTATTTAACGCCCGCGGGCGAGGCTGGGGGCAAGCTTGCCGGTATTGGTTGGGGCTGGCTGCTGGCCTTTACGCTGCTGCTTGGCGGTGCTTTTTACGGCGTTGAATCCTTCAGTGGCGGCAGCGGGGCCTGGTTGGGGGCAGTGAACTTTCAGGCCGGTTCGCTGGTGTTTGGAGGCGGCCATGTGGTGCTGCCTCTGCTGGAAGGGCACTTCGGTGAGCTGATGTCACCAGACAGGTTTTTAACGGGCTATGCGGCCGCCCAGGCTATTCCCGGCCCCATGTTTACCCTGTCGACCTTTTTAGGCGCCGATGTAGCGACCGGGGATGCTGTGCTTGGTGCGCTGATTGCGACCCTGACTATCTTCCTGCCGGGCTTTTTATTGCTGCTGGCGTTTCTTCCTGCATGGGAGGGGCTCAGCCAGCGCCCCAGGGTGGCCGGTGCCGTCGCGGGCGTGAATGCTGCCGTAGTGGGGCTGCTGCTCAGTGCGCTCTATCAGCCGATTTG